>NZ_JAKUDH010000005.1:0-285205 GCF_031570495.1 Pseudomonas sp. JL2
CTCCACAATGCCTGCGTTCGGCCAGCGTGGTTAACGGGGCGTCCAAGATCAACGTCCTCCGCGAGGCGGCCTTATAGCCGACCTGTTTTTTTTGATGATCGCGTTTTTCCTGTGGGAGCGAGCCTGCTCGCGAAGAGGTCGACACATGCAACATCTTCGTCAACTGTGTAGCCGCCTTCTCAGTCTTGCGATAGTTCAGTTACATAGCGATTGAATTGGATGCCGTCATCGCGAGCAGGCTCGCTCCCACATTCGATCTTTCAGTGAGCACAAATTTATATCCAACACAGAACCACTGAGGGAGCGGGCTTGTTCGCGAAAAGGCCAACACACCCAACATCTTCATCGACTGTGATACCGCTTGCGTGAGCAAGCCCGCTCCCACAGGAGAAACGCGGTCCCACCAAGAATCAGGCCGGCTATAAGGCCGCCTCGCGGTGGACGTTGATCTTGGACGCCCCGTTAACCACGCTGGCTGAACGAAGGTATTGCGCAGTGGGCAACCCGGCATGGATGCCGGGTTAGCCGCGCTGGGCCATGGATGGCCCTTCGCGGCGGCCCACGGAGCAATGCCTTCGTTCAGGCACACCGAGCCTAAGCGAGGTGCCGAGTGGTGGGCAGAAGCGTTTTGCTTACTTTTGCGCTCTTCAAAAGTGAGCCGCTGTAAGAGCGGAACCATAAGCAGCCGTTACCGAAGAAACGGATATACACGCCGCGCGCCCCCCGAAACGAAGCCATAAAAAAAATCGCGCCTCCCCGTTCAGGAAAAAGCGCGATTTTCTCTTAGCGATTCCAGCTTAGTGCGATACGCGGCTCGTACCATCCACAGTGGAAATACGAACCCGCTCACCCACACGGAACACTTCGTTTTCCTGAACCTGCTGCACATAGGCGCGCATGCTGCCGTCGTCTTCGCGAACGGTGATTTCCACACCCTGGGTACGGGTCAGGCCTTCTTCGGTCGCGGAGCCGATCAGGCCGCCGGCCACGGCGCCGATCACGGCAGCAACGATACTGCCACGGCCACCACCGATGGCGCTGCCACCCACACCACCTACCACCGCACCCGCCGCGCCGCCGATCGGGGTCTTGGTGCCTTCGATCTTGACCGGACGCAAGGCTTCAATGGTCCCCATGCGAATCGTCTGCACGCGACGCGCTTCGTCACGGGAATAGGAGTCACCGGTCAGGCTCGACTGACAGCCAGTGAGCAACATCGCCATCGTGGAAAAGGAAGCAACCAGCAAAACAGACTTACGCATAGCATCAAACTCCAAAAGACAGGTATTCATTAAACTCCGCAGCTTGACGCCTGTCACGGCCTCGCCGGGATAAAATTGTTTTCATTCAGGTGGGATACAGACTCGCCCGAAAAATTCACCCAAACAGTAGCGCCAATTTCCGCTATCCGCGTCACTGGCCTGAGGATTTCTCATGGATTATTTCATCATAGCCGCTACCACCGTCGCCGGTTTGTACTTTCATTGGTGGCTGTACGTGCGGATCAAACGCTGGATGGACCGCGATCTGGCGCTGTCTTTGGCGGGGCAGGATGAGCTGAAAAAAACTTACATGCTGCAACAATTGGCCCACGCCCAGAAGCAAGGGATCAAGCGGCGCGACCTGCCGCAATGGCTTCAGGCCGCGGCGGCAGGGTATACCCAGGGCTAAGGCGCCAGACGCTCGCGGATCCAGCTCGCCTCTTGCAGGCGGTAGTTGAGGCGATCATGCAGACGGCTGGCCCGTCCCTGCCAGAATTCGATACGCTCGGGCAGCAGACGATAGCCCCCCCAATGCTCCGGGCAGTGAGGCTGGCTGTCACTGAAGCGTTGTTCGGTGGCCTTGAGCAAGTCTTCCAGCTCACCTCGACCCGCAATCACCCGGCTTTGAGGTGAAGCCCAGGCCCCGAGGCGACTGCCCAATGGCCGTACCTGATAATAGGCGTCCGACTCTTGCGCCGTGACCTTCTGCACCTTGCCCTCGATACGCACCTGACGCTCCAGCGTCGGCCAGAAAAATGTCATGGCCGCGAACGGGTTCGCGGCCAGTTGCTGACCCTTGGCGCTCTCGTAGTTGGTGAAGAACGTGAAGCCTTGGGCATCGAGCCCCTTGAGCAGCAGGATCCGGCAGTGCGGGCGCCCATCGGCATCCACGGTCGCCAAGGTCATGGCGTTGGCCTCCACCGGCGCCTGTTCGGTTTTCACCGCGTCGGCGAACCACTGGTGGAACAGCGCGAACGGCTCGGCCGGGGCCTGCGCCTCGGTCAGGCCATCGCGGGTGTAGTCGCGGCGCATATCAGCCAGCGTCTGGGTCATGGCGCGTTCCTTGTAGTTAGCCCATCACTGCTTGGATGCATCGGCAGCCGCGACTTTCTTGGCATCGGTAGCGGCTTTGGTCGGTTGCTGCTTCTTCGCCACCGGCGCTTTCTTGGCCGGGGCTTTTTTGGCAGGAGCCTTGGCGACAGCCTTCTTGGCCGGCGCTTTTTTGCTGGCAACAGCCTTGGACTTGTTAGCCGCCGGCGCGGGCGCTGGCGCCAAAGCCGCAGGTTTCACGTCCTGGACCGCCACCAACCTTACTGGCGCCGGGGCCGGCATGTTGTACTTGCTCAGCAGCGCAACCATGGTGTTTTGCGGCGTGACCAGCAGCTCGACACGACGATTCAAAGCGCGACCTTCAACGCTGTCATTGGCGGCACGGGGCGCAACCGAACCCATGCCACGCAGCATCAGGCGATCACGCTGCAAGCCGCTGAGACGGAAAATCGCCGCCACGGATTGGGCGCGTTCCTGGCTGAGCTTCAGGTTGACCGGCGCGGCGCCCGACGTGTCGGCGTGGCCGAGGATCAGCACGGCTGTTTTCGGATCAGCTTCCAGAATTTTCGCAACGCGGGTGAACGGGCCGAGGCTCACCGGCAGCAGCATGGCCGGACGATCCGGGTTGAAGGAGCCGTCCACCGGTGCGGTGACCACCAGCACGTCGTCGCGGCGTTCAAGTTCGAGCTTGCTGTCCTTGATGGCCGTGCGCAATTTCGGCTCGTAGTCGTCGAGCCAAGCCTGGGTGACTTTCGGATCCGGCATCGGCACCGTCTTGGCGGTTTCCTGATCTTTACCGCCGAATGGCCACCACCACTTGCCGTTGCTTTCAGCTTCAGCCTTGGCGACGGTAACCGGCGTCTTGACTTCAGGTTTGGCGTCGACTTTTTTGGCGACGCCGTCGGCGGCGTCATCGGAAGAAAACGGCCACCACCAGTGAGTGGCACCCTCGGCCTTGGCTTGTGGCGCGACGGCAGCCGGTTTCAGCGGCGCCGCTGACGTCGGTTCTTTGGCCGCGACCTTGTCGGAGGCGCCGAACGGCCACCAGCCACTGCCGCCCTCGGCATCATTTTGTGGGGTTTGTGCGCAACCGGTGATAGCGAAGCACAGCGCCAGAGCGAAAGATTTATTCAATGACATTGGATATCCACAAAATGATGTAAAAAAACAAAGGCCATGTTCGGGCCGCATAAACAGACGGTTGGAAACTGAAAGGAACACGAGGTTCCTGTGCCCGCCGCCTTCGCTAACGTTTTATAGACAAGTGGCAAGTACCCGCGCAAGGTTCTGCGCCCGCGGATCCATCAAAACGTATGGCCCGAGGGTGTTTGTCACAAAGCCAAAAGCCACATCGTGCTCCGGGTCGGCAAAACCGATGGAGCCCCCTGCCCCAGGATGACCGAATGCCCGAGGGCCGAGGCCGTAGGTCGCGTTCGGTACATCCGGCTGATCGAGCATGCAACCCAGGCCGAAACGGGTCTGGGTCAACAATGTCTTGTCCTCGCCGAAGCTGTGCTGGCGAGTCAGTTCGTCGAGCATTTCGCCCTCCAGCAGGCTGCCGTCCAGCAGGCCGGCATAAAACCCGGCCAGGCTACGGGCGTTACCATGGCCGTTGGCCGCCGGTTGTTCCATGCGCCGCCACTCTGGCTTATTGGTGCTGGTCATGATCGAGGGCGGGTTAGTAAAGGCCCGGGTAGTCATGGCCGTGGGTTCGCGCATCGTTACTTGTAAAAGGCGCTGGGCCGCCGCATCCCCCACATTGCCTTTGCCGCGAGCGATGTGGGCCACGCGATGAAACTCTTCATCAGCCAGGCCGACGTGAAAATCCAGGCCCAACGGCTTGGCAATACGGGCCACGATGGATGCCCCCGGCCCACGACCGTCAGCCCTGCGCAGCAGTTCGCCGACCAGCCAGCCATAAGTGATCGCCGCGTAGCCGTGACCGTCTCCCGGCGTCCACCAGGGCGCTTCAGCGGCCAGAGCATCGACCATGGTCTGCCAGTTATAAAGTGCTTCGGGCGCCAGCAATTCACGTAACGCCGGCAACCCGGCCTGGTGGCAAAGCAACTGACGGAGCGTGACGGCTTGCTTGCCGGCTGCCGCGAACTCAGGCCAGTAGCGGGCGACAGGGGCGTCCAGCTGCAGCTTGCCTTCGGCCACCAGTTGCAGGGCGGTGACGGCGGTGAACGTCTTGGTGCAGGAAAACAGATTGGCGATGGTGTCGCTGTGCCAGGCCTCACTGCCATCCTTGTCGGCCGTGCCGGCCCACAGATCGATGACCGTGCGGCCACCAACCTGAATGCACAACGCCGCGCCGCGCTCCTGAGGATCGTCGAACAGCGCGGCGAAGGCTTCACGCACCGCCTCGAATTGAAGCTCATAATGGCCTTGAATCTGCACCCGCAACTCCCTTGAAACAAACACTTTTTTGAAGTGGCCTGCATTGTTTCAGCCATTGAGGTTTTTGGGAACCGCCGCAAGACGGCTGACCGGACTGACACTGCCCGTTTCGCTAAATCCCCTCGCCACAGAGACCTCCTCAGTCAAAAATCACCGGGAGGCTAGGATATCTCCCGCCGAAACGGTGGCAGGGCGTTGAGGATCGCCTTGCCGTAGCGCTGGGTCACCAGTCGGCGGTCGAGCAAGGTGATGGTGCCGCGGTCTTCTTCGGTGCGCAGCAATCGACCACAGGCCTGGACCAGTTTCAGCGAGGCGTCCGGCACGGAGATTTCCATGAACGGGTTACCACCGCGGGCCTCGATCCATTCGGCCAACGCGGCTTCCACCGGGTCGTCCGGAACCGAAAACGGGATCTTGGCGATCACCACATGCTCACAGTAGGCACCGGGCAAATCCACGCCTTCGGCAAAACTCGCCAGGCCGAACAGCACGCTGGAATCGCCGCCATCGACCCGCGCTTTGTGCTTGTTCAGGGTTTCCTGCTTGGACAGGTTGCCTTGGATGAACACTTGCTTGCGCCAGTCGCGGTCGAGGCCGTCGAACACGTCCTGCATCTGTTTGCGCGAGGAAAACAGCACCAGGGTGCCCCGCGAGCCTTCCACCAGTTCCGGCAGGTCGCGAATAATCGCCGCGGTGTGGGCGGCGGCATCCCGCGGATCAGCCTTGAGGTCCGGGACCCGCAGCACGCCGGCGTCGGCATGATGGAAGGGGCTCGGAACCACGGCGGTCACGGCTTTTTTCGGCAGGCCGGCGCGCATGCGGAAACGGTCGAACGTGCCCAGGGCGGTCAGCGTGGCGGAAGTCACCAGCGCGCCGTAGGCCACATTCCACAGGTTGCGACGCAGCATTTCCGCCGCCAGGATCGGGCTGGCATTGACCTCGATGTCGAACAGCGAGCCGCTTTCGGCCAGGGTCAACCAACGCGCCATCGGCGGGTTGTCTTCCGGGTCTTCAGTCGTGAACGCGGTCCACAACTCCCAGTTACCCTGGGAGCGGGACAGCAGACTGCCGAACAACGGGTACCACTCCTCGGCCTGGTTGCTGGCGATACCGATATTGACCTCGCCATCCATGCCTTCCTTGAGCAGGTCGGTCAGACGGGTGAACAGGTCGGTCAGACGGGCAAAGCCTTTCTTGAGCTCGATGCCCATCTCGCGCATGTGCTCGGGTATGACGCCGCCGACAAAGCGATGGCGAGGTCGATCACGACCCTCGACGTCTTCGCCGGGCTTGAAATCCGCCACTTGTTCGCAGGCACTGAACATGAACTGCTGGTTCGTCTTGATTTCACGGGCCAGCTCGGGCACCTGCTCGATGAACTTGCCCAGGTCACCCGGCAGCGGGTGTTGGGCCAACAGCTTGGTGAGGTTCTTGGCGGTGGTTTCCAGCCAGTCAGCGGTGGAGCGCAGCCGGGTGTAATGGGCGAAATGGCCGATGGCCTTGTCCGGCAGGTGGTGACCTTCGTCGAACACATAGATCGTGTCATGCGGATCCGGCAGCACCGCGCCACCGCCCAGGGCCAGGTCGGCCAGGACCATGTCGTGGTTGGTGACAATGACGTCGACCTTGCCCATGCCTTCGCGGGCCTTGTAAAAGGCGCACTGGCCGAAGTTCGGGCAATGACGGTTGGTGCACTGGCTGTGATCGGTAGTCAGGCGTGACCAGTCGGCGTCTTCCAGGGCGGTGGACCAGCTGTCGCGGTCGCCGTCCCATTTATTGCCGGCCAGCTTTTCGATCATGCTGGTAAACAGCTTCTGACTGGCCTCATCGACTTCGATCTTGAAGCCTTCTTCCTCGAACAACTGGGCCGTGGCGGTCTGCGCCTGGCCTTCCTGAAGCAACATGTCGAGCTTGGACAGGCACATGTAGCGCCCACGACCCTTGGCCAGGGCGAAGCTGAAATTCAGCCCGCTGTTGCGCATCAGGTCAGGCAGGTCCTTGAAAACGATCTGCTCCTGCAAGGCGATCGTGGCCGTGGCGATCACCAGGCGTTTGCCGGCGGCCTTGGCGGTGGGGATTGCCGCCAGGCTGTAGGCCACGGTCTTGCCGGTGCCGGTGCCGGCCTCCACCGCCACGACGGCAGGCTCGCCACTGCGCCGGCCTTCGTCGTCGGTGTCGATGTCACCCAGGACTTTTGCCACTTCGGCAATCATCAGGCGCTGGCCATATCGCGGCTTGAGGCTCTTGGCTTCGAGAAAACGCGAATAGGCGCCCTGGATCGTGGTTTTGAGTTCGGTGCTGATCATGAATGGTCGGGCGCTAAAAACGCTGGATAAATTTTCAGTGGTTCGGATCGGCGGCTATCATACCCCGCTAATCAATCCTGCGCAGAACGGAGTAACTCAATGACACCCTTTGCCCTCGTCTACACCCTGCATTTACTGGCGGCCCTGGTCTGGGTCGGCGGTATGTTCTTCGCCTGGATGATCCTGCGCCCCGCCGCAATCGCGGCCCTTGAGGGGCCGGCCCGGCTCAAATTATGGACAGAAGTGTTTCAGCGTTTTTTCGTTTGGGTCTGGGTCGCAGTGGTGCTTTTGCCGATCAGCGGCGTAGGCCTGATCCACATGCGCTTTGCCGGCTTCGAGACCGCGCCACGTTATGTGCAGATCATGATCGGCTTGTATGTGGTGATGACGGCGCTGTTTATCCGCATCCAGGGATTGCAATTGCCGGCCCTGCGCAAGGCCGTAGCAGCCCAGGACTGGCCGACGGGCGCGGCGGTACTGGGGAAAATCCGGCAGTTGGTGGGGATTAATCTGTTGATCGGGTTGCTGGTGGTGGCGATTGGCGCGGCGCGGCCGATGTTCTGAACTTAGCGTATCCCCTGGTGGGAGCGAGCCTGCTCGCGATAACGGTGGGTCAGTCACATCAAGGTTGACTGATACCCTGCCATCGCGAGCAGGCTCGCTCCCACAGTTCTCGAGCTCAGTCCTCTTAGAATCGCTGCACCGTCACCGCCCCCGCTGCTCCGGCTGGTCCCGGCTGGCCATCGGCACCAGGGCGACCGCTTTTGCCACCGTCGGCGGTATAGACGAAGCACCCCTTGGCCTTGCCGCCAGCGCCGGGTTTACCTCCGGCTCCAGCGGCGCCGCCCGCGCCACCCTCCACCGTAACCTTGATCTGCTCATCGGGATAATCACGGGGCAGTTCGAGACGCACCTGCGCACCCGCCGCACCCGGCTGGCCGTCACTGCCATTGCTGCCGTCGGCACCGCGACCGGCTGCCCCCCACGTACAACCCGGCGCCTGGCCGTTGGCGCCATCGAGGCCCACGTAACCTGGCGCACCGGTTCCACCGCGGGCATCCACCGACAACAATGGCGCATTCAAGGCATTGAAGCGCAGATTGAGATCACGTCCCGGTCGTGCCGCTTTGGTATAGGTTCCGGGCGCGCCCCGAGCCGTGATCTGACTGCCGTCGGCCAGTTCGCCCTCGGCAACTTTTATCTGCAGTGTCTGTTGCCCAGGCACGATGGCGATCCGTGCTTCGCGCCCCAGGTGCAGTTGGCCAATGGTCAATTCAGTGACGTTGGCAGGCACCAGCAACGTGCCGTAATCGGCCACCTCCAGCCGTTCCAGTGTCAGGGCGCTGGTGGTATTGGGCAGACGCATCAAGGAATGGGTTTCGACCTGGATCACTTGGGCACTGGCCCAGGGGCACACGAGTGCGACAAGCAGACACAATTTACGCATGGGAAGCCTCGGCGGCGATCGGGAGGGTTTGCAGGTGGAAGATGCCGAACAGCAGCACTCGCAGGCGATCACGGCCTGAAGCTGGCCGGCCGCGCAAGCTGGCTCGAAACAACACCAGTTCCAGCAAATGGATCGCCAGCAATATCGCTGCGCCAAAATTGACCAGCAGATGCAGCGGATGAACGAACGGCATGACCAGGTTGACCAGCACCACCAGCCAGAACAGCAGGGTCAACAAGCGCCCCAGCGCCCATAACAGCTTCATACATCCCCCCGGTAAGTATTATTCTTTGCACGCACAGTAACGGCTTGCGCGCAGAATAAGCCAGAGGCCAGGGCAAATTTAATCTGACGCAAACCTCGACTCGTCGGGGCGCCCCNAGCTTCATACATCCCCCCGGTAAGTATTATTCTTTGCACGCACAGTAACGGCTTGCGCGCAGAATAAGCCAGAGGCCAGGGCAAATTTAATCTGACGCAAACCTCGACTCGTCGGGTCGCCCCACTGGCGACCCGACGGCTCTGGCACGCGGCTCAGCGCTGGATATGCAACTCAACCCGACGATTCTGCGCCCGCCCCTCATCGGTCTCGTTGTCGGCCACCGGCTCGCTTTCACCCTTGCCTTCACTGGTGAGCTTGTCCGGTGAAAGCCCCTGAGTAAGCAGATATTCCACCACGCTGCTTGCTCGGCGCTCGGACAGCCCCTGGTTGTAGGCATCAGTGCCGACGCTGTCGGTGTGCCCCACCACGCGGATGCTGGCGACATTGGCATGACTCAATTTGCTCATCAGCCCATCGAGTTGGCTTCGCGCGTCTTGAGTGAGATCGGATTTATCGAAGTCGAACAGCACCTTGCCGGCATCGTTGAGGGTGATCACTTCCGTGGCCGGTGCCTGAGGTTCAACCGGCGGAGCGCTGGCCGGGTATTGCGGCAACGGACAACCATGATGTTCAACCGGGGTATTGGCCGGCGTGTCGGGACAACGGTCACGGCGGTCGAACACGCCGTCATCGTCCTCGTCGCCATCCTGGGCGTAGCAGATCAGGCCGCCGGTCAACAGCCCCAGCGCAGCACCGCCCGCCGCCCAACCGCTGCTTTCGAGGGCTCCCAGGCCGCCGCCAACCAGACCGCCGATCAAGCTACAGACTGGCCAGGTGCGTTGATTGAGCGGTGCGCCGCCATCGCTGTGAGTGGCACAACCTGACAACAGACTGCCCGCCAGCAGTACCGGTAAGGCGGCCCTGAGTAGAACGTTCATGGTGAATGCTCCTGTGTTACCGGCCCATACCGGTCACACAGGAGTAAAGACCCGCATCCGCGACTGTACAAGCCGCGGATGACGGGGGCTTCAGCGATTTATCTTGATCTCCGTGCGGCGGTTCATGGCCCGACCATCGGCGGTGCTGTTGTCCGCCACCGGCTGGCTCTCACCGGCACCCTCCACCGAAACGAAGCTGGAACGGGGCACGCCGCTCTCAACCAGGTATTGCACCACCGCGTTGGCCCGTTGTTCAGACAGGCGCTGGTTATAGGCATCGCTGCCGACGCTGTCAGTGTGGCCGGTGACGCGCAGTTGCGCGGTGGACGTTTCCTGTTTGAGTCGGGTTGCAATCGTGCTCAGGACCTCCTTGTCTGCCGCCGTCAGCGTGGCCTTGTCGAATTCGAAATGCACGTCACGGATCACAATGGTTTCTTCCTGGACCACCACGACTTCTTCAACCATCGGCGCCGGTGCCGGTGGCGGGCAGCCGTCGGCATCGACTTGCACGCCCTTAGGCGTGCCCGGGCATTTGTCGCGGCTGTCCGGCACGCCATCGCCATCCTCATCGCCGTCGCCATGCACCCAGCAATAAGCCGCCGCCATGGTGCCGACAAACAATGCACCACCGCCGGCCCAGGAGGTGCTTTCGATGGCGCCCAATCCAGCGCCCGTCACACCGCCAACCGCCGCGCAGGTCGGCCAATCGGTTTTCTGCAAACCTGCGCAACCAGTCAACACACCGGTCAGCAGAACCAAGGGTAACGCTGTGCGAACTATGCTCATTGGGTTTTCTCCTTGTGGGATCGGCTTTGCGCCGATTCAGGGGAGTAAAGACCCGACTCCGCATCCGCGCCAGCATCACGCTATCGCGGTTTTTGCCCCCTATTTGCCGTAGATCGATACGTTTAAGCACAAACCGCTCTAGGCCATGGGGTCCGCGCAGGCTATCGTGGCGGCTCTGACAGAGGAACTTCGATGACCGTTGCCATTTCTTCCCGTACGCCCCAGCAAGCCCTGGCTGCCGTGCTGGACCGTTATGCCCCGAAAAAACTGCTGTTGATCGGGGCCAGCAGCTTCCCTGCCCTTGAGGCGTTCCAGCAAGCGCATCCTGATACTGAAGTGGTCCACGCCGCCCCTGGCGCCCTTGCGGCGGACGTGGCGGCGCGGCGTTTCGACCTGGCCTTGGCGCTTGATTGCCTGGAGCATTTGCCCAAACGTGACGGTCTGAACCTGTTGGGTGGCATCCGCAATCTCAACGCCAGCCGTATCGCCGTGCTGGCGGACCTCAATGCCTGCGGCTGGCAAGAAACTGATTTCTTTTCCCTGGCCCTGCAGGCCAGTGAGCGATTCCAGCGCGAGGAGCAGGTGCTGACCCTGTTTACCTACGATCTGCTTGAATACAAACAAGTCCCTGACTGGCTCAACTCACGCTTTTGGGCCAACCCGGAAAACTTTGGAAAATACTGGTGGTAGCCGTGAACACAAGCATGCACACAACCATTTGCCCGTGCGGCAGTGGCAACCCACTGGACGCCTGCTGCGGCCATTACCACGATGGTCACCCGGCGCCCTGCGCCGAAGCCTTGATGCGTTCGCGTTATAGTGCCTACGTGCTGGGATTGGTGGACTATCTGGTAGCCACGACCTTGCCCGCCCAGCAGGACGGCCTGGATCGCCAATCCATCAGCGAGTGGAGCGCCAAAAGCACATGGCTCGGACTGGAGGTGGAAAGCAGCGAAGTATTCGGTGGCCAACCCGAACACGCCTTTGTCACCTTCACCGCGCGCTGGCACGACGGCCAGGGGGAACACAGCCACCGCGAACAGTCATCCTTCGTACAGAACGGCGCACGCTGGTACTTCATCGACCCGACAGTGCCAGTCAAGACCGGACGCAACGACACCTGCCCGTGCGGCAGTGGGCACAAATTCAAGAAGTGCTGCGCAGGCTACTTTAATCGCTGATATCGGAATCGTCCGACACTGCTGCGCTCGCCAGCAGGCTAGACTGGGATAAACCAGAGGCACGGACATGACCCTTTCATCACATCTGCTGCGCATCACTTGCCTGCTGCTGTTCATCGGGCTCGGCAGTTGTGCGTCCTGGCGAGGTGGTGAGGCCCCTGAACCGCAGGTGCATCTGACCAAGGTCGAGGTGGTACGGGCGCGGCTGGTGGAGCAGAAGTTCATGCTGCACTTTCGTGTGGACAACCCCGACGACAGTGATTTGACCGTGCGCGGCATAACCTACCGCATTCATCTGGGCGACCTGTTGCTGACCGAAGGAGAGCACGAGCACTGGTTCACGGTGCGTCCCGGGCATAGCCGCTACTTCAGGGTTCCGATCCGCACCAACCTGTGGCCGCAGGTACGCAAGCTGGTGAAAATGCTCGAAAAACCCCGCCAGCAGATCCCCTATCGCCTGGAAGGTGAGCTGGAAACCGGTTTATTCATCGCCCACTACGTGCACCTGAGGCGCAATGGCGTGATAATCGCCGCCGATTTTATTGCGGAGTAACCCCGATGACCCAGCAACCCCACGTCCATGGCCCTGACTGCAACCACGATCATGACCATCACCACGATCATGATCACGGACATGTCCATGGCCCCAACTGTGGCCACGCCCACCAGGAACCGGTGCGCAATACCCTGAAGGATGTCGGCCGCAACGACCCTTGCCCATGCGGCAATGGCAAGAAATTCAAGAAGTGTCACGGCGCTTGATGATCCGGGCGAAGATAATCTTCGCCTGTTGAATCGTCCTCGCGAGCAGGCTCGCTCCCACAGGGGCCTGCGGCGACCACAAAATCCGGATTCACCACTGAGCCCTGTGGGAGCCAGCCTGCTCGCGATGGGGCGTTTGAGGCTAATCCATACCGGCTGGGGCAACCCTACACACTCGGTTTCAACCCGCCGCAAGAATCTCCTTCACGCTGACCACCGTCGCATACTCGCCATGCAAGTTGCCCAGCGACATGGCATGGACCTCGCCAGCCGAACGGGCATGGCCGAAATAGTCAGCCTTGTCGAAGGTAAAACACGCGTCTTCGGCCACCCAAGTGTCGAATCCCAGATTGCCGGCCGTACGCGCCGTGGACTCCACCGAGTTGTTCGTCGCCACGCCCACGATCACCAATTGCCCAATCCCCGCTTCATGCAGGTCCGCCTCCAGGCGCGTGCCGCAGAACGCATCCGGCACCTGCTTTTGAACCAGCCTTTCCCCGGCTAACGGCTCGAACCGCTCCTGAACCTCCACGCCCGATTGCCCGGGCCAGAACACTGAGTCCGGCGAGCGGGACAGGTGGTGGACATGAATCACCGGCCGTGCCGATTGTCGCCAGAAATCGAGCAACTGGAGCATGTGCAGTTCCGCATCGGGGTTGTTGCGAGGGCCTAGCCTGGGGTGAAGGATGCCTTTTTGTTGATCGATAAGAATCAACGCTGCGTTTTTCTGTAACTCCATGCCGGTTTTCTCGTGTTCGGTCATTGAATTTTCCACACTTGAGCATCACCTCTTCCTACAGGCAAGCCTTTCGGCAATCAGGACGACCTCCCGCCGTCATGTGTTGTCCATCCATCACGCTGTCTTATCTGGAGCCCTCCATGATCGACCTGTATTACTGGACCACGCCCAACGGCCATAAAATCTCGTTGTTCCTTGAAGAAGCCGGCATGCCCTACAAGGTGCACCCGATCAACATCGGCCAGGCAGAGCAGTTCAAGCCCGATTTCCTGAAAATCGCCCCCAACAACCGCATTCCGGCGATCATCGACCACAAACCCGCCGATGGTGGCGAGCCGATTTCGCTGTTCGAGTCGGGCGCGATCCTGCTGTACCTGGCGGAAAAAACCGGCCAGTTCATTCCAGAGAATTTGCGCGGACGGCAAGAAGTGTTGCAGTGGCTGTTCTGGCAGATGGGCGGCCTGGGGCCGATGGCCGGGCAGAATCATCACTTCAGCCGGTTCGCCCCGGAAAAAATCCCCTACGCGATCAAACGCTATGTCGACGAAACCGCTCGTCTGTATGGTGTGCTGGATCGCCGCCTGGCGGACCGTGAATTTGTAGCGGGCAACGAGTACAGCATTGCCGACATGGCGATTTATCCCTGGACCGTTTCACACCAATGGCAAAGCCAGCGGCTGGAAGACTTCCCGAACGTGCAGCGCTGGTTCAATCGCATCAAGGAGCGCCCGGCCACTGCCAAGGCCTATGCCCTGGTGGACAAGGTCAACCCGCCCAAGCCCTGAGCCCTCCTGATACACCCAAAACCCTGCTGTGGGTAAGCCTCACAGCAGGCTTTCATCGCCAAATCAACAAATAACCCCTGCCCCCGCTTGCGCGCCCTCCTCCTGCTCACTAACGTAGCGCCTTTATCGGTGCCCCCCCCTCCCGCAGGAGCTTTGCCATGGCCTCGCCAGCCTCTATTTTTCCCTTCCCCCGGCTCGGCGTTGCCGCCGCAGTGGCCAGTGTGCTCGGTCTGAGCGGTTGCCAGACCTGGAACGCCCAGGACACGGTTCCTCCGACGTCCGGCGTGCAACCGCTCAAGGGGCTGGCGCAGAACGTCTCGGTTCGACGCAATGCCATGGGCATGCCACTGATCGAGAGCAACAATTTCCATGACGCCCTGTTCAGCCTCGGCTACGTCCATGCCAGCGACCGCATCAGCCAGATGGTGACCATGCGCCTGCTGGCTCAGGGTCGTCTGGCAGAAATGTCCGGCGCCGAACGACTGGACGTCGATCGCTACATGCGTGCGGTCAACCTGAAGAAAAGCGCCGACGAGCTGTACAAAGCCTCCTCGCCGCGGCTCAAACGCTTCTTCGAAGTCTATGCCCGCGGCGTCAACGCGTACCTGTTCCGCTATCGCGACAAGTTGCCGCCGGATCTGGCCGCCAACGGCTACAAACCCGAATACTGGAAACCGCAAGATTCGGCGCTGATGTTTTGCCTGCTCAATTTCAGCCAATCGGCCAACCTGCCGGAAGAAATCGCCGCCTTGGTGCTGGCCCAGACGGTCACCCAGGACAAGCTGGCCTGGCTGAGCCCCTCGTACCCGGATGAACAACTGCCGATGGCCGAGGCCGATAAGCTCCAGGGCCTGCGGCTCAGCGGTCAGGTCCCGGGCCTCAACGAAGTCAGCAAGGCCAGCGCTCAGTTGTCCGAACTGAATTTGCTGAATATTGCTTCCTCCAGCAACTGGGCCATCGCCCCGCAGCGCAGCCGCAACGGCAAGAGTCTGTTGGCCAGCGACAGCCATGGCCCATTGAGCGTGCCGTCACTGTGGGTTCCTGTGCAGATTCGTGCGCCCAAGTATCAGGCCGCCGGGGTTTCCGTGGCGGGCATCCCGATGATTCTGGCGGGGTTCAACGGCAAAGTGGCCTGGAGCATGAGCAGCGTGTTGGGCGACAACCAGGACCTGTTCCTGGAAAAAATCCGACGCCAGGGCAATGGTCTGTCCTACGAGGTCAACGGCAAATGGCAGCCGGTGATGGTCCGCAACGAGACCTACTTCATCAAAGGCCAGCGACCGATTCGCGAAGCGGTGTATGAGACCCGCCACGGCCCGCTGCTCAACAGTGTCCAGGGCTCGGCCATGGCCAACGGTCTTGGCCTGGCCTTACAGACGCCGAGCTTTAGCGACGACAAAACCCTGGACGCGTTCTTTGACTTGTCCCGAGCGCAGAATGTCGAGAAAGCCTCCGATGCCAGCCGTGAAATCCGCGCCATCGCGGTGAACATGATCTTTGCCGACGCCAGCCACATTGGTTGGCAAGTTACCGGGCGCTATCCGAACCGCCGCGAAGGCGAAGGCCTGTTGCCATCGCCCGGTTGGGAAGGTCGCTACGATTGGGATGGCTACGCCGACCCGATGCTGCACCCCTACGATCAGGATCCGGCCCAGGGCTGGCTCGGCGCCGCCAACCAGCGAGTCATTCCCGACGGCTACGGCATGCAGTTGTCCAATTCCTGGGGCGCACCGGAGCGCGGCGAGCGTATAGCCGAGCTGGCCGGGGCCGGCAAGCACGACAGCCGCAGCCTGACTGCCATGCAATATGACCAGACCACGACCTTTGCCGCCAAGCTCAAGAAAGTCTTCGAAGCCCCGGGCATGGCCCAACCGCTCAAGCAGGCGATCGATGCGCTAACAGTGGCGGACCGGGCCAAGGCTCGCGAGGCCTATACCCGGCTGATGGCTTTCGATGGCCGGCTCAGCCCAAGCTCCGCCGACGCCGCGATTTATGAACTGTTTCTGCAGGAAAGCATGAAGCAGATCTTCCTCGACGAACTGGGTCCGGACAGCAGCCCGGCGTGGAAAGCGCTGCTCGCCAACGGTCAGTTGTCCTACTCGGCCCAGGCCGATCACTTGCTCGGTCGCGAAGACAGCCCGTTCTGGGATGACGTGCGCACACCGCAGAAGGAAGACAAATCCGTGATCCTGGCCCGCAGCCTGGCAGCGGCCATCACTGCTGGCGACAGCCAGTTGGGCGGTGACCACAAGGCTTGGCAGTGGGGCAAGCTGCATCGCTACGAATGGAAGAACAGCAGCGGCCAAATCGTGCGCGGCCCCCTGCCCGCCGGCGGCGATGCCTCCACGCTCAACAGCTCGGCATTCGCCTGGGGCGAGAGTTTCAACACCACCCTGGCGCCGGCCATGCGGTTCATCGTCGACTTCGGCCAGCCCGAGCCGTTGATGATCCAGGGCGGCACCGGCCAGTCTGGCAACCCCGCCAGCCCGAACTACATCAATGGCATTGATCCGTGGATCAAGGGGAACTATCAGAACCTGCCATTGCAGCCGCAGAACTTTGAGCGGGCGTACGGCAAGGCGCGCTTGACCCTGGTGCCCGGTAAGTAGGCTGTCCTGTGTGGCGAGGGAATTTATCCCCGCTGGGCTAAACCCCCTCGCCACATTTGTCCGCCCTGCCACCTGATCCTGCCGCACCAAACCCGATAGAACTTCTCCTCCCGCCCCCGCCTCTACCAGACAAGCCCATCTTCCCGGTGAATGCATGGATCTTGTCATTGCCCGCCCCGAAGGCCTGTACTGCCCGCCCGGAGATTTCTACATCGACCCCTGGCGCCCGGTGGAACATTCGGTCATCACCCACGCCCACGGCGATCACGCCCGTGGTGGCAACCAACACTACTTGGCAGCGGCCCCCGGCGAAGGCATTTTGCGTTCGCGATTGGGCCAGGACATCAACCTGCAAACCCTGGCCTACGGCGAGCGCTTGCTGCACCACGGCGTGAGCTTGAGTTTTCATCCTGCCGGCCACGTGCTGGGTTCGGCCCAGGTGCGCCTGGAATATAAAGGCGAGGTCTGGGTGGCGTCCGGGGACTACAAGGTCGAACCCGACGGCACCTGCGCGCCGTTCGAACCGGTGAAGTGTCATACGTTCATTACCGAATCCACCTTCGGCCTGCCGATCTATCGTTGGCAGCCTCAAGCGCAGGTCTTCGACGAAATCAATCAGTGGTGGCGCGGCAACATTGCCGTCGGCCGGGCCAGCGTGCTGTTCTGCTATTCCTTCGGCAAAGCCCAGCGGATTCTCCACGGAATTGACGCGAGCCTGGGTCCGATCCTGGCCCACGGTGCGGTAGAACCCCTGAACCGGGTCTATCGCGAGGCCGGGATCCGTTTGCCAGCGACGATCTATGCCGGCGACATCAAAAAGAACGACCCAATCATGAACCAGGCGCTGATCATCGCTCCCCCCTCTGCCGGTGGGAGCACCTGGATGCGCCGTTTCGGTGACTACAGCGACGCCTTCGCCAGCGGCTGGATGCGCCTGCGGGGCACCCGTCGGCGACGCGGCGTGGATCGCGGCTTTGTGCTGTCCGACCACGCCGATTGGCCCGGCTTGCTCTGGGCCATCGAACAGACCGGCGCCGAGCGGGTGATGGTCACCCACGGTTCAGTGGGCGTACTGGTGCGCCATTTGTGCGAGCAAGGCCTGGATGCCCAAGGCTTCAGCACCGAATACGGTGACGATGAAGAAGACTCAGGCAGCGCCACCGACGAGGACGCGTCATGAAAGCCTTCGCCCAGTTGTATGCCGAACTGGACGCCACCACCTCCAGCAATGCCAAGCTCGCCGCCATGCAGGATTACTTCACCAAGGCCCCGCCCCAGGACGCAGCGTGGGCCGTGTATTTCCTGTCTGGAGGGCGCCCGCGACAACTGGTGCCGGTCAAGACCTTGAGGGAACTGGCGGTGCAGATATCCGGGTTGTCGCTGTGGCTGTTCGAAGAAAGCTATCAAGCCGTGGGTGATCTGGCTGAAACCATCTCACTGGTCCTGCCAGAATCACCTCAGCGTTCCGACGAAGGCCTGGCGCTGTGGATCGAAGAGAAACTCCTGCCGCTGCGCGGTGAATCGCCCGAGGTGCTGGCGGTGCGGTTGCCGGCGTTGTGGGCGCAACTCGACCGAGCCAGCCTGATGCTGTGCATCAAACTCATCACCGGCAGTTTCCGCGTGGGCGTGTCCAAGTTGCTGGTCACACGCGCGCTGGCGGCCATGGCCGGGCTGGACAGCAAACGGGTCGCCCAGCGGCTGGTGGGGTATACCGACCTGTCCCATCGTCCGACCGCTGCAGGCTACCTCAAGCTCATCGCTGCCGAATCCGCTGATGAGCACGCCCAGCGCGGCGGCCAGCCTTATCCGTTCTTCCTGGCTCATGCGTTATCGCAAGCGGTGGAGCAATTCGACACGACGCTGGGACCGGCCAGTGACTGGCAGGTGGAATGGAAGTGGGACGGAATCCGCGCCCAGGTGGTCAAGCGCGATGGCCATTTGTGGGTCTGGTCCCGGGGCGAAGAGTTGGTCACCGAGCGCTTTCCCGAATTGCACAGCCTGGCGCAGGCGTTGCCCGACGGCACGGTGATCGACGGCGAAATCGTGGTATGGAAAGCCGCGCCGCCATCCACTGCGGATGCCTTCGATCCGGATACGCCGCTGGAACCGAGGGTGCAGCCCTTTGCCCTGCTGCAACAACGCATCGGCCGCAAAACCCTGGGCAAGAAAGTCCTCGAAGACGCCCCCGTGGTGGTGATGGCCTACGACCTGCTGGAATGGCAAGGCGAGGACTGGCGCAGTCGTGTGCAGACCGAGCGCCGCGAACAACTGCAGACCCTGATTGCCCACTGCCGCAGCGCGGTGCTGCTGCCCTCCCCGATCATCACCGGCAAGGATTGGTTCGACCTCGCCCGGCAGCGCGAAGCGTCCCGCAGCCTCGGCGTCGAAGGCATGATGCTCAAGGCCCGCGACGCGCTGTACGGCGTTGGCCGGACCAAGGACATGGGCGTGTGGTGGAAGTGGAAAATCGACCCATTCAGTGTCGACGCGGTACTGATCTATGCGCAACGCGGGCATGGCCGCCGCGCCAGCTTGTACAGCGACTACACCTTCGCCGTCTGGGACAACCCGCCGGGCAGCCGCGAACGCACACTGGTGCCGTTCGCCAAGGCGTATTCGGGGCTGACCGATGACCAAATGCGTCAGGTCGACAGCATCGTGCGCAAGACCACCGTGGAGAAGTTCGGCCCGGTGAGCAGCGTCACGCCGACCCTGGTTTTTGAGCTGGGCTTCGAAGGTATAGCCTTGTCCAAACGCCACAAGAGCGGGATCGCCGTGCGCTTCCCGCGGATGCTGCGCTGGCGCCAGGACAAAAGCGTCGAGGAGGCTGACACGCTGGCGACGCTTCAGGATCTGTTGAAAGGTTGACCGTTCTCCTCCGAACAGGGCCAGCGTCGGCCCGTGTCATGACGCCCTCCACATCAAGGCGAAAATACTTTCACCCGGTACTTCAAAACGTATGCGTCCATCCCGGCACTGGACAGGGGCATCGCGCTGGCGGCTATCAGGACCGAAAAGGGCGAGGGATGGGCAGGCAGTGCCTGCGCCCTGCAGGCTGATCCGTTGCAGACGGTCGCCCTTGTTTACCCCCAGCACGCTGCGTTCGTTGCCGCGGGCCATCGCCAGGGCATCGACCTCGAACGCGCTGTTGTCCATACGCAGAACCTGATCGAGCCAGTGCGACTGGATGAATTGCTGCGCCAAGCCTACCGGTTTGAGCTCGAAGCGATCGGGTCCTGGCAGGCGGATCATGCCTTTGAGGTGGTGCGGATCGTCAGCGGCCTGAAACCAGTTGAGCACGTCGAGCAAACCATCCTGGGCTGAGTTGATCGCAACCGAGGCCCACCAGAGCGATGCGAAGTGCGTCTCCTGTTCGTAGGGGCTCACGCTTGAGCCACTGGAGATATTGGTCTGGTCCAGCAACAGCGCCTTGCGTGGCCGGCCATTGGCTTGCAGGCCGACGACTTCGGCGGCTCGGCGCACGGAGTCGCGGTAGACCCGCGTGGCCAGCAGGTCGCGAATCATCCACTCGTGCCAGGCCAAGGCATCGATTTGTGCTGCCGATTCGTCGAGCATCCGCCGAGCCCAGTCGATGCCACGGTGCTGGGCGCCTCGTCGCGTAAACGGTCCATTGACGAAACGCGAACTGGCGGGCATGGCGATGCGCACGCCGGCCTCCCGCGCCCCCGGGTAGTCGAGCACCTGGCGATACATGGCGTCGAAGAAGTGCTTGTACGTCGCATAGTCGGGATAGTTGTAGTTGGGTTCGTCGGCAAACGAGAGGTAGTGCGTGCCGCTACCCAGGGCTACGGTGGCCGCCAGCCAGGCGTTCAGGCCGGCGTTGCTCTGGCTGTTGGCCTTCAGGTCGGCCTTACGCCCAGTGGCGGCCAGCAAGGTGATGTTCGTATCAATGCCACCGCGTTCCAGATAAAAACGTCTGAAGGCATCTTCGTAATGGGGGTCAGCGGCCATGATGTCGACGGCGCTGTAAAAGCTGCCCGCACGGGGCTTGAGCGCGTCGAGCGCGCTGTAGCTTGCCGGCGGTGGAAGCAGGTAGGGCAAGGCCAAGCCCAAGCGCGGCGTGGGGCCCAACATGTCGGGGTGCAGGGCCAGCTCGGTGCGGCCGCTGTCCTGCCGCAGCGGCTGCAGGTGCTGCGGGCGCTGGGCGAACAGGTTGGCGGTGCCGTCCAGCCAGAAGGCCGCTTTGCCTCTACCTTGCAGGCGCAAGCGCCAGTCTTGATCCCTATCGCTGACGGGTAAGGCAACCTGGTCGAACGTCGGGTACTCCTGGTAGGGCTTGAGCCTCAGTTCGACTGTTTTGCCATCGCCCAGGCGCTCGGCATTCAGAGCCCTGACGCCGCCGAAATACTTGCCCGCCAAGATCGCCTGCTCGCCCCCGCGGACC
The DNA here is from genome assembly GCF_031570495.1 of Pseudomonas sp. JL2. Lineage (NCBI taxonomy): Bacteria > Pseudomonadati > Pseudomonadota > Gammaproteobacteria > Pseudomonadales > Pseudomonadaceae > Pseudomonas > Pseudomonas sp. JL2. The sequence goes on from NZ_JAKUDH010000005.1 coordinate 20,993, forward strand.
TTGAAATACAACTCGACGTTGGCGGCGGCCTCGACGCTGAAGTGCACTTTCGTCGGCGCGAACAGGGCGACGGTCTTGTCGTCGTGCTCGAAGCGATAGCGCCTGAAGCTATAGCCCGGGACTTCGACACGGTAACTGGCGGCGCTGGCGGGCAATGCCCAGTCTTGTTTGCCGCTCCCTTCGCTGGCGGGAATAAAACGCTCGTCGCGCAGTTGCCCCTGGCCGTCGAGCAAGTAGATGCGTTCTTCATTAGCGTCGGTTTGCCAGGCCGGCACCCAACTGACGCGCAAGGTGTCGTCGCGCCCTGCCTGCAAATAGAGGCTGCCGTCACGCACATCGCCCCAGCGCATTGGCGCGGCCTGGGCCAGGCTGCTGAACGCCAGCGTTAATATCACGGCGATGCGTTTCATAATGTCCTTTTCACCATCTAACTGAGGCGCGTTGGCGCTCTGCCATCATCGCTCTATACAGTAGTCGCTGTGTAACAGGCGTGAGAAAAATAGTGTGAATCGTCGATGAACGGCATTTGAAGATATGTATTCAGATGGCGTTTTATGCGTTTCTAAAAAAACTATTGATGTCCCGCCCACTAGCAGTTTTTCTGACGCCGTAATTGCGTCATCAGGGTATCTATCACGACAATAAAAAACCGACTTGCTCTTTTAAAGAGCAATGCTAACGTGACATCAGAGCCCACTATTTATTTAAGTGTCTTAAACCGTCCAGATCCTGCGCCAGGCCCTTCATGCAACAGTGACGGGGATACCATCATTCAGGGAGTGGGCAGCCGCCCTCCCCAGGGTGCTGCCCCAATGACGTGGCGACCGGAGTGAAACCCAAGACGTGCCAATCGTACAAGCAAGGGAGCCTGACATGCGCGCAGAGCAGCGGTTTCATTCACTGGACAGTTTCAGGGGGTTGATGGCCATTTCAGTAATGCTCTATCACTTGCGCGTCAGCGGTAGTTTCACCGAATGGTTGTTATTCCGTCACGCTGAAGTATTTGTATCTTTCTTTTTTGTATTGAGTGGCTTTGTATTGACGCACGCCTATGGCAGCTCGGTAAAATTTAACTTTAGAAAGTTCTTCATTTCACGAACCTTCCGCTTGCTTCCCTTGCACCTCTTTATGTTGGGCGTCTTTATACTGTTAGAGTGCGGTCGATATTGGGCTGCGCAAAAAGGCATGGACTTCAACAATGCGCCATTCTCAGGAAAGTTCGCCCCTTCTGAAATCCTGCCGAATGCACTGCTGTTGCAATCCTGGACGCATTTGACTAACCCACTGTCATTCAACTATCCGTCCTGGAGCATCAGTATCGAGTATTACACCTACATGATCTTCGCCCTGATCGTGTGTATCGCTTTCGGCATCAGGACATGGATATGGGCGACGGTGATGCTCCTGGCCTTGGCGCTGATGTATGCCGGTAATACCTTCTTCACCATCGAGTCGCTGCGTGGCCTCGCTTACTTTTTCACTGGCTGTCTGGCTTACGCCGTGTACCTGAGGCTCCCCCAGCCCAGCCGGGCCCAGACCTGGTTATTGAGCACGCTTGAAGTGGCGGCAGTGACAGTGGCGCTGATTTTCGTGATCAACGATTTTGCAGGCAAGCAGTTGTGGGCCAGTCCGTTGTTCGGTGTCATCGTTGTGATATTCGCCTTTGATCGTGGCGCCGTGTCGCGGCTGTTGGCGGGCCGTGGCTTCGGTTTTCTCGGCAAGTTGTCTTATTCCATCTACCTGACCCACGCGGCCGTTCTGTTTTGCGTAGTGTCGGCATTCATGGTGGCGAAGAAAATCGTTGGCGTTGACATTGCACCGGTGATCGACGGGACTCGCTACCTGGACCTCGGTAATGTACTGCTCAACAACCTCATCGCTTTGCTGGTAGCGGGATCGGTAGTCCTGGTGTCGATGTTCACCTACCGATATGTCGAAATGACCGGGCAATCCCTTGGCCGAGCGCTTAGCAACACCCCCTCGCACAGCGGTCCGGTATTGAGACCTGATACCGAGGCCTAAAAAACAGCAGCGTCCGCGCCATCCTGGTGCATCTTTTAAAGCCTGCTCATCCCCGCGCACCATCACGTCCCGCTGGCTGCCGCCAAAGTTTTTAAAACGCTTGTTCGGCACTCTGGTTCGGAAATTGCTACCTTTATGCCGTCATACCGTTCTCGCCTTCACCGGTAACAATACTTACGCGCCACAAGCGCTCATATTGGTTTTAGGGATTGAATAATGAAAAAAGCACTGCTGACCCTTTCTGCACTGGCGTTGTGCATGGCCGCCGGCGTCGCCACGGCCAAGGAATACAAGGAACTGCGTTTTGGTGTCGACCCGTCCTATGCCCCGTTTGAATCCAAGGCCGCCGACGGTAGCCTGGTAGGTTTCGATATCGACCTGGGCAATGCAATCTGCGAAGAATTGAAGGTCAAGTGCCGCTGGGTCGAAAGCGATTTCGACGGCATGATCCCTGGCCTGAAGGCCAATAAGTTCGACGGCGTGATCTCGTCCATGACCGTGACCCCGGCCCGGGAAAAAGTCATCGACTTCTCCAACGAGCTGTTCTCCGGCCCGACCTCGTATGTGTTCAAGAAGGGTTCCGGCCTGAGCGAAGATGTCGCGTCCCTCAAAGGCAAGACCGTCGGTTACGAGCAAGGCACCATCCAGGAAACCTATGCCAAAACCGTACTGGACAAGGCTGGGGTCAAGACCCAGGCCTACCAGAACCAGGACCAGGTTTATGCCGACCTGACCTCCGGCCGCCTCGATGCGTCGATCCAGGACATGCTGCAGGCCGAACTGGGCTTCTTGAAATCGCCAAAAGGTGGTGACTATGAAGTCAGCAAACCCGTGGACAGCGAACTGCTGCCTTCCAAGACCGCCATCGGTATCAAGAAAGGTAACAAAGAGCTGAAGGCTCTTTTGGATAAAGGTATCAAAGCGTTACACGAAGACGGCAAGTACGCCGAGATCCAGAAGAAACACTTTGGCGATCTGAATCTGTACAGCGGCAAATAATGCGCAGCGCCCATCCGGCCTCGGATGGGCGCTTTTTTTCTGCCAAAGGCCTCTTCCATGTTCGAACAACTCCTACAAAATCTGGGGCTCAGCGCCTTCAGCCTGCAGGGCTTCGGCCCGCTGCTGATGCAGGGCACCTGGATGACCATCAAGCTGGCGGTCCTGTCTTTGTTACTGAGCGTTTTGCTCGGCCTGCTGGGGGCCAGCGCCAAGCTGTCCAGCGTCAAACTGCTGCGTATCCCGGCCCAGCTCTACACCACGCTGATTCGCGGCGTGCCGGACCTGGTGCTGATGCTGCTGATCTTCTACAGCCTGCAAACCTGGCTGACCTCTTTTACCGACTTCATGGAATGGGAATACATCGAGATCAACCCATTCGGCGCCGGGGTCATCACCCTGGGCTTCATTTATGGCGCGTACTTCACCGAGACCTTTCGCGGGGCGATTCTCGCGGTGCCCCGGGGTCAGGTCGAAGCCGCCACGGCGTATGGCCTCAAGCGTGGCCAGCGTTTCCGGTTCGTGGTGTTTCCGCAAATGATGCGCTTTGCCCTGCCGGGCATCGGCAATAACTGGATGGTGATGCTCAAGGCCACCGCGCTGGTGTCGATCATCGGCCTGGCCGATTTGGTCAAGGCAGCCCAGGATGCCGGCAAAAGCACCTACCAACTGTTTTACTTCCTCGTGCTCGCGGCGCTGATCTATCTGCTGATCACCAGCGCGTCCAATGTCGTGCTGCGCTGGCTTGAACGCCGTTACGCCGCCGGTGCACGGGAGGCGGTGCGATGATCGAACTTCTTCAGGAATACTGGCGACCGTTCCTCTACAGCGACGGCAATCACATCACTGGCCTGGCCATGACGATGTGGCTGCTCAGCGCCTCGCTGCTGATCGGCTTCGTGATCTCGATCCCGCTGTCCATCGCCCGGGTCTCCCCCAAGGTCTACGTACGCTGGCCAGTGCAGTTCTACACGTACCTGTTCCGCGGCACGCCGCTCTACATACAGCTATTGATCTGCTACACCGGCATCTACAGCCTCGAAGCCGTGCGCGCCCAGCCTCTGCTCGACAGCTTCTTTCGCGATGCGATGAACTGCACGATCCTGGCCTTCGCCCTGAACACCTGCGCCTACACCACGGAAATCTTCGCCGGGGCGATTCGCAGCATGAACCATGGCGAAGTCGAAGCGGCCAAGGCTTATGGCTTGACGGGCTGGAAGCTGTACGCGTACGTGATCATGCCGTCTGCGTTGCGACGTTCGCTGCCGTACTACAGCAACGAAGTCATCCTGATGCTGCACTCGACGACCGTGGCGTTCACCGCTACCGTTCCAGACGTGCTCAAAGTCGCCCGGGATGCCAACTCGGCCACCTTCCTGACCTTCCAGTCGTTCGGTATCGCCGCGTTGATCTACCTGACCGTGACCTTTGCACTGGTGGGCCTTTTCCGCCTCGCCGAACGCCGCTGGCTGGCCTTTCTCGGGCCGACTCACTAGGGCTTCTGTTCCAGGACATACACGCAAATGCGCCACCAGATTCATGACCTGCTGGCCCCACTGCCGGGGACCGCACGCAAGATCCACAGCTTTCACTTCGGCCCGGAAGAAGCCGTCGGCAAAATCTACATCCAGTCGTCCCTGCACGCTGATGAGTTGCCCGGCATGCTGGTGGCCTGGCACCTCAAGCAGCGTCTGGCCGAGCTTGAGGCATCCGGTCACCTGCGGCACGAAATCGTGCTGGTGCCCGTGGCCAACCCCATCGGCCTGGAACAAGTGCTGATGGACGTGCCGCTGGGCCGCTACGAAATGGAGAGCGGGCAGAATTTCAACCGCCGGTTCGTCGACCTGAGCGAAGAGATCGGCAACCAGATCGAAGGCCAGCTCACGGATGATCCACAGCACAACCTGATGCTGATCCGCGAACACCTGCGCGACGCCCTCGCCCGCCAGACCGCCAGCACGCAATTGCAATCCCAGCGCCTGGTCCTGCAACGGCTGGCCTGCGACGCCGACATGGTGCTGGACCTGCATTGTGATTTCGAAGCGGTCGCTCATCTCTACACCACCCCCGAAGCCTGGCCCCAGGTCGAGCCGCTGGCCCGCTACATCGGCGCCGAAGCGAGCCTGCTGGCAACGGATTCGGGCGGTCAGTCGTTCGATGAATGCTTCACCCTGCTCTGGTGGCAACTCAAGGAGCGCTTCGGCGAACAATTCGAGATTCCCCTGGGCAGTTTTTCGGTCACCGTCGAACTGCGCGGCCAGGGCGACGTCACCCACGACCTGGCGAGTCTCGACTGCCAGGCCCTGATCGAATACCTGATCCGCTTCGGTGCCATTGACGGCGAACCGATGCCCTTGCCCGACCTGCCCTACCCGGCTACGCCGCTGGCCGGCGTGGAGCCGGTGGCGACACCGGTCGGCGGCCTGCTGGTCTACAGCGCCGTGCCCGGGGAGTACCTGGAGGCGGGGCAACTGGTGGCGCAAATCATCGACCCCATCAACGACACCGTCACCCCCGTTCATTGCTGCAATGCCGGGCTGCTGTACGCCCGCTCGCTGCGTCGCATGGCCACTGCCGGCATGGTGATCGCCCATGTCGCCGGCGCCGAAGCCTACCGCAGCGGCTACCTACTTTCGCCTTGAGGATGCATGCCCCATGTACAAACTGACCATCGAAGGCCTGCATAAGAGCTATGGCGAACATCAGGTGCTCAAAGGCGTTTCGCTCAAGGCCAGGACCGGCGACGTCATCAGCCTGATCGGCGCCAGCGGCTCGGGCAAAAGTACCTTTTTGCGCTGCATCAACTTTCTGGAACAACCCAACGACGGCGCAATGAGCCTGGACGGCCAGGCGATCCGCATGATCAACGACCGCCACGGCATGCGCGTGGCCGACGAAAAGGAACTGCAGCGCCTGCGCACCCGCCTGGCCATGGTTTTCCAGCACTTCAACCTGTGGAGCCACATGAGCGTACTGGAAAACATCACCATGGCGCCGCGCCGGGTGTTGGGCGTCAGTCAGCAGGAAGCCGAAGACCGTGCCCGTCGTTATCTCGACAAGGTCGGCCTGCCGGCGCGAGTGGCCGAACAGTACCCGGCGTTCCTCTCCGGTGGTCAGCAACAGCGCGTGGCCATCGCCCGCGCACTGGCGATGGAGCCGGAGGTGATGCTGTTCGACGAACCCACCTCGGCCCTTGACCCGGAGTTGGTGGGAGAAGTCTTGAAGGTGATTCAGGGCCTGGCCGAAGAAGGCCGGACCATGATCATGGTGACCCACGAAATGAGCTTCGCTCGCAAGGTGTCTGATCAGGTGCTGTTTCTGCACCAGGGCCTGGTGGAAGAAGAAGGCGCGCCGGAAGACGTGCTGGGCAATCCCAAAAGCGAGCGGCTCCAGCAGTTTCTCAGTGGCAACCTGAAATAAACCCGACAAACCTGAAAGACTGCTTCTGTGGCGAGGGAGCTTGCTCCCGCTGGGCTGCGAAGCAGCCCCCAGGCGCTGGATGACACACTGCTGGGGACGCTGCGCGTCCAGCGGGAGCAAGCTCTCTCGCCACAAAAGCGCCCTCGCCACGATTTTCTTCATTAAACCTTTCATCCCTCACCGCGGTCACTGAAAGAGGACTTTCAGGGCGCACGCGGCGGGTATGGCGACATCCAACAACTACGCAAACCAGTGGTTCAGCGCCCGCGGCTGGAAGCCGTTCGCCTTTCAAAAACAAGTATGGGCTGCCGTCAAACGCGGCGAATCCGGGCTGTTGCACGCCAACACCGGGGCCGGCAAGACCTACGCCGTGTGGTTCGCGGCGCTCAACCGGTTCGCCCGCTCGGCGCCACCGCCGGATAAACCCCGTAAACGCAAACCAGTGACCGAACCGCTGACGGTCCTGTGGATCACGCCGATGCGCGCGCTGGCCGCCGATACAGGCAAAGCCCTCGAGACACCACTGGCAGAGCTGCAGATTCCATGGAGCGTCGGCCTGCGCACCGGCGACACCAGCGCCAGCGAACGCGCCCGCCAGGGTCGGCGTCTGCCCACCGCGCTGATCACCACGCCCGAAAGCCTGACCCTGATGCTCGCCCGTGCCGATGCGCAAACGGCCACTTCGACGCTGCGCATGGTCGTGGTGGATGAATGGCACGAGTTGCTCGGCAACAAACGGGGGGTGCAGTTGCAATTGGCATTGGCGCGCTTGCGGCGCTGGCATCCCCAACTCATCGTCTGGGGTGTGTCCGCCACCTTGGGTAACCAGGCCCACGCCGAACAGGTATTAATCCCGCAAGGCAATGGCATCAGCGTGCAGGGGGCCAACGGCAAGGCGCTACGGGTCGATACGCTGCTCCCCCCGGCCCTCGAACGTTTTCCGTGGGCCGGCCACATCGGCCTGAAGATGCTGCCCCAGGTCATTGCTGAAATAGACGCCAGCAGCAGTTGCCTGGTTTTCACCAACACCCGGGCGCAATCGGAAATCTGGTATCAGGCCATTCTCCAAGCCAGGCCGGACTGGGCCGGGCTGATCGCGCTGCATCACAGTTCATTGTCCCGGGAAACTCGCGACTGGGTAGAGCAGGCCCTCAAGGACGGGCAGCTCAAGGCGGTGGTCTGCACCTCCAGCCTGGATCTGGGGGTGGACTTCTTGCCAGTCGAACGGGTCCTGCAGATTGGCTCGGCCAAAGGCGTGGCGCGGCTGATGCAGCGCGCCGGGCGTTCTGGTCATGCGCCGGGGCGGACCTCGCGGGTCACGCTGGTGCCGACCCACAGCCTGGAGCTGATCGAAGCCGCCGCCGCACAAGACGCCGTGGCTCAGCGGCGCATCGAACCCCGGGAATCGCCCCACAAGCCGCTGGATGTATTGGTCCAGCATCTGGTCAGCATGGCCCTGGGCGGCGGTTTCCTGCCTGACGAGCTGTTTGAGGAAGTGCGCGGCGCCTGGGCCTATCGGGACCTCAACGAAGCCGAATGGGCCTGGGCCCTGGCCTTCGTGCGCCATGGTGGGCTGTCATTGACCGCCTATCCCGACTACCGGCGGGTCGAGCCGGACGAACACGGCGTGTGGCGAGTCCCCGATGCGCGACTGGCCCGACGACATCGCATGAGCATCGGCACCATCGTCAGCGACGCCAGCCTGCAATTGAAGTTCTGGAGCAAAGGCGGTGGCGGCAAGACCTTGGGCAGCGTGGAAGAAGGCTTCATCGCTCGCCTGCGGCCTGGAGATGGTTTTCTGTTTGCCGGACGCTTGCTGGAATTGGTCCGCGTCGAAGACATGACCGCCTACGTGCGACGCAGCCAGGCCAAAAAAGCCGCCGTGCCGCGCTGGAACGGCGGGCGGATGCCGCTTTCCAGCGAGCTGGCCGGCGCCGTCGTGGCCCGTCTGAGCGAGGCCGCCACAGGCCGCTTCGAGGGCCCGGAGATGAGCACCGTACAGCCCTTGTTATCGATTCAACAACGCTGGTCCGGTTTACCCACGCAAGAAACATTGTTGGCCGAGCGCCTCAAATCCCGCGAGGGCTGGCATTTGTTTCTGTATCCCTTTGCCGGGCGCCAGGTTCATCTGGGGTTGGCGAGCCTGCTGGCCTGGCGCGTCAGCCAACAACAGCCGGTGACGTTTTCCATCGCGGTGAACGATTACGGCCTGGAACTGCTCAGTGCCACGACACTGGACTGGACGCAGCACCTGGGGCCGGAACTCCTGAGCGTCGACAACCTGCTGGGCGATGTGCTGGCGAGCCTGAACGCCGGAGAGCTGGCGCTTCGACGCTTTCGCGAAATAGCCCGGATCGCCGGACTGGTATTTGCCGGCTATCCCGGCGCACCCAAAAGCACCCGCCAAGTCCAGGCGTCCAGCGGGTTGTTCTTTCAGGTGTTCAAGCAATACGACGCCGACAACCTCTTGCTGGCCCAGGCCGGGGAAGAAGTCCTGCGTGAAGAATTGGATATACGGCGACTGGAGCAGACCTTGGAACGCCTCAATACCTTGAAGCTCGACCTGCATGCCATTAAACGGCCCACCCCACTGGGATTCCCCTTGCTGGTGGAGCGATTCAGGGAAAGCATGAGTTCGGAGAAGCTCGCCGATCGCATCCGGCGGATGGTCAGCGAACTGGAAACGACCGCTGATCGTGGTGACGCCTGATGCCGGCGCCCTATCCCGTCAGCCTGGCCGGCGAAGAACTCTGGTTATTGCCGGAAAAAGCCCTGTACTGGCCTGCCCAGCAAACCCTGATGGTCGCCGATGTGCATTTCGGCAAGGCCGCTGCTTATCGCAGCCTAGGCCAACCGGTGCCCCATGGCACGACGGCCAGCAACATCGCCGTGCTGGACGGGCTACTGGCGAGCCTGCCATGTCGCCAACTGATCTTCCTAGGCGACTTTCTCCACGGTCCAGGTTCCCATGCCCCAGGCACCTTGAAGGCCCTTTGTAGCTGGCGTGAACGACATCAGCACCTGGCCATGACGCTGATTCGCGGCAATCACGACAAACGTGCCGGCGACCCGCCGCCAGCGCTGAACATCCGGGTCGTGCCGGAGCCTTTGTTGCTCGGACCTTTCGCCGTACAACATGAGCCCGATCCGCATCCCAGCCGCCACGTCCTGGCGGGCCATGTCCATCCCGTCTACCACCTGAGCGGCAAAGGACGGCAACGGCTGCGCCTGGCCTGCTTCCGGCTCGCCAGCGACATCAGCCTGCTACCGGCCTTTGGCGCATTCACAGGGGGTCATCGGGTCGAACAGGACAATGACTGCAGGATCTTTGTCATTGGGGATAACGAAATATGGCCCGTCAGTTGAAGCACACGTGCTTTCCACTGACGGGCCATTTTGCGATCAGGCAACAGGCGCAGGAGGCGGCTCATCCGGCAGGGTGGGTTCACCGGGTTCGCTGGGTTCTAGGGGCTGTTCGTTGGGGGTATCGGGATCAGGCTGGCCTGGAATACCGCCCGCCGCTTCGGCAGGGTGGGCCAGCAATGACCAAGCCATGACACCGATCTGATTGGGCTCAAGCTTTGCCAGTTCGGCACTGATTCGCGGATCGATCTTCATAGAGCAACTCCTGGGCGAAGGCCCGCTGCGCTGAGGCAAAAAAACGGGCAGTACACCCCATAGAGTGCCTGCCCGCCCAGGAATTCAAACTGTTCGTCAGAATCAGGTACGCGGCAGCGTTACGCCGCGCTGGCCCTGATATTTACCACCACGATCCTTGTAGGACACTTCACATTCCTCATCGGACTCAAGGAACAGCATCTGCGCCACACCCTCGTTGGCATAGATTTTTGCCGGCAAGGTCGTGGTGTTGGAGAACTCCAGGGTCACATGCCCTTCCCACTCAGGCTCCAGCGGCGTGACGTTGACGATGATGCCGCAGCGCGCGTACGTGCTTTTACCCAGGCAGATGGTCAGCACGTTGCGCGGGATACGGAAATACTCGACGGTGCGTGCCAGGGCAAATGAGTTCGGTGGAATGATGCAGACGTCGCTCTTGACGTCGACGAAGCTCTTCTCGTCGAAGTTCTTCGGGTCCACGGTCGCCGAGTTGATGTTGGTGAACACCTTGAATTCATCGGCGCAGCGCACATCGTAGCCGTAGCTGGAGACGCCGAAGGAAATCAGCCGATCGGCGCCTTCGCCACGCATCTGGCGCTCGACGAAGGGCTCGATCATGCCGTGCTCTTGCGCCATGCGGCGAATCCACTTGTCCGATTTGATGCTCATGGCGGTTTCCTGAAATAGCGAGGTGGAAAAAATACGTCCGGCATCTTACCGGGGCGCGAGGCCGGGTTCAAAGTGCGGGACGTAAATCTCGCCGATCCACCTTGATTTCCTGGTCCTGACGGCAATACCGCTGGCCGTCAGTCACCAAAACCGAGAAACCTTCGCAAAGACCATTGGCACATTCAGGAAAAAGGGTTAAGGTGACGTCACTGTGTTGCTTGTGTCACTGAGAATCTCTACACGATATGTTGAATTTCGATCCAACCATCTACAAGAATTTTTCCTGCTCTTTGCACTCAGTCTCGGCCAGGGTTCTTCCTGAGTCGCAGTTATCTTTGTTCAAGGAGTTACACCATGTCTAATCGCCAAACTGGTACCGTTAAGTGGTTCAACGATGAAAAAGGCTTCGGCTTCATCACTCCACAATCCGGTGACGACCTGTTTGTTCACTTCAAAGCAATCCAATCCGACGGCTTCAAAAGCCTGAAAGAAGGCCAACAGGTTTCTTTCATCGCTACCCGCGGTCAGAAAGGCATGCAAGCTGAAGAAGTTCAAGTTATCTAACTTGTCCTTGCTTTAGTAAAAAGCCCCGCCCTCAAAAGCGGGGCTTTTTTGTGCCTGTGTGTTTTTGCCCACGCACAAAAAAAGTGGGAGCGAGCCTGCTCGCGATAGCGGCGTGTCAGTCAACGTTGATGTGCTGATCCGCCGCTATCGTGAGCAGGCTCGCTCCCACACGGGTTGGTTGCTAGCCCGGGATTACCAGGTCACGCCAAACCCTGCGGTGTAGCGCGTCTTGCTCAAGTCGCTGTCTTCGGTGCCCTCAATGACATCTTTCTCGGCCTTGAGGTTGAGCGAAGCCCAGTCGGTAACTTTGTAGCGCAGCCCCACCTCGGCGTCGTAGGCATATTCGGCAACACTGGACAGCGGCTTGCCGACTTCGCCATTGGTGAAGAACTCGACGCGCTTGCCAATCAGGTAGCGGTTGTAGTCCCACTTCATGGCGATGGAATAGAAGTTGTCGGTGCCACCGTCGCGGTATTCATAATCGGTGCGGTTGAACAGCGAACCCAACGAGAAAGCCCCCAGTTCGTCATCCCAGAACTGGTAGCCCGGACCGGTACCCACCACGCGCTGGCGAGCCAGCTCTTCGACTTTGTCGCGCTTGTAATTCAGGCGCCCTTGCCAGAACCATTTTTCCGTCAGGAAGCGGTCGAGGGAATACTCCAACCTCCAGTTGTCGGTGGAAACCACGTCATCCTGGAACTCACGGTTGTATTCGCCTTCGGCGGTATGCCGCCATCTGCCGTGGCGTGCCGAGGTCTTGAAATCGATGTCGTAATCATCGGTATCGTTTTCCGCGCGCTGATAATCCAGTGCGGCGTCGATATTGCCCTTCCACACCAGATCCTCGACCACCGGTTTGGGTTTGAGGATTTGCTGGATACTGGCCAGCTCGACGGTTTTGGGTCCGTCGCCGTTGGCCAGGGTCACCTTGCCGTCCTCGGCAGCCTGCAGCGCCTTGGCTTTTTCGCCGGTGTAGGCATCCTGCTTGACCAGCAATTGCTGGTCGCTCTCAAGGGTCTTGACCTGTTTCCAGTCGATGGGAATCGCGCCGGCGTAATCGGTCTGGATCAGCAACTTGCCGCCATCGAAAACGGTGATCTTGCCGCTGAGCTTGTCGCCGTTCTTCAACCAGACGGTATCGGCAAGCAATGGCATGGAGGCGCTGGTGACAGCTAGGCATAGCAGGGTTCTAGACAACATAAGCGTATAAAGAGCTCAAGTTTGCGGTAAAAAGGCGGCATTATCCCCCGGGACGACACCTTAGCAAGGACTGACCGAAGTATTTGTAATGAGTTCATTTCTCAACCAGCCTTGTGGGATTTAATCTACAAACGGCAATACGCCCTTGCCCAGGACACCTGAACGTGACTGATGCTCCCGCGGCCCCCGAGAACGCCGCCCAGATCCGCCGCACCACCCTGTACCTGACCCTGGCACAAGTGCCGGCCGGCAAGGTCGTGACCTATGGTCAGCTCGCCGAGATGGCCGGTCTGGGCCGAGCGGCGCGCTGGGTAGGGCGTACCCTCAGTCAGTTGCCGAACGACACAAAGCTGCCATGGCATCGAGTATTGGCTGCCGGCGGTCGGATCAGCCTGCCGGCCGGCAGCGCCTCAGGGGATGAACAACGCGCGCGCCTGCGCACGGAAGGGGTGAGTGTCCTGAATAATCGTGTTGATATTCAGCGCCATGGCTGGCGCCCGGTAGAGCACAGCGGTTAGAGTGCGCGCTTTGTTTTCGCAATTTTTGAGGCAGACTCCAGCCCATGCCCCGTAAAACCTGGCGCGCCGCCCTCGCCGCCTATGCCAGTCCCTCGACGCTCGTGCTGTTGCTGCTTGGCTTCGCCGCCGGCCTGCCCTACATGCTGGTGTTTTCCACGCTTTCGGTCTGGTTGCGCGAAGCTGGCGTGGCCCGCGAGACTATTGGCTACGCGAGCCTCATCGGCCTGGCCTATGCCTTTAAATGGGTCTGGTCGCCCCTGCTCGACCAATGGCGCCTGCCGCTGCTGGGCAAACTCGGCCGTCGGCGTTCATGGTTGGTGCTCTCCCAGGCCCTGGTGATCCTCGGCCTGATCGGCATGGGCTTCTGCGACCCGCAAAAGCACCTGTCATGGTTGATCGCCATCGCCGTGATCGTGGCTTTCGCGTCGGCCACCCAGGACATTGCCGTCGATGCCTATCGCCTGGAGATCGCCGACGACACCCGCCAGGCGGCCCTCGCCGCCAGCTACATGTCCGGGTACCGGATCGCGGCATTGCTGGCCACCGCGGGCGCACTGTTCTTCGCCGAAGGGTTCGGCTCCACCGGTTTCAGTTATAAGCACTCGGCCTGGGCAGGCACCTATCTGTTGTTCGGCGTGCTGATGGTCCCTGCGCTGCTCACCTCGCTATTCATGCGCGAACCGCCGGTGCCGCTACGCACCCAGCTGCAGGCCGGTCGCTATAGCTTCGTCCACCAGTTGGCCTCGGTGTTCGTACTCATCGTGCTGCTGGTGTCGGTACCGGCGATGTTCACCCAGCTCTATAACACCGACTTTGCCAGTGTCCTGTTCGAAGGCGTCAGCCTGCTGGACCTGCTGCTCGAAGACCGCGCCTTCCTGCGGGCCATCCTCTATATCACCCTGACCGCCCTGTGCCTGTCGGCCATGGGGCGTCGCGGGCTGGCACCGGTGCTGACACCGGTCAACGATTTCATCCTGCGTTACCGCTGGCAGGCCCTGTTGCTGCTTGGGCTGATTGCCACCTACCGGATGTCCGACACGGTCATGGGCGTCATGGCCAACGTGTTCTACATCGACCAAGGCTTCACCAAGGACCAGATCGCCAGCGTCAGCAAGATTTTCGGGCTGATCATGACGCTCGTCGGCGCCGGCATGGGCGGCTTGTTGATCGTGCGTTTCGGTATCCTGCCGATCCTGTTTATCGGCGGCGTTGCCTCCGCCGGCACCAATATCCTGTTTTTGATGCTCGCCGACATGGGCGCCAACCTGCAGATGCTGGTTGTCACCATCTCCCTGGACAACTTCAGCTCCGGCCTGGCCACTTCGGCGTTCGTCGCCTACTTGTCGAGCCTGACCAACCTGAAGTTCTCGGCCACCCAATACGCCCTGCTGAGTTCGATCATGCTGTTGCTGCCGCGCTTGATCGGCGGGTACTCAGGGGTGATGGTGGAGAAATTCGGCTATCACGACTTCTTCCTGATCACCGCCTTGCTGGGGGTTCCGACCCTGTTACTGATTGCCTTGCACTGGTATCAGGAAAACCGCCGCCAGGGTTCAGGCTCGGCTTCGGAGCCGGAGCCGACACCCACGCGACCTGCGCAAGAATCGTAGGAAACTTCCAGCAAGCGCCGGCGAAACCGGCGCTCATGCCTGGCGACCGGCCACGCGCCTGTACGCCAAGGCATCTCGCCCGTACAATGCTCCGTCACTTCTCGTCATCAGCAACCGACAACGGCCAACCATGCGCACCAGTCAATTTTTGCTCGCCACACAGAAAGAAACGCCTTCCGACGCCGTCGTGATCAGCCACCAGCTGATGCTGCGCGCCGGCATGATCCGCAAACTCGCCTCGGGCCTGTACACCTGGCTGCCGATGGGTCTGCGTGTGATGCGCAAGGTAGAAGCCATCGTTCGCGAAGAAATGAACGCCGCCGGCTCTCTGGAAGTGTTGATGCCGGGCACCCAGCCGGCCGAACTGTGGCAGGAATCGGGGCGCTGGGAAGAGTACGGCCCTGAGTTGCTGCGCATCAAAGACCGTCACGGTCGTGACTTCTGCGCAGGCCCGACTCACGAAGAAGTGATCACCGACCTGATGCGCAACGAGTTGAGCAGCTACAAGCAGCTGCCTATCAACCTGTATCAGATCCAGACCAAATTCCGTGATGAAATCCGTCCACGCTTCGGCCTGATGCGCGGCCGCGAATTCATCATGAAGGACGCCTACTCGTTCCACACCGACCTGGCGTCGCTGCAAGTCACCTACGACCGCATGCACCAGGCGTATTGCAACGTATTCACCCGCCTGGGCCTGAAATTCCGTCCGGTTGAAGCCGACAACGGTTCCATCGGAGGCGCCGGCTCCCACGAGTTCCACGTACTGGCCGAGTCCGGCGAAGACGACATCGTCTTCAGCAACGGCTCCGACTACGCCGCCAACATCGAGAAAGCCGAGGCCGTGCCACGGGAAACCTCCCGCCCTGCACCGACCGAAGAACTGCGCCTGGTGGACACGCCAAACGCCAAGACCATCGCTCAACTGGTGGAAGGCTACAACCTGCCGATCGAACGCACAATCAAGACCCTGATCGTGCGCGCCGAAGAAGAAGGCAAGTTGATCGCCCTGATCATCCGCGGCGATCACGAGCTGAACGAAATCAAGGCCGGCAACCAGCCTGGCGTTGCCAGCCCCCTGGTCATGGCCACCGACGCCGAACTGCGCGACGCCATCGGCGCCGGTGCCGGCTCCCTCGGCCCGTTGAACCTGCCGCTGCCGATCATCATCGACCGCTCGGTGGAGCTGATGAGCGATTTCGCCATCGGCGCCAACATCGATGACAAGCACTACTTCGGCGTGAACTGGGAGCGCGACCTGCCGGTTCCGGCCGTGGCCGACCTGCGCAACGTTGTGGCCGGCGACCCGAGCCCGGACGGCAAAGGTGTCCTGGAAATCAAGCGCGGCATTGAAGTCGGGCACATCTTCCAGCTGGGCAACAAGTACAGCAAAGCCATGAAGTGCGAAGTGCTGGGCGAGAATGGCAAGCCGGTGACCCTGGAAATGGGCTGCTACGGCATCGGCGTATCCCGCGTGGTCGCCGCGGCCATCGAGCAGAACAACGACGAGAAAGGGATCATCTGGAGCGACGCCCTGGCGCCATTCCAGATTGCCCTGGTGCCGCTGCGCTACGAGACCGAACTGGTTCGCGAAGCCACCGACAAGCTCTACGCCGAACTGACGGCGGCCGGCTTCGAAGTGCTGCTGGACGACCGCGACAAAAAAACCAGCCCCGGCATCAAGTTCGCAGACATGGAGCTGATCGGCATCCCGCATCGGATCGTCGTCAGTGACCGCAGCCTGGCCGAAGGCAACCTGGAATACAAAAGTCGCACCGAGGCCGAGCCGCAAGCGCTGCCGGTCGCTGACGTGCTGTCGTTCCTCCAGGCCCGTATCCGCCGCTGACACCAGATAGAGACGTC
Organism: Pseudomonas sp. JL2; assembly: GCF_031570495.1. Lineage (NCBI taxonomy): Bacteria > Pseudomonadati > Pseudomonadota > Gammaproteobacteria > Pseudomonadales > Pseudomonadaceae > Pseudomonas > Pseudomonas sp. JL2. The sequence continues at coordinate 37,473 of NZ_JAKUDH010000005.1, forward strand.
ATGTTCAAGCGAAACACCTTAGGCCTCGGGGGCGCCGCGCTGTGCGGCGCCCTGCTGGTCAGCGGCTGTGCCAACCAAATGTCGCAACGCAGCGAGCACGAAGAGCGGGTCGAGCGCAAACTGCTCGACCATAGCCTGCATATCGAAGTGGGCGAGCCCAAAGTACTCGAACTGCCGCAACGTCGGGTGCGGATCAATGAGCAGAAGACCTTCGAAGTCACCGAATTCGAAGTCACCCGCCATTATGATCGCTATACGCCGTATCAGCCCTGGCGCGAAGTTTACGAAATTCCGCTGGGCGCGGTGGCAGTGGTGGCGGGTGTCGGCGCCAATGTGGTCAATGTGTTCGCTCTTGGCAACCTCCCAGAGAGCGCGACTCGAGACTGGATCAGCTACGGCTTCGCCGGGCTCAATCCATTCATGAACGTGCCGTCCCATGGCCGCGCCCAGCAGAACCTGGCCGGAATCGACGAAGTGCAACGCGACAAACGCGTCGAACACACGAGCCTGCCCTGGAGCGAACGCCCGGTACAGGTCAAGGCTGCCCGGCAAACCTTCGAACTGAGCACCGACCGCAATGGCGTGTTGCGTTTGAATCTGCTGGAAAGCCCGTTCGCCGAGCATGATCTGAGCCACTTCGGCAAGTTGCAGATCAGCGTGACGGACGCCCTGGATGAGGTACACACCGACTCGTCCCTGAGCATCAGCAGCACGTTGCGCAGCAAGCTGGTGGAAGCCCATGGGTTGATCTACGACGATCTGGAAGATGACGAGGTGAGCCAGTGGGTTCATCGGGTCAAGCGGCTGTCGGAGTTGGGGCTTGAAGAAGAGGCCAGCGAGCTGGAACAGAGCCTGATCGAACTGACCCGCAATGATCCGGAGTTACAGACCGAATTCCTCAAAGCCCTGACCAATGATGGCGGGCGCTTGGTGGCGGATCCAGGAGCGAACTAGCAGCAAAACCTTGTAGCGAGGGAGCTTGCTCCCGCTCGGGCGCGCAGCGGCCCTCAAACCTGCCACCTCGGTGTGCCAGATAAGTTGAATCAACTGTTTCTGGGGCTACTGCGCAGCCCAGCGGGAGCAAGCTCCCTCGCCACAAGAGCCGGCAAAGCCTTCATGTAAGTGGCAGCCTCACCGCTCAAACAATTCCAACTGCTCAAACCCGCCTCGCAGATCCTCCAGCCGTACCCCTATCCCCAACAAACGCACCGGCTTGCCGCCGCGGTTGAATGCCTGGGTCAATAGCAACTGGTAACTGCCCAGATCGCGCCCTGCCCCGGCCTGCTCCAAGGTGGTCTGAGTGAAGTCGTGGAATTTCACTTTGACGAACGGCTTGCCCGGTCGATAACTACTGTCGATCCGGGCGATGCGCCCACTCAGGGACTGCATCAGCTCCGGCAGTTTATCGAGGCAGCTTGTCAGATCAGGCAGATCGACGTCGTAGGTATTTTCCACACTGATGGACTGTCTACGGCTGTCATTGTGCACCAGACGTTCATCAATCCCACGGGCCAGGCTCCAGAGGCGCTCACCGAAACTGCCGAATTCGCGCACCAGCGCCAGCTTGTCCCATTGACGCAACTGCAGGCAATCGACAATGCCGAGCCTGTTCAGTTTGTCGGCGGTCACTTTACCCACCCCATGCAGCTTGCTCACCGGCAGGGCCGAAACGAAGTCTTCGACCTGATCCGGGGTAATGACGAACAAGCCGTTGGGCTTTTTCCAATCGCTGGCGATCTTGGCCAGAAACTTGTTGGGGGCGACGCCGGCGGACACCGTGATGTGCAGTTGATTGGAAACCCGCCGCCGAATGTCCTGGGCGATGCGGGTGGCGCTCCCACCGAAATGGGTACTGGCGGAGACATCCAGGTAGGCCTCATCCAGGGACAGCGGCTCGATCAAGTCAGTGTAATCGCTGAAGATCGTATGAATTTCCTTCGACGCCTCCCGATAGGCGTCCATCCGCGGCTTGACGATGGTCAAGTCGGGGCAGAGCTTCAAGGCGTGCCCGGATGACATGGCCGAGCGCACACCGTAGGCCCGAGCCTCGTAGTTACAAGTCGCGATGACCCCGCGCCGGTCCGCCGAACCACCGACCGCCAGGGGTTTGCCGGCCAGCCGCGGGTCATCGCGCATCTCGATAGCGGCGTAGAAGCAGTCACAGTCGACGTGGATGATTTTGCGTTGCGTCATAAGAGAAGCGGATGTGCGACAAGTCGGAACGCCAGTATCGCACCGACAACTGTATATAGCACCAGTAGTTGAAAAGATCCTTCACTGCGGCTGGAAAAAGCCTACGTGAATTTATTTCTTCAATCGTTGCGAAGCGTCCAATAGAGCGCCAGCCCTTGCCAGGCTTGCGTCACAGCGCTGTCACAATGCTCAGGACTTAGGCTAAGCAATTGAAGCTGAACAGATTTTCCTGGCGCCAGGGTTGACAGCCAGCCGATCCTCTGTAGAATGCCGCCACACAGACGCGGGATGGAGCAGTCTGGTAGCTCGTCGGGCTCATAACCCGAAGGTCGTCGGTTCAAATCCGGCTCCCGCAACCAAACATCAAGAAAGGCTACTCGAAAGAGTGGCCTTTTTTGTGGCCGTTTGTTTTTGAGCAGGGCGCCGTGAAGAGAAGACCTGCGAACCTCGCCCAACCCCACGGCGACGCAATGCAGACTGCCTGCTTGTAGGACAATTTCCTTTTGATTTCTTGTGTTTAGCTCGGTTGGCGACGAATTGGCCGTTTATTTGACCTCACCACCTTTTAACGGTTGACACTCAGGCGTTCGCCTGTAGAATGCCGCCACACAGACGCGGGATGGAGCAGTCTGGTAGCTCGTCGGGCTCATAACCCGAAGGTCGTCGGTTCAAATCCGGCTCCCGCAACCAAACATCAAGAAAGGCTACTCGAAAGAGTGGCCTTTTTTGTGGCCGTTTGTTTTTGAGCAGGGCGCCGTGAAGAGAAGACCTGCGAACCTCGCCCAACCCCACGGCGACGCAATGCAGACTGCCTGCTTGTAGGACAATTTCCTTTTGATTTCTTGTGTTTAGCTCGGTTGGCGACGAATTGGCCGTTTATTTGACCTCACCACCTTTTAACGGTTGACACTCAGGCGTTCGCCTGTAGAATGCCGCCACACAGACGCGGGATGGAGCAGTCTGGTAGCTCGTCGGGCTCATAACCCGAAGGTCGTCGGTTCAAATCCGGCTCCCGCAACCAAACATCAAGAAAGGCTACTCGAAAGAGTGGCCTTTTTTGCGCCTGTCGAAAAAAGTTTTCATGACAAATATTTTGTAATTATTTTTTTCAGCAGGGATTGGTAACTGAGCGGGTTGCCCCCATCCTGTCGCGCATAGCTCAAGAGGTGATTGATGCGCGCTCACTCGTCTGCCCCACAAGACACTGTTACTGCGGTACAACCGATCAAGGCCGGGCGCTTGCGCTGGCTGGAGCGTATCAGTCAGTACCGTCAGCCTATCGGCCTCGCCGTCACACTGTTGTTGTTCGCCCTTGCATTGATTGCCTGTCGCCACCTGCTGAGCGAGCTCGATCTGTACGCCCTGCACGACTCGATCATGCAGGTGCCGCGCTCAGCCCTGCTCGGTGCAGTCGCCGCGACGGTCGTCGGATTCGTCATCTTGCTGGGCTATGAATGGTCCGCCAGCCGTTATGCCGGTGTGAAATTGCCCGCGAAAACGCTGATCCTGGGCGGATTCAGCGCTTTTGCCATCGGCAACGCCATCGGGCTCTCGTTATTGTCGGGGGGCTCGGTTCGCTACCGGCTGTATGCCCGCCATGGCCTGGGCGCGACAGATGTCGCCCACATGACCCTGTTCGCCAGCCTGTCCCTGGGCTGTGCACTGCCGCCGCTGGCAGCCCTGGCAACCCTCAGTGATCTGCCCGCCGCTTCCGCCGCCCTGCACTTGCCGGCCACCTGGCTGGGAGCGATCTGCATCGCGGTGCTGCTACTCACCTGTGCGCTGGCTATCGGCATCTATCGTCGGCGCCTGCCAGAACAGCCCTATCGGGACAGCCTGCTGATCAAGGCCGGGCGCCGCACCCTGCGCCTGCCGGGCCGACGCTTGACGCTCCTGCAACTGATCATCACCACGCTGGATGTCGCGGCGGCCGCCACGGTGCTGTACTTGTTGTTGCCCGAAACACCACCGTTCGGCGCCTTCCTGCTGGTGTACCTGTTGGCGTTGGCAGCCGGCGTACTCAGTCATGTACCGGGCGGGGTCGGGGTGTTCGAAGCGATCCTGCTGGCGGCCTTCGCCGACACACTAGGGGCCGCGCCTTTGGCCGCCGCCCTGCTTTTATATCGCTTGATCTATGTCCTGCTGCCGATGCTGGTGGCCTGTGTGTTGTTGCTGATCAATGAGGCGCAACGGCTGTTCCAGGCCCGCCAGTCCCTGCGGGTAGCGTCGGGCCTGGCGGCGCCGATCCTGGCGGTGCTGGTGTTCCTCTCGGGCGTGGTGCTGCTGTTTTCCGGCGTGACCCCGGAAATCGATACTCGCCTGGAGCACATTGGTTTCCTGATCCCTCATCGGCTGGTGGACGCCTCGCACCTGGGCGCCAGCCTTGTGGGCGTGTTGTGCCTATTGCTCGCTCAGGGTCTGCGCCGTCGCTTGTCCGCCGCCTGGATGCTGACCACCGTTTTACTGTTGGTGGGCGCCCTGCTCTCACTGCTCAAGGGCTTCGATTGGGAAGAGGCCACGCTGCTGACGCTGACGGCCAGTTTGTTGGCGGTGTTCCGGCGTTCGTTTTATCGTCCGAGTCGCCTGACCGAGTTGCCATTTTCGCCGCTGTTTCTGATTGCCAGCCTATGCGTGCTCGGCGCGTCAATCTGGCTGCTGCTGTTTGCATACCAGGACGTGCCCTACAGCCATGAACTGTGGTGGCAATTCACCCTCGATGCCGACGCCCCTCGTGGTCTGCGCTCACTGCTGGGCGCGGCGGTGCTGCTGGTGGTGGTGTCCCTTACCTGGCTGCTGCGTACCGCCCGCCCGGTGATCCAGCTGCCGGCGGCAGAAGAACTGGAGCGAGCCAAAAAGATTCTCATGGCCTCTTCACAAGCCGATGGCGGCCTGGCCCTGACCGGTGACAAGGCATTGCTGTTTCATCCCAACGACGAAGCATTTCTGATGTATGCCCGCCGTGGCCGCAGTCTGGTGGCATTGTACGACCCGATCGGCCCTACCCAGCAACGCGCAGAAATGATCTGGCAGTTCCGCGACCTGTGCGATATCCATCATGCGCGCCCGGTGTTCTATCAGGTTCGCGCCGAGAACCTGCCGTATTACATGGACATCGGCCTGACCGCGATCAAGCTGGGTGAAGAAGCACGGGTCGACCTCAAGCATTTCGATCTCGAAGCCAAGGGCAAAGAGATGAAGGACTTGCGCTACACCTGGAACCGCGGTACCCGGGACGGCCTGTCGCTGGAGATCCACGAACCGGGCCAGGCGCCGATGGATGAGCTGAAGGTCATTTCCGACGCCTGGCTGACCGGCAAGAACGTGCGGGAAAAAGGCTTTTCACTTGGCCGGTTCAGTGATGACTACCTCAAGCATTTTCGCATCGCCGTGATTCGTTTCGAAGGCCGCCCGGTGGCGTTCGCCAATCTGCTGGAGACGCACAGCCATGAATTGGCCAGCCTCGACCTGATGCGCGCCCACCCCGACGCCCCCAAACTGACCATGGAATTCATGATGGTCGGGCTGATTCAGCATTACAAAGCCCATGACTATGCCCGCTTCAGCCTCGGAATGGTCCCCCTGTCGGGCCTGCAACCGCGACGCGGCGCACCGCTGACCCAGCGTCTGGGTTCGATGGTGTTCCGCCGTGGCGAACAGCTCTACAACTTTCAGGGCCTGCGCCGTTTCAAAGATAAATTCCAGCCTGACTGGGAACCTCGTTACATGGCCGTGCCCGCCGGACTCGATCCGCTGGTAGCCCTGGCCGATACCGCCGCCCTGATTGCAGGCGGCCTGACTGGATTGGTGAAACGCTGATGATGCAACGCTCCTGGCGATACGTAGTGACCACCCTGTTGGTGGTGGCGGTGATTCTCGGTGGCGGTTACTGGTACTGGAACCGCCCTGCCCCGCAACCGACCCTTGAACAGCTGACGCCGGTCGACGGTGCCCCCATGACCCGGATCATTCCCGGCACCCCGCCCCGCGCCCAGGTGCTGGTGGCGGTCAACGAAGAGCAGAAACTCAGCGACACGCAATTGCTGACCCTCAGCCGCAGCGGCTCGGCGCAAATCGTCCAGGTGATCCTGCCCAAGGACTGCATGCTGCAAGGCCGTGCCCTGCAGGCCGGCCTGAAGCAGCTCCAGGGGCCGGCAACGCTGGTCAGCGGTATCGGCCCCGGAGCCGTGCTGGCCTGGCGCTGGCTGGCTGAGCAGAAGAACGACAAGGCCCAGGCCGTGTCGGTGGACCTGGCCCTGGAAAAACCCGGCTGCACCCACCTGTTGCCTAAAAGTGCGGCCCATGGCCACTGGCTGGTGGCCTGGAATGACAACCCCGACGACACCAGCGCCGGTTTCGTACGGGATCAACCGAACGCTGAAACCAGCATCAGCAACTACGACATCAACCTGCCACAGGTGCTGAACAACGAACTGCACAAGATCCTGGTAGGCACCGACCAGGGCGGCCTGAGCATTCCCGTAGTGGAAGTGCCGGCCAGCCAGGCCCGGGACACCGTGACGCTGTTTCTCTCCGGAGACGGCGGCTGGCGGGATCTGGATCGGGACGTGGCCGAAGAAATGGCCAAGATCGGTTACCCGGTCGTCGGCATCGACACCCTGCGCTACTACTGGCAGCACAAGAGCCCGGAACAAAGCGCCCAGGACCTCACCGAACTGATGCAGCACTACCGTCAGGTCTGGGGCACCAAGCACTTCATCCTGACCGGTTATTCCTTTGGCGCCGACGTACTGCCGGCAATCTACAATCGCCTTCCGGCCAGCGAGCAGCAAGGGGTCGACGCAATCATCCTGCTGGCCTTCGCGCGCACCGGCAGCTTCGAGATCGAAGTCGAAGGCTGGCTCGGCAATGCCGGCACCGAAGCTGCCACGGGCCCGGAAATGGCCAAGCTGCCCGCCGACAAAGTGGTGTGCATCTACGGCGTAGAAGAAGCGGCTGAAAGTGGCTGCACCGACAAGACCGCGGTGGGCGAAGCCATCCAGCTGCCTGGTGGCCATCATTTCGACGAGAACTATCCGGCGCTGGCCAAGCGCCTGGTGGACGAAATCAACAAACGTCAGAACAAGGCGACCCAACCGTGAGCAGATGGGTTTATTTGATCCACCCAGGTGGGAGCGAGCCTGCTCGCGATATCGACAGCACAGTCAACATCGCCATCAACTGATCCACCGCTATCGCGAGCAGGCTCGCTCCCACAAGGGTTTAGCGTAGGTATCGGTATTGTGTGATCCACCAAAAAGCCCCCGCTGCCACAAGGCAACGGGGGCTTTTTTGTTTGGGCTACATTTCCACCTGGGTCCCCAGTTCAATCACCCGGTTCAGCGGCAAATTGAAAAAGCGCAAATTGCCGTTGGCGTTTTTCAGCATGAAGGCGAATAGCACTTCGCGCCAACGGGCCATGCTTTCAAGCTTGGAAGCGATGACCGTCTCGCGGCTGAGGAAATAGGTAGTGCGCATCGGGCTGAAGTCCAGCTCATCCAGATGACACAGCCTGAGCGCCTGTGGCACGTCCGGTTCGTCAGTGAAACCAAAGTGCAGGATCACCCGGAAGAAACCTTCGCCGTAGGAATCCACCTCGAAGCGCCGTTGCGGCGGCACCCGGGGGATGTCTTCGTACACCACCGTCAGCAGCACCACTTGCTCGTGCAGCACCTGGTTGTGCAACAGGTTATGGAGCAGCGCGTGAGGCACGGCATCCGGGCGGGCAGTGAGGAAAACCGCCGTGCCCTTGACCCGATGGGGAGGTTCGACACGGATGCTGCTGATAAATACCGGCAACGGCAGAGCGCCTTCATCCAACCGATCTACCAACAGTTCCTTCCCGCGCTTCCACGTGGTCATCAGAATGAACAACACGATCCCCGCCAACACCGGAAATGCGCCACCCTGCAGGATTTTCGGGACATTGGCGGCAAAGAACAGGCCGTCCACCAATAGAAAACCGACCAGCAACGGCACCGTCAGCAGAGGTGGCCATTTCCACAGCAGCAACGCCACCGCCGACACCAGGATGCTGGTGATCAGCATGGTGCCGGTCACTGCCACGCCATAGGCAGAGGCCAACGCGCCGGACGACTCGAAGCCAAGCACCAGCAGGATCACGCCAACCATCAACGCCCAGTTCACCGCGCCGATGTAGATCTGCCCTTGTTCGGCGCTGGAGGTGTGCTGGATGTACATGCGCGGGATATAGCCGAGCTGGATGGCTTGGCGTGTGAGGGAAAACGCGCCGGAAATCACCGCTTGGGATGCGATCACCGTGGCGAAGGTCGAGAGCACCACCAGCGGCACCAGCGCCCAGCCTGGGGCCAACAGATAAAACGGGTTACGAGCGGCCTCCGGGTTCTCCAACAGCAAGGCGCCCTGACCGAAATAGTTGAGCACCAGTCCTGGCAACACCAGGACGAACCAGGCCCGGGCAATCGGTTTGCGGCCGAAATGCCCCATGTCCGCATACAAGGCTTCGGCGCCGGTCAAGGCCAGTACCACGGCCCCCAGGATCGCAACGCCAACCCCCGGATGCACCATGAAAAAGCGCACGCCCCAGGCCGGGTTCAACGCCTCGAGCACCTGCGGATGCTGGACAATGCCATGAATGCCCAGGCCGCCAAGGACCACGAACCACAGCACCATGACCGGCCCGAACAATTTACCGATCCGATCGGTCCCGTGTTTCTGAATCAGGAAAAGCGCCACCAGAATCACCAGCGCCATCGGCACAACCCAGTGATCCAGCCCATCAAAGGCCACTTCCAGACCCTCCACGGCCGACAATACGGAAATGGCCGGGGTGATCATGCTGTCACCGTAAAACAACGAGGCGCCGATCAGCCCGAGAATCACCAGCACCGAACGCAACCGGGGATAAGGGGTGGACGCCCGCCGGGCCAGCGCGGTCAACGACATGATGCCGCCTTCGCCCTGGTTGTCGGCGCGCAGGATAAACAGCACGTATTTGATCGAGACGACCCAGACCAGCGACCAGAAGATCAGCGCCAGAATCCCGAACACTCCGTCATGGTTGACCTGCACACCATATTGACCGGAAAACACTTCCTTGATGGTGTACAAGGGACTGGTGCCGATGTCGCCATAGACCACCCCCGCGGCGGCCACCAACATTCCCACGGGCCTGGCCGCTGCATGCCCGGCACCCGACACCTGACTCTCTGCCTGCTCCATCCAACACTCCCACTACCTGATCCGCGCCGCTGGAAAGAAGCACCCTGATTGACCTTGCGCCCACGCCACCTTACTTCCTGTTACAGACAAATGATTGACTGTAGAGATTCAGTTGCGCTGGACGGCGCGAAGCATAGCGCAGCACTCGTCGTTTTTCCCCGTATAAAGCTGGTCAAGCGCTTCCAGCACCGCTAGAATTGCGCACTTTTTGATCAGAGGCGCGTCAAGCGTCCTGTCTCCACAAGAGACGATCTCCCCTACACCGAGGTTAGACATGTCCACCACTACCGCGCCGGCCAACCCCAAGGTTGGCTTCGTATCCCTGGGTTGCCCGAAGGCTCTGGTCGACTCCGAGCGCATCCTGACCCAGCTGCGCATGGAAGGTTATGACGTCGTATCCACGTACCAGGACGCCGACGTGGTAGTGGTCAACACCTGCGGCTTCATCGATTCGGCCAAGGCCGAGTCCCTGGAAGTGATCGGCGAAGCCATCAAGGAAAACGGCAAGGTCATCGTGACCGGCTGCATGGGTGTGGAAGAAGGCAATATCCGCGACGTGCACCCCAGCGTGCTGGCCGTGACCGGTCCGCAGCAGTACGAGCAGGTCGTCAATGCCGTGCACGACGTAGTGCCGCCCCGCCAGGACCACAACCCGCTGATCGACCTGGTGCCGCCGCAAGGCATCAAGCTGACACCGCGCCACTACGCTTACCTGAAGATTTCCGAAGGCTGCAACCACAGTTGCAGCTTCTGCATCATCCCCTCGATGCGCGGCAAACTGGTGAGCCGCCCGGTGGGTGATGTGCTCGACGAGGCCCAGCGCCTGGTCAAGGCCGGCGTCAAGGAGCTGCTGGTGATCTCCCAGGACACCAGCGCTTATGGCGTCGACGTGAAATACCGCACTGGTTTCTGGAACGGCGCGCCGGTGAAAACCCGCATGACCGAACTGTGCGAAGCCCTCAGCACCCTCGGCGTGTGGGTCCGCCTGCATTACGTCTACCCGTATCCGCATGTCGACGAACTGATCCCGCTGATGGCCGCCGGCAAGATCCTGCCGTACCTGGACATCCCGTTCCAGCACGCCAGCCCGAAAGTCCTCAAGGCCATGAAGCGCCCGGCTTTCGAAGACAAGACCCTGGCCCGCATCAAGAACTGGCGCCAGATCTGCCCGGACCTGATCATTCGCTCGACCTTCATCGTCGGCTTCCCTGGCGAAACCGAGGAAGACTTCCAGTACCTGCTGGATTGGCTGACCGAAGCCCAGCTCGACCGCGTCGGTTGCTTCCAGTATTCGCCCGTCGAAGGCGCACCGGCCAACGACCTGGACCTGGATGTGGTGCCGGACGAGGTCAAGCAGGATCGTTGGGAGCGTTTCATGGCGCACCAGCAGGCCATCAGCTCGGCGCGCCTGCAAATGCGCATCGGCCGTGAAATCGAAGTACTGGTGGATGAAGTGGATGAACAAGGCGCCGTGGGCCGCTGCTTCTTCGACGCCCCGGAAATCGATGGCAACGTATTCATCGACAACGGCAGCAATCTCAAGCCGGGCGACAAGGTCTGGTGCAAGGTGACCGACGCTGACGAATACGATCTGTGGGCTGAACAGATCGGTTGAGCTGCTGCTTCACAGACTCAATGTGATACCTGTGGGAGCCGAGCTCCCACAGGTTCTTTTACAGGCCGAAAAATTGAAGAGCCTCGCCATCCTCACAAGATGCGAGGCTTTTTTGCAGCTATCGTATGGAGATATCCAGCACAAGGAGCAGGCGGGCATGCGTCAGCATTCGGTCATCCACACACCGAAATCCAGCGACTATCAGGAACTGACCCGGGTCTGGGAGGCCTCGGTACGCGCCACCCACGATTTTCTGCCGGACAGCTACATCGAACTGTTGAAGAACCTGGTGCTCACCCGTTATCTGGACGCGGTCATGCTCATCTGCACCCGGGACACTCGCCAGCGCATTACCGGTTTCGCCGGCGTCGCAGCCGGCAAGATCGAGATGCTTTTCATCGACCCGCAACACCGTGGCCAGGGCCTGGGCAAACAGCTGTTGCGTTATGCCATGGAGCACATGAACGCCGATCAGCTGGATGTCAACGAACAGAACCCGCAAGCCTTGGGTTTTTACCTCAAGCAAGGCTTCGAAGTGGTCGGCCGTTCGGCAAAGGACGGCATGAACCAGCCGTACCCGTTGCTGCACATGCGCTACAAACAGCCCGACCTGAAGGTCCAACGCGGCTAAAAGGCAAATGGACCCGCGATTAACCGGCGCCAGGCAGGTACAATGCCCACCCTCTTTTTGTTACGGCCCTGTCATGACTGACCCGATTCGTCTCTCCAAACGCCTCATCGAACTCGTCGGCTGTTCCCGTCGGGAGGCTGAGCTGTTCATCGAGGGCGGCTGGGTCACCGTGGACGGCGAAGTGATCGACGAACCGCAGTTCAAGGTCACCACCCAGAAAGTCGAACTCGACCCCGAGGCCAAGGCCACCGCGCCAGAGCCGGTCACCCTCCTGTTGAACGCCCCGGCGGGCATGGATGCAGACACGGCGATGGCGTCCCTTGGACCACAGACCCTGAGCGAAGAACACCGCTTCGGCAAGCGCCCCCTCAAGGGCCATTTTCTGCGTCTGACCGCCAGTGCCGACCTGCAGGCCAACGCCAGTGGGTTGCTGGTGTTCACCCAGGACTGGAAGATTCTGCGCAAGCTCACCGCCGACGCCGCCAAGATCGAGCAGGAATACGTGGTGGAAGTCGAAGGCGAAATGGTCGCCCATGGCCTCAATCGCCTGAACCATGGCCTGACCTACAAAGGCAAGGAGTTGCCGGCGGTCAAGGCCAGCTGGCAGAACGAGAACCGCTTGCGCTTTGCCATGAAGAACCCGCAACCGGGGGTGATCGCGCTGTTTTGCCAGGCGGTCGGCCTCAAGGTGGTGGCCATTCGGCGCATCCGCATTGGCGGCGTGTCCATCGGTAAGGTGCCCTTGGGCCAGTGGCGTTACCTGTCCACCAAAGAGAAGTTCTAGTTTCTTTTTCCGGCGCCGCACCGAGCTGCGGTGCCCACTGCCGATTGATCAGGATTGCACACATGGTTCACAACGACGTACTTCGCAGCGTGCGCTACATGCTCGACATCAGCGACAAGAAAGTCATCGAGATCATCAAGCTGGGTGGCCTGGAAGTGCCCATGGCGGATCTGGTGGGTTACCTCAAGAAAGACGAGGAAGAAGGCTTCGTGTTCTGCCCTGACGAAGTCATGGCGCATTTTCTCGACGGCCTGGTGATCTTCAAGCGCGGCAAGGACGAAAGCCGTCCACCGCAGCCAATCGAAGTGCCGGTCACCAACAACATCATCCTCAAGAAGCTGCGGGTGGCCTTCGAACTGAAGGAAGACGACATGCACGCCATCCTCAAGGCCGCGGAGTTCCCGGTGTCCAAGCCGGAACTGAGCGCATTGTTCCGCAAGTTCGGCCACACCAACTACCGCCCGTGCGGTGACCAGTTACTGCGCAACTTCCTCAAGGGCCTGACGCTGCGCGTTCGCGGCTGATTTCCCGCCGAACCATGACCTACAACGTCTCCCCCATCGGCTACGTCCGCTCCTGCTTCAAGGAGAAGTTCGCCATTCCCCGTCAACCGCAACTGGCCCCGGCCGCGCGCGGTGTGCTGGAGTTGGTGGCGCCATTCGATCAGGGCGATGCGGTGCAGGGCCTGGAGCAGGTCAGCCATGTCTGGCTGCTGTTCCTGTTCCACCAGGCCCTGGAAGACAAGCCACGGCTGAAAGTGCGCCCGCCGCGTCTGGGCGGCAATAAGTCCATGGGGGTGTTCGCCACTCGCGCCACCCATCGCCCCAACGGCATCGGCCAGTCGGTGGTGAAACTGGAGCGGGTCGAAGCCGGGCGCCTGTGGATCTCGGGCATCGACTTGCTGGACGGCACCCCAGTGCTGGATATCAAACCCTACGTGCCCTACGCAGACATCATCGGCTCGGCGCACAACAACATCGCCAGCGCAGCGCCTGAGCTGATTGCGGTGCGATGGGCCAGCTCTGCCCTGCATCAGGCCCGCGACCACGCCAAGCGCCTGGAAGAACCCCTGGTGGAGCTGATCGAACAGTGCCTGGCCCAAGACCCACGTCCGGCGTACCAGATTCCCACGCCCGAACGGGAATATGGTGCGCAGTTCTGGGATCTGGATGTGCGTTGGCATTATCCGCAGCCCGGGGTGATCAAGGTGCTGGAAGTGATTCCGGCGAAATCGTAACCGCCAGAAACGAAAAAGCCCGCGCTGCCTTCTTCAGGTAGCGCGGGCTTTTTCATGGGTAACTGCAGACCGGGTTGCGGCTATCGCGAGCAGGCTCGCTCCCACCTTTGAACTTCAGTGGCCACAAGATTTGTGTTCCCACATATTCCATTGTGGGAGCGAGCCTGCTCGCGATGGCGATCGATCAACACCGCATAAACCGAGGTTTACTTCTCTACAAACGCCCGCTCGATCAGGTAATCACCCGGCTCACGCATGCGTGGCGAAACAGTCAGGCCGAAACTGTTGAGCACTTCGCTGGTCTCGTCGAGCATGCTCGGGCTACCGCACAGCATGGCGCGGTCGTCCTGCGGGTTGATCGGCGGCAGGCCGATGTCGCGGAACAGCTTGCCGCTGCGCATCAGGTCGGTCAGGCGGCCTTCGTTCTCGAATGGTTCGCGAGTAACGGTCGGGTAGTAGATCAGTTTGTCACGCAGCGCTTCGCCGAAGAATTCGTTCTGCGGCAGGTGTTCGGTAATGAACTCGCGGTAGGCAACTTCATTGACGTACCGTACGCCGTGGCACAGGATCACTTTTTCGAAACGCTCGTAGGTTTCCGGATCCTGGATCACGCTCATGAATGGCGCCAGCCCAGTGCCGGTGCTCAGCAGGTACAAATGCTTGCCAGGCTTGAGATCGTCCAGCACCAGGGTGCCGGTGGGCTTCTTGCTGATGATGATCTCGTCGCCTTCCTTCAGATGCTGCAACTGGGAAGTCAACGGGCCGTCAGGCACCTTGATGCTGAAAAATTCGAGATGCTCTTCCCAGTTCGGACTGGCGATCGAGTAAGCGCGCATAAGCGGGCGGCCGTTGGGCTGCTGCAGGCCGATCATCACGAACTGACCGTTCTCGAAGCGCAGGCCCGGATCACGGGTGCACTTGAAGCTGAACAGAGTGTCGTTCCAGTGATGAACACTGAGGACACGCTCGTGGTTCATGTTGCTCATGTACGGGGACTCCTGGGAATGATGCCTGCGTCGTTAATTTGCGCAATTGCATCGCATTCTAATGGCGGCGACAATATCTGTTAAATGAATTATTAAGATAAGGGTTATCGGTTATATCGATATGCGATTTACTCTACGTCAACTTCAAGTCTTCGTCGCCGTCGCCCAGCAAGAGAGCGTGTCCCGTGCCGCGGGCCTGCTCAATCTTTCGCAGTCGGCGGCCAGCACCTCCATCACCGAACTGGAGCGCCAGTCCAGCTGCCAATTGTTCGACCGCGCCGGCAAACGCCTGAGTCTCAATGCCTTGGGCAAACAACTGCTGCCCCAGGCGGTGGCGCTGCTGGACCAATCCAAGGAGATCGAAGACCTGCTCAACGGCAAGTCCGGTTTCGGCTCACTGGCGGTGGGCGCCACCCTGACCATCGGCAATTACCTGGCGACCTTGCTGATCGGCAGTTTCATGCAGCGTCATCCGGAAAGCCAGGTGAAGCTGCATGTGCAAAACACTGCCAATATCGTGCACCAGGTTGCTCACTATGAAATTGATCTGGGTCTAATCGAAGGCGACTGCAGCCATCCGGACATCGAGGTCCAGAGCTGGGTCGAGGATGAACTGGTGGTGTTTTGCGCCCCTCAGCATCCGCTGGCCAAACGCGGCCAGGCGAGCATGGAGGAACTGACCCATGAGGCGTGGATTCTGCGGGAGCAAGGTTCCGGCACCCGCCTGACCTTCGACCAGGCCATGCGTCACCATCGCAGTGCGCTGAACGTGCGTCTGGAACTGGAACACACCGAAGCCATCAAGCGAGCCGTGGAATCGGGCCTGGGGATTGGCTGCATTTCACGCCTGGCCCTGCGTGACGCCTTCCGGCGCGGCAGTCTCGTAGCCGTGGAAACCCCGGACATGGACCTGGCCCGGCAGTTTTATTTCATCTGGCACAAACAAAAATACCAGACGTCGGCCATGCGCGAATTCCTCGAACTGTGCCGGGCATTCACCGCTGGCGTGCAGCGCAGCGACGAAATCGTCCTGCCCCCCATTGCCTGAGCGCCGGGGCACTAGAGCAAAATCAGGCCCCACACCAAGGCAATCATGCTCAAAGCAACGAACTGAGCGGCACTGCCCATGTCCTTGGCATTTTTCGACAACGGGTGCAGCTCCAGGGAAATGCGGTCGATGGCCGCCTCCACCGCCGAGTTGAGCAACTCCACGATCAATGCCAGCAGGCAGACCGCAATCAGCAGCGCCTGCTCGACACGGCTGACATTCAGGAAGAACGACAACGGAATCAGGATGACGTTGAGCAAGACCAACTGACGAAACGCGGCTTCACCAACGAAGGCCGCGCGCAGGCCGTCCAGAGAATAGCCGGAGGCGTTGAGGATGCGTTTCAGGCCGGTTTGGCCTTTAAAAGGCGACATAAGTGGGCAACTGATCAAAAGGGGTGGAGAAACTAATTCAAACCCGGTCAAAAAAGCGTGAACAAAACGCTACGATTGCGGTGAAATGGACTCAAGTTGCTGCAGCAGCAAGGCCGCCTGGGTCCGGGTGCGCACATTCAGTTTACGAAAGATTGCAGTGACATGGGCCTTGATGGTGGCTTCGGACACGTTCAACTCATAGGCAATCTGCTTGTTCAGCAGACCTTCGCACACCATGGTCAACACGCGGAACTGCTGCGGAGTGAGGCTGGCCAGCCCTTCGCTGGCGGCCTTGGCTTCGTCGGATACGCTCACTGCTTCGAATGCCTGGGGAGGCCAGGACACATCGCCATCCAGGACCGCCTTGACGGCTACCTGGATCATCTCAAGGGAACTGGATTTAGGAATGAAGCCACTGGCGCCGAACTCCCGGGCCTTGACCATCACCGAAGCTTCTTCCTGGGCCGATACCATCACCACAGGAATTTGCGGGTATTGGCCGCGCAGCAAGACCAGCCCGGAAAAACCATAAGCGCCCGGCATGTTCAGATCCAGCAGCACAAGATCCCAATCGGCCTTTTCAGTCAGCCGGGCCTCCAGTTCCGCAATACTGGCCACTTCCGTGAGTCGGACATCGGGGCCCAGCCCCATGGTCACCGCCTGATGTAACGCGCTGCGAAAGAGCGGATGGTCATCGGCTATCAGGATTTCGTATGTGGCCATTTTTCAAATGATCCTGTTTTTAATGGCAGGCCTGATGCACTCACGCCTTGCCCAAGCAACTCAAGATACCGACATGCCGCGGCATCAAAGGGGTACGTTCAACGCCAACACGTAAAAACACGGCGTTTCAAACCTTGGCCGTACCCTAATCGGCGCCAAGCATGCCCAGCGAAACCGGGGTGGTCAAGCAGCACGGCCGCTACCGTGTTCAGTATGGGCCACTATTAAGCCAACACTGGCTGCGCCGTACGAATAAAGGGCTGCAACTCAGCGTGGGCCGCAGTGGACACATCCATCTCCTGCTGTCGTTTGGCACCCAGGTAATGCTGGCTGAACACATCGAAATAGGCATCCAGGGCCGAGGCAGCGTCACTGTCCCCAGCCAGTTCCAGACATAACGCCGCCACTTCGGCGGTGCACAGATGCTCGCTGCGAGTCGAGCGGCGCAAGCGGTAGCGCGACAGCCTGTCGGGCAGCAGGCTCAGAATCGGCAAACGGTCGAAATACGGGCTTTTACGGAAAATCTTGCGCGCCTCGGTCCAGGTCGCATCCAGCAGAATGAACAACGGACGCTTGCCCTGATCGAGGTTGACGGTATGTGTGACCCGCGATGGTTCGACATACTCACCGGGAAACACCAGATATGGCTGCCATTGCGGGTCGTTGAGCAGCGCCAGCAGTTGTTCGTCGACGTCGGTGCGTGACCAGATGAACGCGTGATTGTCGCGCACTACGTCAGCAATCAGCCAACCCGTGTTGCTCGGCTTGAACACTTCCTTGTTGGTCATGATCAGGCAGACACCCGAACGAGCCTCGACGCTCGGACGCCAGGCGCACAGGCAATGGCTCTCGATCACCCGGCAGGCGCTGCAACGGGGCGCGCGCCAGCCACGGGCCTGAATCGGCTTGATACCTTCATCGATGCGCAGGTCGCGCAGACGGGCTACGGCGTTAGGGGCATGGTTCATCGCAGGCGACGCCGACAGGCAGGGAAAATCGACACGAACAAGACTCGGCAGGATAAAGGCCGGCAGTCTACCAGAGCGCGCAAACCTGTACCGTCCACCCGGCCTACCCTATAATTCGCCACCACTGAACGCACAGCCATGTGACCGGTCGAACCACCAGTCACTGAACCAGGAGAGTTTCATGCTGCGCCTTATCGTCCCCACCGTTGCCGTGCTACTGGCGACGTCCGTCACCGCACAGGCCGCTTCGCTGAAAGAACTCGAACTGAACAAGATGCTGCGCAATGTAGCCGCGCAAAGCAGCGCCGGCACGCCCCGGGCAATCAACGAGGACATTCTCGACCAGGGCTATACCGTAGAAGGCACTGAGCTGATCAATCATCTGAGCGTGCAAAGCAGCCACGCCCAGAAAATGCGGGCCGACCCCAAGGCCGTCTATTTCCAGCTGGGTGCCACCGTGTGTACCAACCCAGGCTTGCGCAAATTGATGGCCCAAGGCGCGACCATGCGCTACGAGTTCACCGAAGTTAAGACCAATCGCCCCATTGCGACTGAGCGCTTCCAGGAATCCGACTGCCCGAAACCGGCCAAGACCAAAAAATAATCAACCCGAACTGGCGCGCCGCTGCTCATCGTCGGCGCGCAGTTCCGCCACCAGCGCCTGCAGGTAGCGCGAGCGCCATGCTCGGCCTTCCAACCGGCGACAGCACTCCTCCTCGAGGCTTACCCGATTAGCATGAGCCGCTTTCAACAGCGTCAGGTATAACTGCTTGTCGAGCTCCAAAGTTACTCTGGTCATCAGTCCCGCCTCCATGCCCGATCCACTTCAATCCATCGCGCAGCGTCCAGTCCTGGACGCGCCATAGCATTGAATGCTTGCTAATCAGTTAATCAGAGCGGCACGCACCTAGTTGGCAATCTGACGAGCGGCATGACATTTGAGCGGTTGCCAACGATATTTTTTGAGCGCCATGATCAAGACAGCGAAGATCAGCGCGAGGGACTAGATTCAAAAGTATCTCTTTGCTTAAGGCAGAACGAGGCTGCCCTACCGACACCTTTGCGCGTGACAGTTCTTTCATACAAGGGAAACGCAGAACCCGCAGGATGGCTTGGTCGCCTGTCGCACGCCGCGTCGAACCAGGTCGAACGTCCAGGCACGGTCCTGGGCTGACAACGACACACGGAGTGTCGTGGCCCTGACGAATCTCTCGTTCGGGCTGGGGTTTTGCCAAGAAGGAGAAGCTGAATGCCTTACAAACCGAATGACTTGCTGAGTCGTCATTTTGAGAACCATGGACACGACCTCACCCGCAAGGTCGAAGAGCAACTCAACCTGGTCTCCCCCAACAGCCCGAACCTCCCCATCTACCGAGACATGATCCTGACCGTCCTGCGCATGGCCCAGGAAGATCACAACCGCTGGAATGCCAAGATCACGCTGCAGGCCTTGCGAGAACTGGAGCACGCTTTTCGCACGCTCGAACAATTCAAGGGCCGACGCAAGGTCACGGTCTTCGGTTCGGCCCGAACGCCCATCGAACATCCGCTGTACGGCCTGGCCCGGGAACTGGGGGCGGAGTTGGCACGCTCGGACATGATGGTCATCACTGGCGCCGGCGGTGGCATCATGGCGGCCGCCCATGAAGGCGCTGGCCGGGACCACAGCCTGGGTTTCAACATCACCTTGCCTTTCGAACAGCATGCGAATCCGACCGTTGACGGCACGCAGAATCTGCTGCCGTTCCACTTTTTCTTCACCCGGAAGCTGTTCTTCGTCAAAGAGGCCGACGCACTGGTGCTCTGCCCGGGCGGTTTCGGCACCCTCGATGAAGCGTTGGAAGTGCTGACGTTGGTGCAAACCGGTAAAAGCCCGCTGGTGCCGGTGGTGCTGCTGGATGTACCGGGAGGCAAGTTCTGGCAAGGCGCCCTGCACTTCATCCGTGAGCAACTGGAAGAAAACCGCTACATCCTGCCCACCGATATGAAGTTGATGCGCCTGGTGTACAGCGCTCAAGAGGCAGTAGAGGAGATCAATCAGTTTTACAACAACTTCCACTCCAGCCGCTGGCTCAAACATCAATTCGTGATCCGTATGAATCACAAGCTGAACGAGCAGGCCCTTGGGCATTTGCAGGCGGAGTTTGCCGACCTGTGCCTCAACGATTGTTTTCATCAACACGCCTACGCCGGCGAGGAACACGACGAGGCCCGTTTCAGCCATCTGACCCGACTGGCCTTTACCTTCAATGCCCGCGATCACGGTCGTTTGAGGGAACTGGTGGATTACATCAACCTGTCGGAAAACTGGGCCCAGCCCGCCACCAAGGCCCAACCCCTCACCTGGGAGCCGATCAAGGTGACCTGAGTCCATAAAAAAACGGCCCGCTATCAAAATAGCGGGCCATTGTTGTTTAGTCGTCCATGCCGCGACCGCTGAATAAACGGTTGATCATTTCCATGGAATATCCTCGATATGCCAGGAAACGTCCTTGCTTGGCTCGCTCCCTAGCATCGATGGGCAGATGCCCTGAGAACTTGCGGCGCCAAGTGTCCATCAGTTGCGCCTGCCAATCGATACCGCTTTCGCGCAAGGCCAGTTCGATATCCGGGCGCTGCAAGCCACGCTGACCGAGTTCCTCACGAATTCGCAAGGGGCCGTATCCAGAGCGAGCGCGATAAGAGACAAAGCTCTCAAGGTAACGAGACTCCGACAACAAGCCCTCTTCCGTCAAACGGTCGAGGGCCGTGTCGATCAACTCATCTGGAGCGCCGCGCTGACGCAGCTTACGCGTCAGCTCGACTCGACCGTGCTCGCGCCTGGCGAGCAGGTCCATCGCGGTTCGCCGCACCGCGACGAGGTTATCGAGTACGACGGTCATCGAATCGATCAGATGTCAGCGTCAGCCAGGTCGTCTGCAGTCTCGCGGTTAGCCACCGACTTGACGTCCGCAACTGGGCTCAGAAGCTTGTCACGCAGTTGCTTCTCGAGGGTTGCTGCAATTTCCGGGTTATCCGCCAGGAACTTGGCCGAGTTGGCCTTGCCCTGACCGATCTTGGTGCCGTTGTAGGCATACCAGGCGCCGGATTTTTCGACGAAACCGTGCAACACACCCAGGTCGATCATCTCGCCATTAAGGTAGATACCCTTGCCGTAAAGAATCTGGAACTCCGCCTGACGGAACGGCGAAGCGACCTTGTTCTTCACAACCTTGACGCGGGTTTCACTGCCGACAACCTCATCGCCTTCTTTCACGGCGCCAGTGCGGCGGATATCCAGACGAACCGAAGCGTAGAACTTCAGCGCGTTACCACCGGTGGTGGTTTCCGGGCTGCCGAACATCACGCCGATCTTCATGCGGATCTGGTTGATGAAGATCACCAGGCAGTTGGCGTTCTTGATGTTACCGGTGATCTTGCGCAGGGCCTGGGACATCAGACGAGCCTGGAGGCCCACGTGCATGTCGCCCATTTCACCTTCGATTTCCGCTTTTGGTACCAGTGCAGCCACGGAGTCGACGATGATCACGTCAACGGCATTGGAACGCACCAGCATGTCGGTGATTTCCAGGGCCTGCTCACCGGTGTCCGGCTGGGAAACCAGCAGGTCATCGACGTTAACGCCCAACTTGCCGGCATATTCCGGGTCCAGGGCGTGTTCGGCATCGACGAAGGCGCAGGTCGCACCGGCTTTTTGAGCCTGGGCGATCACGGACAGGGTCAGCGTGGTTTTACCGGAAGATTCAGGACCATAGATTTCAACGATACGGCCTTTTGGCAGGCCGCCGATGCCAAGCGCAATGTCCAGGCCCAGGGAGCCGGTGGAGATGGAAGGAATAGCCTGACGGTCCTGATCGCCCATACGCATTACGGCACCCTTGCCGAATTGACGTTCGATCTGACCCAAGGCCGCAGCCAAGGCTTTCTTCTTGTTGTCGTCCATTAAAGTCCTCACGTAATCAATAAGGCCTGACGGCCAACACCTGTATAAGTAGCCAGTATTATTCCACAGCGATTGAGGATCGCCTACCCCTGATTTGAGATTTCTACAGCGGCATGTTGCAACAGCCCCTCTAGCGCGGCCTTCACCGTTTGTCGGCGGACCTCGTCGCGGTTACCCGGGAAGAATCGCTGCTCACTGATGACCGTCTCGCCAACGCCCCAGGCCAGCCATACAGTGCCCACTGGTTTGTTCGGCGTACCACCATCGGGGCCGGCCACGCCGCTGACCGCCACGGCAAAACGCGCCAGACTTTTTTGCTGCGCGCCCCGCACCATTGCCTCGACCACCTCGCGACTGACCGCCCCCACCGTTGCGAACAGCTCGGCCGGCACACCCAGCTGCTGAGTCTTCTGGCGGTTGGAATAGGTGACATAACCCGCCTCGAACCACGCCGAACTCCCGGGAATGCGGGTAATCGCCTCGGCAATCCCGCCTCCGGTACAGGATTCGGCCGTGCTCACATGGGCATTGACCCGCTGCAGGCGTCGGCCCAGTTCAGCGGCCAATTCGGTAATGTCGTCCATGATGCTCTCCTGATTCGATGCAAGGGCCCTACCGTACACGAGCATTCCAGGCTTGCAAGGCTCGCCGGATCAGCGCCCCAATGCCCTGACGTACGCCTGACAGGCTTGCAGAGCGATCAATCCACGATCCCCTGCGTCGGTGATGGCGATAATTCGTTGAGCATGCGCCGGGTCAAGTCGGGCGCGTGGGGGGCCATGATCCACGCCGCCGGCGCCGGCGGTGGCAGGCACTGCACAACCGGCGGCAACATCGTCGGCGTCGAGGAGGACTGACAGCCGGACATCGGCAGTAGCAAGACGATCGCGCAAGCGATCCTGGTCACGTTGGGCATCGCTCAAGGCTCGGTAATGGGATTGTTCGCTGGCGGAGAGTTGTTGTTCCAGGGCCAGGCGCTTGTCTTGCTCGGCCTTCTGT
The DNA here is from genome assembly GCF_031570495.1 of Pseudomonas sp. JL2. Classification (NCBI taxonomy): domain Bacteria; kingdom Pseudomonadati; phylum Pseudomonadota; class Gammaproteobacteria; order Pseudomonadales; family Pseudomonadaceae; genus Pseudomonas; species Pseudomonas sp. JL2. The sequence goes on from NZ_JAKUDH010000005.1 coordinate 60,174, forward strand.
TGAATCGCTGCTGCCTGGGTGATTTGATTCAGCGTCTGCGCCTGGACCTGAGCCGCTTGCGCCAGTTGCCGGTCATAACGCCACGCCTGGACTTGCCAGGCCAACACCGCCGGGCCGCCGGCCACCAACGCCAGCAACACAGCAACACCAAAGGAGCGAGAAAAAAAAGGCATCAAACCGAAGGCTGACATAACACCGCCCTCGCCCGCGCCCAGAGTTGCAGACGATCCTGCAAGCCATTCAAACCGCCGTTGATACGGCGGGTGATGGTGTTGAACTGATCGCGGTCGGCCAGTTCGTTCAAACCGTTCTGATTCCAGAACCAGGCGGCAGACTCAGCCGCCCATTGCGGTTGCTCCAGCAGTTGCGGCAACGCCAACAGTCGTTCATCGCCGAACAAACCCAAGCTGCAACGTCGATAATTGTCACGCCCGGTAATCTGAATCAGGCCGCGACCACGATATTGCTGACCGTCACCGTCGGCCTGGGGCGTATTGCCCAGGCGAACGGCCAACGATCCCGTGTCGTACTTGCTGAGATATTGCTCACTGCCAAGTTCGCGCACGTAGCGCAATTGCCCTGATTCATGGCCAATCTGGGCCAGAAACGCGGCCATGCGTTTGGGTGTGTCGATGCGATGGTGCGACATGGCGGTGTTCAGCGCGGAAATAAAAACGCCCGCTTGAGAGCGGGCGTTGGGCATGATGTTGATGAGTTGCTGCGGTGTAACGTCCATGATCAGATCATCGAAAACACGTTATTGAAATGCCCGGCCAACCGGAGTGAGTGTTTGCCATTTTGCGGTGACGGTATTACAGGGCGGGCTCGGGCAAGGCCGGCCAGTTGATATCGCTAGGAAAACCGACCTGATGCTGGATGCGATTCAACTCAACGCTGTAGAGTTTCCACTCCATCAGCGTCAGTTGCTCCTGATCGCTCGCATCCCCGATGTCTTCGGCGTACTGGAAGGGAGCAATTCTTTGAACCGCTTCACGCAGCAATTTATCGCGTCTTGCCAAGACTTCGCGCTTGAGATCGACCTGCTGTAGAGCCTCGTCGAATACCCAGCGGTTCTCGTGCCATACATGGTAATTGCCCGGCCACGGCTCGGCTGTGTAGGTATCTGGCAACTCACCGAACTCGGTCCACTCCAGAAGAGCGCCGTTGTCCTTGCGATACACCGAACCACGCCAGTCCACCATTTCTCGAGGAACGCCATTGACCATGACCCAAGAATGATGGTCTTGGGCGGGAGGTAGTTCGAAGGAAAGTTGGATGCCGTTACCAGGGATCTGAATCCCCATCCCTGGGGTCACGAAAAGGTCTACCGGCCCCGATAGAACACCGGCGTCGTCAAACAGATAAATAAACATAGTCACCTCAGATCAGCTTGATTCGGGCGGGATAGGCGATGTTCCTGGGGCGGGTTTCAGTGCCGAAGCTCCCTATATTGCCGACCATGGCCGGACTGGAAAAAAACAGTGGATTTGGATAAGTCGTACCGACTATCCCTGTTGCAGGCGCAGCATTGACATCGCGGGTGACGTCCCAAGACGCATCAGCAATAGCAGGACCAGGGCGATTAGCACTTCCCGAGCTGGTGGGCAAATAATGGTTGTGGCTTTCAAGGGTATACATCTGTCTGCTGCCCGCCGAACGGTCAATATCTACCCCTCGTGCCTCATCCAATACGCGCAAGAACTCGCCGCGAATATCGGGAATCCGAAACGTTGTAGCCCCATCACCGCTCGTCCACGCGCCTTCATTTCCCGACCTACTGGCTTCGCTCACCAACGCACCGGACAATTGCGCGTGATCCCACAGCCACGGCCAATCGCTACGCACCAATAGGTTTCCGTTAAGCACTGCATACCCACCCGGAATGACTTGGCGAGTGCTCTCGAAAGAAACGCGCCCCAGCGCCGTTGCATCAAACCGGCCTACCGGCCACCAAGCTCCGGTTTCATCACTGCGCAAATGCCACCAATCGCCACTGCCCATCAATACCAGAAATGGATAGCCGCTGGCCGCCAGGTGGGTATGAAAGCGGATCCGATCGGTACCGGAAGCGCGCACCATCAGACGGTTACCACTGTTATCCACGCGACGCACAATCACATCGCGAACACCGAGCACCGCATTGGCCGCAGGTAGGGTTACTGTGCTCGCACCAGCACTTGAATCAATCAGCACCAGCCCCAACTCGTCGGCGGCCAACACCTTTGATGTGGTAAGCCGCGTGACAACTGAACGCATCGGACTACTACGCCCGAGAATGGTTTGCAGTGCCTTGATCAACTGACCGTTATCCGCTTCGGACGGCGTCATGCCGGCCGCGGAGATCACGCCCAGGATTTCCTGAGTGACACTGTTTCCCCATACTGCTGGAATCAACGACCCGGGAGTGCCCGCCAGCGGATTTTCATCCACAAACCGACCGTTCACCAGCCCGACGCTGGGAACACTTTTTGGATAATCCATGTTTTATTACTCTCTATGAGATGGGGCTCAAGCGCGAAGAGGTAGCGCTCGGATAGTCGTGAGCACATCATCAACGGCTTGGCTGGCAAGATCCGCCTTGCCTTTGGCCATGTGTGCGCGAATCTGTGCCTTGGCCTTGAGACGCAGTTCGCGAAGCGCCAGCAGGTTTGCTTCAAATTCGGCGGCCTTGGCGAGAATCTGATCCGCCGCCTGCTTGGCTGTGCGCCCTTTGACGACCCACGCAGAAACGGACAACGGAACCAATTTTTTCGGGTAGCCCTGATCCTTGAAGGCCTGCGCCTCCAGGGCGGCTTGTTGGTATTCCAAGGCACGCAAGGGATCACCGGCCAACGTGCGGCGGGCGCTGTCGGCAGCGGTATCGACCGTGGCGCACAAGCGTTCGGCTTCCTGACGCAACTGCTCGGCGGCATTCTCTTCGGTAAGCACCCACGTACCGTCCTCCCAGATATGGGCGGAAGAAGGCGCAGGCGAGCGAAGTCCATCTTCGTATTGGTGCAGCTCTTGAATGACTTTCATCGGATCAGCTCCCAAGACAGGTGAACATTGACTGCGTTGGTAAAGTTGACGGCGATGCCCACGCTGTAATCCGTCAGGGCCTGGTGCCCCTTGATCCCCATGCTCAATAGCAACTCGTCGCTATCGGCATTGGTGGCGCCCAATGTGTGCTCGGCCTGGTACGACTGCCAAAGCGAACGCGACTGGGCATGGTCAAAACTGGCTGTAACTGTGGCGACCGTTACATCATTGACAACGTTATTGGAGAACAACACGCACATTGCCATTGGCGCACTTGCGGGATTAGCCCAACCCATCGCGTTGTTGCCGGGAGTTACTGAGACAGGTGACAGGTAGCTGTAATTGCCCCCGACCCACCCAGCCTGAACGAATGTCAGCGACGTCACTGCATTCGGTGGAGGAGTAGGATTACCCGCCACAAGCCGCGCCGCCCGGGCGTGCGGATCGAGCGGCAAATAAACCACCCCAGTCCCATTTAAAGTTTGCGTCCAGGTCAATTGAGCACGGTTATAGATCGTGCGAATCGTCGGCAAGGAGCCCGGCGCCCCGGTCATCACCCAGGCCAGGCAGATGTCCAGGGGCGTCGACGCAAACCCACCGCCGGACGCGCCGTTGACAGTCCCCTTCAAGGACTCCGGCGGGAGGTCATACAGGCTTCCACGCTGCACATAGAATGTCAGTGCGCCGCCTATGACCTGTGCTCTTAGAAAATAGCTGGCGCTGGGCAACAGATCGGCGCTGCTCCACGCCGTCGTCACGTAGGTACGTGAACGGCCCAACCGTCCACTCACCACGTCTTGTCCGATGCTGATGTACACACCCATCGGAATCGAAACGCGGCCGCCGCTGGTGGACACGGCCGTAGGCGTTACTGCCAGACGGGCATCCGCCGTTGCAATCGTCGGCAGCGACAAAGCGGCGATCGGAAGCGCGAGATCCTGGTTCCAGCCCTTGGCGGCGACCGACTGAATCGCTTCGAGTAATTGATCGTTTTGGGTTTCATCTGGCGCCAGATCCCCCGCCTTGATGACATTCACAATCTCCTGCGTCACCCCATTCCCCCAGGCCGCCGGAATCAACGACCCCGGCGTCCCGGTCAACGGGTTTTCATCCACGAACTTCCCATTCACCAGCCCGGCGCTGGGCACACTCTTCGGATAATCCATTCATCTACTCCCTAGTCATAATTGATGTGAACCTTCGTATGCGCCGGCGCACTACGATGAATCAGGCACTCGAGCGCCGAACCCGGATTGACGCCGAAACGCTCCCCCCAATAGCTGGCGCCAAAACGTCGGCCGAGCAGCAGGCGGCCGCCGGTGTTGAGGGTCCACATGAATTGCGCCTGCCAGGTGCCGAAGTGCGCTTCGCCGAAGCGGGCGCGGCCCATGCGGGGAGCCTTGAGTTCGGTGATGGTGGCGTTGGGGTAGCCCTGGCTCTTGGCGATTTCCACGTAATAAGCGATGGCCTGACTGCCCACCGCCAACAATCGCCGACGCACCGCCAACCGGCGATCGTCATACAGCGGTGTAGCGCCGAGGCACGGGTCGGGCAGGTTCATCACCCGCTCCCAATCCGACACCAGCTCACTCACACCCGCCGGGTCCATTTCGTGGAGCAGGTCGGCGGCGCGGGCGTCGAGACGCGCCAGTTCCTGGGCGATGCCTTCGAGCACCTCTTCCAGTTCCGGCACACGCTCCGGGTCCCATGCCGGACCGCTGGGCAGCAGGCTGCGCAGTTGGGCCTGGTACTGCTCGGCGGTTCTTATTCCAGCCATACGCAGCCTCCGAAGGTCAGCAACTGATTGCTGGCAGCGACCACGTCAGCGATGGGTGCGGTGAGTTTGTGGTCGGTTTCGCCGGTGGCGCTGCTGATGGCTTCGGCGATGTGGGTCAGCAACAGGGTTTCGCCGAGGCCAGCTTCGCGGTTATGCAGGTCGCGCAGTTGCGCTTCGATGGCGGCGCGCACGGTGCTGGTGTCCGGGGTAATGCGCAGCCGGTAGGTCACCGGCACCTGGGTTGGCGCCAGCACATGCACCTCGGCGGTGACCGGGCGCAGCGGCTCGATATAGGCCCGGACTTCTTCCAGTTGTTCGGCGTTGGGAATCGGCAGCGGATCGTCGTCACGCATGACGAACACGCCAACGGTGCCGGGCCCCAGGTAACTGCCGCGACACCAGGCGCGGGTGATGCCAGGGCATTCCAGGGCCCAGGTTTCATAGTCCTGCGCGGAACCGCCGTGGGGAATGATGCGGTAGGAGCGGATCACTCTGGCTCGCAGGGATTCGAGGCTTTCCCGGGCGAGGCCGCCGGTCAACCCGGGCGCGAGCACGGTGAAGCTGTTGCCGATCCCAAGGATCGGCTGCACCGGCGTCAACACCAGGCCGGCATCGGCATTCCCCAGGCTGCCGGCGTCCAACGCGGCGACAGTGGTGCTGTTCAGGCCATTGCTGGTGGTGCGGGCGCTGGTCACTTTGTAGGTGCGCCCATCGCTGGATTGCAGCAGCGTGTCGACATCTAGCACCGCACCCGCGGTGGCGGTGAAACTGACACTGCCGCTGGCCACCTGGGCCGCTTTGCGCGCCTGGTTCAGGCGCAGGGCGGCGATGCGCTCCAGGGTGGATTCGTCGGCCTTGTCTGGCAGGATCTGCTCAGCGATCCAATCCAGGTAGCCATACAGGCCATAGGCGGCGCCACCCAGGGTGCGAGCCAGCACTTGGGCATCGGACTGGCGCAGCGAATCGCTGGCCAGGTCGCTTTGGGCGCGCTTGATGAGCACCGGCAGCGAAGGGGTTTCAAACGGCATAGGTCACCTGCCAACTGTTATCGGGGTTGATGTCCAGGCGCTCGCCGTCGGCCAGGGTCAAAACCGTGCGCAGATTCAGGCGCTGGGCGTCGAGGCGTTCGCTGATGATGTCGATGGCGCTGCAATGGCCGTCGTCGATCAGCCATTGCAAGGCTTCGCGGGCATAGAATTCGGCGTCAAGTTGGGTCTGCCGGGTCAGCTTGACCCGGCGCAACAGCCATAGCCGCGAACCGATGCGGTCGTCGGCGACGGTGGGAAAAGTGTCGCCCCACCAGCCGAAACGTTGCTCGTCATCCACGGCATCGTCGTCAGCGGCGCGGCGCCAGGTGAACAGACTGATCAGCACCGAGCGGGTCAGCGCGGCGTGCAGGTTCTGGCTGATGAACATCATTGGCCCCCCGCCGGCACGCCGGTCTGGCCGTTGCCGGCCTGCACGCCGACGTGCACATGCTTGATCTGGCTGATGCCGCCGGCGATCTGGTCGCCCTGGGAAACGAGCTTGCCGGTGTGGTTGATGACCGGGCTGTCGATATTCACCGCGCTGCTGGCGCGGATGTTCAAGGTCGCGGTGTCGATGTCGATGACCCGACCGCGCTTGAAGTGGATCTTGTCGCCTTCATCGGTGTAGATCGCCACTTCGCCAGGGGCCAGGGCCTTGAGGCGGAAACGACGGTCGGCGACCACCAGCACCACGGCATGGGAACGGTCACCGCCCAGGAACGTGGCGATGCCCTCGGCACCCGCCAACGGGTTGCTGGTGAAGCCGTAGGGTTCGAAGTGCTCCATATCGTCGTTCACTTCACCGGCGGTGAGGCGCATTTGCAGCGATTGCAACTTGGTGGCCGAATTGGCGAGCACGACAGTGCCGCGCGCCAGGAGTCGGGTCAGTAGGCTCATTGAGGTTTCCTTCGGAATCGGAAGTTTGAAAGCGGTGTTTATTGGCCATAACTTCTGTTGGCTGTACCGACGCCATCGCGAGCAGGCTCGCTCCCACAAGAGATATCCAGTGGATCAAGTTTTGTATTCGGCAAAGATCCCCCTGTGGGAGCGAGCCTGCTCGCGATGGCGCGGGCTCATTCAACATTGAGGCAAGCTGACCCACCGCTTTCGCGAGCAAGCCCGCTCCCACAAGGAGTTTTGCGTTGGGCTCAGGTTTTGGGCGGCACCGGGTTCGCGTCGAACGTATGGGGCGGGGCGACTTGCAGGGTGGTGACGGAGCCTTGGGCGGAGAGTGAATACGTCACTTTGGAGATCAGCATGTCGCCGTCAAACCCCAGCACCGGGTCGATCACTCGCACCAGCGTGTTATGTCGCCACAAATCACCATTGGCCTGACGCCAGCCCTGCACGCGGTAGGTCGTGGTCAGGGCCTTGCCAGTGCGGATAGCGCTTTCCCAATCGGCTCGTTGCTGGGCCAGCTCGAAGGTCAATTGCGCGCTTTCGCTGATCACCGTGACCCGCTTGCGCTTGAAGCCCAGGTCGGTCGCGATGCCGGAAACTTCGCTCACCGCCGCCCCGCTCTGCTGATCACTGCCTTTGTGCTGGCCGATGACCCGGTATTCGGAGAACACCTGGCTGTAGTCCATCGGTGCATTGCCCGAGAGAATGTTTTTCCCCAGTTCCAGCACATCACTGGCTCGCCCGCCACTCCCGGGTTTGGCCAGCAACACGCGGCCTTCGGCATCGTCAGTGGAAAACACCCGGAACAACGTCAGCAGACGGTCGATGGATTGAAAGACCGTTTCCCCCGGCACGATGCTGTGTTCGCTCAACCGAGCGGTTTCAGGGATCTCACTGATCACTCCCACGCCATATTGCGAGGCCAGGGCCTGGACGATGCTCAGCACCGTTTGCCCGCGCCATTGGCTCGGGCGATTGATCGCCGCGCAGTCCACCAAGTCCTGGGTCCTGGAACCACCCTCGATGCTCAGGCTGATCTGGCGCCCGTCATAACTGACCGGGGCTTTGAACACGTAGCCGCTGAGCACCAGGTCGGCACCGATGCGCACCTGACATTCATCCCCAGGACGAATTGGCACCGACTGGGTCTGCCCTGGCCATTGCCAAGTGATGTCGAGTTTGAAGGTGCGGAACTGCCGCTCCAGGTCCGCACTGATTTCCACGCTTTTCCAGCCGCCGTAATCCAGCCCGCCGACGGTGAGCGAGACTGCGTTGTCGAGCTCGTTCATGGTTTATTCCCCCGAGACTTTCAGGTCGTTGGGCGGCAGGAAACCAGGGTGAGCCACGCCATTGCGCTGGGTCACTTCGGTGACCCGGGTAGCATCGGCAAATTGCTGATACGCCACCACCAACGCCGGCAGGCTTTGCTTGAACGACAGGTTGATCAGCCTTACGCCCGACGACGCTACCGCCGTCAGGTGCGCGGCCATCTGCTGACGCAAATTGTTCATTGCCTGGTAGTGATCCGGATCGGCCTTGAGCGAGGCTTGCCAGATGGCCTCGTTGAGGGCATCGCGCAGGGCCAGCACATCGTCGGCCACCGGCACGTCACGACGCTGGACCGGCTGCACCGCCTGCTGCGCCACCGATGGGGTGGCGCCCAACTTGACCGCCGGTGCGGCCACCGGCATCGCCGCAATCCATTGCGCGGCCTGCACCAGCAGCGTGTCCTGGACCAGATCGGCTACGGCCTGGGCCGCCGCCGTGGTGTCCTTGCCAGTGGTGAGTTTGGGGGCGTCCGCCTTGCGAATCGCCTCGACCTGTTGCGACACGCTGGCAATCACGCCGCGATAGCCGTCACGGGCAAAGTCCTTCAATTCCCGGATGTCCCCCAGCAACCCTTTGAACTCGGCCGCCACTTCCTTGGGCAGCTCCTTCACCGCCTTGACCAGATCGCTGAGTTGCCGATAAGTCTCGATCAACGGTTTGAGTTCCTGCTCGATGACGCCGTAGACATCCTTGAGGCTGTTGCGCAGGTCAGCGATGCCGATCCGCGCGGCTTTGATCAGCGTCATCGCGTCTTCGAAGCGCCGCACCGCCGCACCCAGGAAACTGTCAGCCGACACCAGCAACAGTTTCTGGCTGTTGATCGCGGCCGACGGGAATTGCAGCGGCTGGTCGGGGTAGAACTTCAGGGCGAAGGTCACCAGGCCACCGTCCTGGCGGGTGTGGGTCATGTCGCATTCACCGACCTTGACCTGCAGGCGCCCCAACCACGGATGCACCAGTTCGCCGCTGCCCTGCTCCAGGGCCTTGAGCAACTTGTCGCGCTGCTCCAGGCAATCGGGGCCGACGATGAACGCGGTCAGCTCATGAATCTTCGCTTGCTGACCGAGACCTTCGAAGAACGGCTGGTCACGCTGGGGATATTCATGCAACTGGCCCTTGTGGCCGACCGGGGTTTTCGCCTGATCGACCCAGAACCCGACACCACGAAACGACGCCGGCAACAAACGATCACGCCAGCTCATTGGAACCTCCTGTGGAAAGTGAGCGATAGCCGATGCGCGAACTCACCGCCAGGGCCGGTTGATTGGTCTGTGGTGGATCGGCGCGCAAACCGGCCGGCGCATTTTCGAAGCGCACGGTCAGGCCGCCTTCGAGCTGCGTACGATTGTTGGCGGCGCTTTGTTGCACCAGGGCGCTGGAGGTTTGCGGCAATGCGCCTGGCGTCAATGAGGTTTTCATCGGCAGGTTGCCGGACGCCGGCGCAAGACTGGAAGACAGGCCCGCTGGCGGCTCACTGGCCCCACCAAAAAACGCCGGCGCCAGCTCGCCCTTGCCTTCGGCATTGGTCTGGCGCTGCGCCTCGGTCAACCCTTCGACCTTGCCGGTGAACGAGGTGATAATTTCACCGAAGCCGCCGTTGAAGAACGCCTTGATCGGTGCAATCACGCCCTGCAGTTCGTCCCACCACTGGCTGAACCATTCACCCACCGGCCCCCACTGTCGGGTCAGGCCCTCGATGGGTGACCAGTCGAACAGGCCGCTGAACACCGCCAGCATGATCGATACCTGATTGCGAATGCCTTCCCAGATCCCGGCGAAGACTTCCCCAATCGTGCCCCAGTTGGCCATGATCAGCCCCAGCGGCGTCCAGTCGAACAGACCTTTCAGCGCGTCCATTACCGGCACAGTCAACGCCTTGAGCAGATCCCAGATCGCTGCGAACAACCCGGTCAGGGGCGCCCAGTTGCTGATGATCAAACCCAACGGTGACCAGGCGAACAGCGTCTGCATGAAACCGATGACTGGCGTTGCCGCCGCCACGATCACATTCCAGAGCGCGCCGAAAAAACTGCTGATCGGGCCCCAGTTGCTGATCACCAACCCCATCGGGGTGAAGGCGAACATCGTCTTGAAGAACTCGACCATCGGCAAGACGATCGGCGCTAGCTTCTGCCAGAGCCCGGCGAAGAACGCCGAAATCGGTGTCCAATGGGCGATGATCATTCCGGCCGCCAAGGCGATGCCCATGGCAATCAAGCCGATGGGGTTCATCTTCAAGGCCAGGTTGACCACTTCCAGCGCCTGGCTCGCACCACTGACCGCCGTTTGAATCGCATTGAACGCCACGACGCCAGTCGCCAGGCCCTGCACCAATTGCGGGTTATCCTGCAGCACCTGGGCCACACCCGTGACCATCGGCTGCAAGCTGGCTGCCGCCGCGTTGACCGCCGGCCCCAGGGCCGAACCGAACTGCACCGACACATTGCTGATGGAAGTCTTCAATCCATCCAGGCTTTGTGCCGCCACACGCGGCGCTTCAGGTGCCTTCAAGCTGCTGGCCGCCGCGTTCGCCGCGCCCACTTCACCTTTGAAAGCCTCTGCTGACGTGAGCCCCTCCATGAACGGTTTGGCCAGGCCGCCCTCGGGGAGCAGAGCGGAAATATCCAGGCTGCCAAGGCCCGTGGCATCGAGGTTCTGCTTGAAGCTGGCGACCTTCGCTCGAAGGCTGGCAAGCTTGGGCGACAGCTCATCGATGCCGGTCAGCAGCACTGCTTTTTTCTCTACCTTTTGTGTCTCTGCCATCACTGCACCTGCTGCATCGCATTGATCCGTTGCGCGTGCTCCAGGGACTCGCGGAGCACATCCAGTGGCCTGGCCATCATCTGTTCGGGGTCAACCTTCCAGAACCAGGCCAGGTCATAGGCGGCTGCGATCAGGTCGCCGATGGCTGCGACGCCGCACTCATGAAAAAACTCGCGACGGCCCAGCTCAATGCGTTGAGGTCAGCCAGGTCCAACTGGTTGACCGACGACGGCGGGATGCCGGCGCAGACCGCGATGTATTTGGCCGCGACGTCCATGTCCAGGCTCACCTCCTCGCTCTTGTCGATCTTGTACGGCAGCGCCTTGATCGCCCGGACCTCCTGCACCGTCGGACGGCGCAGGGTCAGTTCGCTCAGCGGCTCGCCGTGGGCCTCGATGGCCACGCGCAGCGTCACGACATCGCTCATTGCCAGGTCCCCTTGATGCCTTCGAATTTCAGTTCGATGGTGGCGTCGTCGCCCTTGGACACCGGCTCTTCCACCAGGTAGGCGCCGGCCAGTACGTAAACCTTGCCATTGTTGAATTCGCAGGTGACGGTCATGTCGGTGCCGGCGACCAGTTGCTTGAGCGGGAAGTCCGCGGTGTGCAGCGCCGTCACCTTGAAGGACGGGGCAATGTCGGTTTCCTTATAGAAACCCGGTACGACGGTTTCGCGTTTGGTGAACATCAGTGGCGCTTCGCAGCCGCCGTTGATGGTCAGTTGAGCGCCGTCCACTTTGACGTAGCAGGTGCCCGCAATCAGTTGACCCATGGTGTTTCTCCCTTCAAATAAAAAGCCCACACGAGGTGGGCGCAGTTCATACGTTCAAACGCGACTTTCAGGCGGCGTCGTCGTATTGCAGACGGAACTGGTTGAGCAGTGCGAACACCCGCAAACCATTGATGTAGTCCGGCGGGAACAGCACATTGACCCGGCTCGGGTCCTGACTGTCACGCTCGACAACCAGGTGCTCGGCGAACAGCTCGGCGTTTTCCACGTGGCCTTCCAGCTCCAGCTTGGCGTACTGGGCGATCAACTCGCCGCGAATGGTGCTCGGCGTCACGATGGGCTGGCCGGCGCCGAAACGGGTGCCGTCGGCAGCCAGTTTGTGGCGCCCATATTTGCTGGTGATCACACTTTGCAGGCGACGCACGATGAACGCCGACTGGTGCATGGTTTCGCTGTCCAGGTAGGAATTGTCAGCCTGGCCAAAAGCGTTCTTCTGATAGGTGGTGATCGAACGCTGGATGCGCACGTAGCCACCTTCGTAGTAGGCCGTGGCGATACCGTAGTTGAGCAGCGACTGACGCTCGGTCAGGGTGAAACGTTCGCTGGCCGGCGCCGGATCCAGGCCTGGCAGACTGCCGCTCTGGGTCGGACGGCTGGCGTCGGCGGAAATGAACACCGCAGTACGGGCGGCCAATGCAGCGGCCTGGACCCAGAACGGTTGCGGCACACCCAATTCCAGGGCCTGGATAGTCATGTGCTGGTCGTTGCGCGCCTGACCGGCCGCCACCAGGGTGCCGATGGTGCCGCGCTTGGCGCTGTAGACATGGCCGAACAACTGCTTGGCCCAGGACCAGCGACCAGTGCTGTCGTCCATGACCGCTTGCCAGGTGTTGAGACTTGCCACATCGGACCACGGCATCGCGATGAATTCGAACGGCTCGTCACCCAGCGCCGCGACGGCGGCGGTCTGGTCCGGTACACCGGCCCCACCGGTCATTGCCGTGATGGCGGTGGTCAGGCCGGCCGGGGTGTCTTCGCCATTACTCTTGCCCAGGCGATTGAATTGCAGGCTGATGTCGTTACCGCTGTCGCCGGTCCATTTGGCGCTCAGGGTCACAACACCCTCGGCAGCCGCAGCAATCACCGGCAGATCGGCCGCCGCGTTGATCTTCAAGGCCAGCGCAGTGGCGGCTTGAGCGGCCGTCGCTCCATTGACGATAGCCGCTTGAACACGCACGCCACCCACATACAGATTGAGCATGCCGCTTTGAGTGGCGGCGCCGGTCAGGGTCAGCACGCCCTGGGCAATGGCACCTTCGACGTTGTGCAGCGGCAGGCACCAGATCTCGCCCAGCGGGTCGGTCTTGCGCCAGGTTTCGTACATCGAGGCAAGCATCGAACCTTGACCGCCGATGTTTTTGGCCAGCGCAACGCTGGACACCAGCACCAGTTTACCGACCTCGGCCGGGGCCACGTTGTCGTTGACCTGGGCCACGATCAAACGGCGCATGGCCGACGACGCGCTATTGGCCGCCGAGTTGTCCATTTCGGCGTAGAACAGCGGAACACGAATGTCCGCGGGGATGTTGCTGAATCCGATCGCCATTATTTGGCTCCCTGTGGTTTTGCCGCTTTCACGGTTTTGGTAGTGATATCGCCATCGGCCAGACGTCGACGCCACCAGGCGCTGTCCGGTACTTCACGGCCCTCGAGGGGCAACAGATCGCCCGCTTCCGGGTCCGGTACGGCACGGCCCGGGGCCGGCAGCACGGTGATGCGTTTGCTCATGGGGTTACGTCTCCAGAGAAGGTCAGTTCCACGCGCCCATCAGGGCCGGGACGTTTCAGGTTGGGGTCCGCCGGGTCGATGGCATCGACCCGCACGGTGGCCCCGGTAAAGGACGACAAGCCGTCCAGTTCACGCTCGTGCCAGCTTTCGGCAGGCTGGCTCGCCAGATTGCGGCCCAGCTGGAACTCGGCGAAAAAGTGCAGCCGGTACAACACGCGGCTGCTGTTGATGGAAACCAGTTCACTGCCGTCGTACTCGATGCCGGTGTAGTCACCACCGGGCTTGAACCCCACCAGCGCCCGCCACAGTTCGGCGCGCAGGTCGTGCAACAGATCCAGCGCTTTTGTCGCATCGGTGGCGTCGAGCACCAGTACGGTGTCGAAACGGTCACGCACCGCTTGCAGCGTGGCGTTCTGGGCGGCGTTCTTGCTGGCAATGTCGGCGCTTGGCAGGACATAGGCGCAGGGGGTTTGCAGCGGCGTGTCGGCTTGCAACGTGACGAGGTCAAAACCTGCCGCCACGCGATTGCCGAGCGTCGGACATTGCCCACGCAGTTGCGTGAGGATCGGAGTGATCTTCATGGAGGTGCTCCAGTTGTATGGAAGGCGCAGTCAGAACTGTGGGAGCGAGCCTGCTCGCGATGGCGGTGTGTCAGGCAACATCAATGCTGGCTATGACGGCCTCATCGCGAGCAGGCTCGCTCCCACAGGGGAGTGGTGTTTAGGCCCTGGCATCCAGGCAGGTTGCATCAATCCTGCTGCGATAGCTTTTTTCCCGATCGCCGCTGGCGGTGACTTTGTCGATCGACCAGCGCCCGCGCATGAAGTCCGGCCAGGAGGCGTCCAACAGCACGATGCCTTCGGCACACAAACCTGGATTGCCCGGGCACTCGATCGCCACCTTGAGTGCTTCGCGCATCATCCGGCGTACCTCGCCTTCACCGGCGGCGCGAGCATCGTTGGCGCTTTGAAAGCGCTGGCGAAGGGTCTTGAACGGCGCGATGCCGCTCTCCTCGACCCGCATTTTTCCTGCCGCCGCATCCCACCAACTGGCCTTGCAGCCCTGGTATTTCGCCCGGGCGGTGTCATCCAGGACGGCGGAGATAAAGGCGTTGTCGCCCGGGCGGTTATTCGTCGTCACCGACAGTTTTGTCTCGGGCAGGACTTTGCCCGACAAAGACTTCGCCTGCCCCCGGCGCGCCAGCACATACAGCTCGTTGACCGGCTTGGCGACGGCGTCATAACGGTGAGCCAGTCGCGTCAGAAAACCCATGTCGGTTTCGTTGGACTGATCGATGTGCTCGATTTTTATCAGCGCCAGGTCCGGCGCCACACGCGGGGAAAACCCGTGTCTGGAGGTCAACTGACGAAACAGCGCGCCCAGGGTCGTCGGGCCATGACTGACGGATCGGCGCTGCTTGAAACCGGTCTGATCGGCCGCACTGAACGGCGCCGCCGTCGCGACAAGCGTCAGGCGCAGGGGAAACAGCGTCGGCGTGCGCCGGGTCACGACGAACTCGCCTTTATCCACCAGCCCCGACTCCAGATAACCGACCCGCAGGCCGATTTTCCCGCCCAGGCTGGGCAATCCTTCAAGCCCTTCCAGGCTGATGGTGAGCGTCAGTTGATCGGACTCAATCCCCGCCGCGTCGATGTGCGTCCAACTGAGCAAGCGTTCGTTGAGCAGCGCCGCGTTCGCACCGTAGATTTCCACCGCTGGCGTGAAACCCAGTGACATATTGCCTCCTTAATCCCAGGCCGAAACCGGTGTGGGTGCGACGGGTTGTAGATCCACTTCCGGCAGGACAATCCATACACCCGCCGGCAATACCGGCCCCCACTCGGCCAGCTTCGGATTGAGTCGCCAGAGCGCCTCTTCGGCGGCATCGTCACAACGCTCAAGCTCGCGGTACAGCAACAGATTCACCGAATCACCGGCGATACTTCGAACCCTACGCATTGGCGAACTCCGTCAATTCAATCACCCAGCCGACCACCATCGCGGTGCCGTCATCAATGACCTCGGTCTGGGTTTCCGACACCTTGTTGATCTGCCACAGCCCCCAGTTGCGGCCGATGCCGTCAACCAACGGCACCGGAGCGCGTCGGGCCTGTAATGCACGCAGCTCATCGAGTCGGTCCATGGCAGTGGCGTACATCGACTTGCCGGTGATCGTCAGCGCTTGCAGCCCTTGACCGACCTGACTGGATTTGGGTTTGCTGGTGAGGATGTCGATGCTTTTCCAACCGCCATCCGAGGTGCGGACCAAGGAGTGGTAGGCGAAGTTTCTGGACAGACCGAAAATGAAACTGCCCAGTGCCATTTGCTGACGCATCACGTACCTCCGTCAGTCAGCGCCGCGTCACTGCGCATGGCGAGTGAGTTGGGCATGGTTGTCAGGCCGAACTGGCCCGAGAGCTGTTGCACAACCAGGTTGGCCAACTGACTGGCGCTGGCCTGGTCCTGGCCGTTGATGTAGATGTTTGCGGTCATGGTGTTCTGATGAGTGGTTGTCGGGGTGCTGGTCAGGTCTTTGCTGACCTGCTCTGGAGCGGCGAGTCTGTCGGTGGGTGCGACGAGTTTTTCGCCCAGAGACGCCCCGGCATCGCTCCCCAACCAACCGCCCAGCAGTCCGCCGATCAGCCCACCAATGGCAGTGCCGATCACCGGAACGACGCTGCCCAAAGCGGCACCGGCCGCGGAACCTGCGGCAGCGCCTGCCCAGCCGCCACCTGCGGCTCCCAGGCCTGCGCCCATCATCCGTTTGTCGCCGGTGAGCACTCCCTCGGCTACATCAGCGACGGCGCCGACGACTTTCAACGGGCCGGGCGCCTCGCGAGTCATCGAGCGCAATGAGGCCGTTGGCGCGAGTGAAAAACGCCCTGCGCCTCCCTGTGAGCCTCGTGGCCTTCTCGTGGATTCGGGACGCTGGTTGGCATTGCTTGTATCCAGCTTGCCCACACGAGGATTTCTGAAATCTTCGGAGATCACCTCACCCAATCGGCCGGGAAGGTGCGGGGCGGCCCTACCCAGCACTCGCTTGGCCACCTGACTGGACATTTCATCCACTACGGCCTTGAGCAGCACACCCACCAGCGGTTTGATCGCTGCGGCAACAAGCACAATTGCAGCGGTGGCTTTAGGTGAGGATTCAGCCAATTCACTCATGCCATCGGCCAGCGAACCCAGCCACTGGGACGAGGTATCCGCCGAAGGCATCAGGGCATTTCCCGTAGCCACCGACAAACGCTCGCTACGGGCGTTGAGGATGTTCAGCTGGCCTTGTTGGGTTTTCGACAGCGCCAACGCGTCCTGCCGCACCGAGCCGTCGTTGCCCAATTGCGACGTGGCATATTGGCCTGGGTCTTTCACCTGCAAGAAGGCTGCGTTCACATCAGGCAGTTTCTGCGCCATGCGCAGCACCGCCTCATCGCCATTGCCGAAGAGCGTGCCGGCAAGGGCCGAGCGCTTGTCGGCCGGTTGCGCGTTCAAGGCCGCCAGCACCGTCATCACCGTGCCAGACGCCGTGTCCTGGTCACGCAAGCCGCTCGCCACCGCCGTGGGCGCCAGACCCAGCTGTTTCCAGGCCGTTTGCTCGGTGGCGGAGGCCTGGTCACCCTTGCCCAGGGCCGTCGTGAAACTATCCAGCGCCACCCCGGCTTCAGCTTGTTGGGTACCGGTATTGAGCAATGCCGCCGTCAACGCGGCGGCTTGTGCAGGGGCCAGGCCCGCCGTCGTCGCAGCGGCACCGTCATGCTGCAAGACCGCGCCAATCTCAGCCGCTTTCGCACCGTTGGGTAATTTGCCCAATTGGTTGGCGGCATCCGCCAAGTCAAAGGCTTGCGCGCCGCTGAGCTTCATGGAGATGCGCCAGTCGGCCAGCATTTCGGCGGCCTTCATGGCCGGCATCTCGAACGCCGCCGCGGTGACGCCAGCATCCGAGGCGAAGTTCGACAGGACCAACTGTCGCTCCGAGGCATCGTGCACATCGCTACCGATGCCTTTCCTGGCCGCCAGGCTTTGCATCCTCACCACGTCAACCGCCGTGGTGCCCCCGGCCGCCACCAGCGGTGCGGTGGCGATCTGCTGGGTTGACTCACCCACCTGTTGAATCTGGCGCGGCCCGAATTGGCTGGCCTTTTTCAGATCGGCCATGGCCGAATCCATCGCTATCGCCGGTTTGAGCAGCACCGGTGGTTCGATACCGCCACCCGACTTACCCTTAGGCTCACTGGCTGACTCACCCTTGGCGCCGGCGCCCATCGTTTGGGAGAACAATCGTTGCGCCGACAGTTTCACGGTCAGCGACTCAATCGCCGTGGTCAACAACCCGAGTTTGAGCCCGAGTTTTTCCAGCACCCGATCGAGGCTCGACAGCTGATCCCCGGCGAACGCACCTTGCGCTGCCACACCACTCGTGAGGCTGGTATTACCGAACGCCAGCCCGCTCTCATTGAAGGCTGCGTATTTGAGCGAATATTTATCGTCCGCCATCCGGCCCTACTCCTTTTTCACGCCAAGGCGAGTCATCGCGATGTCGTAACGACGTAATGCCTTGCCGACGTCCCACTCCAGAATTTCCGCTTCACTTACCGGGTAAATGAGCGGCACCACATCGAGGATCACTTCGATGTCGCGCTCCGAAAGAAGTCCGCCGGTTTGTTTAAAAAATCGTCGATGCGTACCTGAAGCTGTGTCCAGTCGGGCACGGTCAGCAGGTCCAGATCGGGAATCATCAGGCCGGTGCAATGGGCGGTGATGAACTCGGCGCGTTCCTTGGCCGTCTTCAGTTTTTTCATCGCCTTGGTCGCTCGCAGCACGGGCATTTCCAGGGTCAGCGAGGTCAGGCTGCGGCCAGCGACGTTGAGCGTTTGGAGCAGTTGCACCTGGTCGGGGTCGACTGCTGCGCCTTCCGTCGATTCCAGAAAGTGGGACGTCGGGCGAGTGGACATTTCGTGCACGTATTGCGCAATGCTCACGTAGTCCGGGCGCTTGAGCTGATCCAGCTCCTTGACCGACAGGCCAGTGGCCATTTTGGCCAGCTCGAAAAACTGATCGTCCTCATCGTCGCCGGCACGGGCCAGGGCATCTTTCTGTGCGGCGTAGTGCAGCGGCTTGAGCTGAAGCTGCTCGATTTGCGCCCCGTCATCACCGGTAATCGGCGACAGCAAGACGTGAACAGGAGGTGTCCAGGACATGAAATGAATTCCTTGGTCAATCATGGGAGGTTGCGCGGTGCCGGTCAGTGGAGGACGCAACCTGTGGGAGCGAGCCTGCTCGCGATGGCGGCGGTACACCCAGCATCAAGGTGTCTGACACACCGCTATCGCGAGCAAGCTCGCTCCCACCGGTCTGCGTTCAGTTGCCAGACATTTGCTTAGGGCAACAACACCGCACGGCGCGCATCACCGAGGATGTCGACGCCGTTGAGCACGAACTTCTGGGTGCGCACATCGATGTCGATCACCGGGACACCGTTTTCGAGACGGTTGTAGGTGCGGCAGGCCAGCTCAAGTGTCGTGGTGGGTTTGTCGCCCATCTTCAGCTTGGCCTCCTCCAGGGATTTGAGCTTGCCGCCGACGGTGTGGTAGGTGAACCAGGTGTTGCCATCCTGATCCTGACCGGCTTCACGCACGTTCAGCAGAATGTCATCGCCTAGTTGCACACCCAGGGCGAGCATGATTTCCGGCCCGGCTCCTTGCAGTACGAGGGTAGCGTTCAGCACCTTGCCGCTCTTGGCCATTTCTTCGGCAATGAAGCGTCCACCGACCATCGCCTCCATGTCGAACTCGATCTTCGGCGGCGTGAACTCTTCCACCGTCGCCGACAACGGCAGGCCTTGCAGGGTGGCCGCGATGGCCTGTCTTACGCGGTTGGTAAACATTAGAGAACGTCCTCCAGGAACTGCTCGATGATTTCATCGCGGGCATTGAGTTGATAAATCATGTGTTCGTTCGGCGCGTAGCGGCCGTAGTCGATGACCACGTACCAGGTGCCGTTCTTGTACTTCTCGACGCTGTTCAATTCCGGGTGCAGGTACACGCTGCCGCCGGGGATGGTTTCGTCGGCGACCAGGGTTTGCAGCCAGTCGTTGATGCGCTTGACCTCCTGATCCATGAACGATTTGGTCAGGTTCTTGGCCATGGCCTTCTGGCCGGCTTTCACCAGCTTGCGACTGATGGCATCTTCCAGGCCGACGTAGCTGATGAACTTGCCAGTGACGGAGCGGTTACCCAGCAGCGAGAAGCCGCCGAGAATGGTCCGGGCGTAGTAGCAAACGCCGTAACGGTTGAGCAGATCGCCTTCGGTGGAGGTGTCGAGGATGTTGTATTCCACGGTGCGCGAGACGTCTTCGGCATAGGTCACCTGGTTGCCCGGGCTCTCCCATTGCTTGACCTTGGCCAGTGCGGCGATGGCCAGGCTCGACGGCGCCAGGAAGACGTTTTTCTTCGCCGCTTTCGAGTACACCGCCGGCATGTTGTGCACCACCAGGCAACGATCGAAACCGAGTTCCGCGCCGCCCAGTTCCTGGCTGTAGGTCACTTGATCAGCAACCGCAGCGTCCTTGCCGTCGAGCACCACACGCGCCTTGATACGCTTGCCGAACGAGGCGAACTCGCTCGCTACCGCCTTGGTGCCGGTGAAGCCTGGCGCGCCGATGATGGTCAGGTCTTCAGCGACCCCACTGAGCGCCGCCAGACCGAGTTTGCGCCCGGTCTCGGCCTCGATGCCGCCAATCACGTTGTTCTGCGTGTCGGCCGGTGTGGCACCCTCTTCGACGATGACCACGTAGACCGGCACCTTGACCACTTTGAGGATCTGGTAAACCGCCTGAAACAGCGTCCCCGCCTCAGCACCGGTCGGGTCCAACTGGGCCTGAGTGGTGAAGCTGTTGATGCGAAATGGGGTGTTTTTCGGAATCAACAGGTTGGCATTCGGCGCGGTGCCGACCAGCCCGATGACGTTGTCGCCCAGGCCACCCATGGCCTCGGGAGATTCAGTGGCATTGACGGTGATGCCGTTGTGCTCGAAGTTCAAAACCTCAGCCATGGTTATTCAGCCTTTTTGGTTGTGGCCTTTTTGGCCGGGGTGGATGCAGAAGCCGCTTCGGCGACCTCGGTTTTTTTCAACTGCAGACGACCAGCGCTATGCCAAGCGTTGGCCTCGACGTCGAGCAGGTCGAGTTCCTGCCCAACACTCGACCAATGGCCGCCGCCGGTGGGGAATGGGAGGAGCACGGTGTAGGTTTGGCGTAGTGCCATTTGGGGTTCTCCAGATACGAAAAAGCCCCGTGTGTGCGGGGCTGTTGTCAGGTTTTTGTGATGTTGCGGAAAAGAAAACGCCCCGTCGGTGCGGGGCGTTTTATTGGGGTTGGTCAGCGAGCCAAGGGGGTGCAATCGGCCGCGACTCAGTACTTGGGAAAGTAACTGTTTGCGGCCAATCCCGAAGTGCCTGCCGGTAGCCAAGTAGTTCAGAATATTGAGCGGCCGTAAGCGTGGTCTCGTGCTCAATGTCCTGTTCATCGCGGTGTCGTGTTACAAGCCATTCCGTGCTTTGCAATTCATAGTTACGCCATACCCGCTCGGTATCGACCTGCTCGGAAGTAGAAATTGCCGGTGGCGGAGAAAACTCGCCGTCCGTTAACGTCCAGTCCGGCCGAACATCCTCGGGACAAGCCCGCCACAACAGATCGGGGTGGAAGCGTTCCGTTGGATCAACGTCGGTAGTTTCGACTACCGTCCCGTTTTCGATTCTTGCCCACATGCTGATCACCACTGAATAATTACGTTGCCGGCGGCACCGGGGCCGCCGTTGTAGCCGAAGTACGCACCTGACCCACCGCCGCCAGGCCCCATACCCCCGTTACCTGGATATGGCCCTTGCGTGCATCGACCGCCGGGTCCGCCACCTGAGCCGCCCACAGTCCCATAGCTAACGTGCCCAACCCCAAGAGACGTATTGAAATCCCCACCAGTACCGACCCCGCCATTCCCAGGTCCATTCGCCAAACCCGCCGCCGCGTTGCCTATGCCACCAATCCCACCGGTTGCGGATAGATAGGTTCCAAACGACGATGTTGCGCCGGTTTCACCGATGCTTCCCTCCACGGTAGCGCCATCGCCACCAGCGCCTACAGTCACGGTAACGCTGGTTACGTTCGAGAGATCAACTAACTTTTGCGCCCAACCACCGCCACCACCGCCACCTGATCCTGCCCCGGAGACTCTTGCACGACCGCCGCCGCCCCCACCCCCAATTACCGTAACCCAGACCTTCTTAACCCCGGCTGGCACCGCCCAGGTAAACACCCCTGCGGCCTTGTAGGTCTGAGTCGCCTTGAAAGGGCCGTGTCGACTGGTTGTGATTTCCTCCCAGTCTTTCCACTGCCCATCCTCACGACGTGCACGGATCGCCATGCCAACCTCATCCCCCGACATTCCCGAGATCAGCGTTTGCGTCAGACGCTCGCCAACATTGGAAAGGCCAGAAACCTTGAGACCGTAACGTCTGGTAGGACTCCAACCAGGTGGGAGGTTGAGCTGGCCAGCCGCGGCTGTCAGGTAATCACCAGGCACTGTGTAGTCATTCAAATCCTGCGCTGTACCGACGATTGCCCGGCCGACCCCAAACGACCCTGTGCCAAGCATGGCGCCCGGAGTTAAATCGAGCGGGTTAGCCTGTTTTGGCGTGTTGCCGCTACTCCATATCTGCGTCCAGGGAGTCCAGACACCGTTAGCAGTACGCGTGCGCATGCAGGTGATCGGCAGAATGGCGTTCACCAATGAATCCCAAAATTGCGTAGCCATGTTGCTATTGCCGCGCTCCATGTGAAACACAGTACCGTTCGGGATTGCCCCCGTGCCTTGCGGCTCTGGATAAACTGGCTTGGTACCGGTTGTACTGGTGGTGACCATGTACACGCCAGTCAGCGAGAGAGTGTCGAGGTTCCCGGCATAGTTGAATGCGGTAGCACCCAAACCAAACTGAGCCATGATGGCCCGAACCGCCGCTGACGTAGCAATCTGGGAGCTGTTGTCGGTTCCCGCTACTGTCGGGGCCGTTGGTGTGCCCGACAAGGCCGGGGAATTAAGAGGCGCAAACCCCTGCGTCACATTCTGAAAACTCAACGCCGTAGTGCCCAGAACAATCCCACCATCCGTAACTAACTGCCAAATCGTATTAGCAAGCGTCGCCCCCTCTTCGACCGGAACACTCAATCCTGAAGTAACCTCGGCATTCGCATCAGCATCCTTTGCCCGAACCCAAGCGCCGTTCGCAGCAACGTAGATACCGTTGTCTTTCGCCAAGGTCTGGGATTTAACAAGCACCCGATTCCCGGCAACCACGGCAACACCGTCAATCGCCTGGGCACCACTCAAAACAATGTTAGCCGTCGTCGCCACCCGCACAGACTGCTTCCTGTCGAGCTTGGCCAGCTCATCAGCGACGTAGCTGGCAACCCAAGCCCGCGTCGCCTTGACCACCGTGTCATCAATCAGCAGCGTCACCAACTCAGCATTACTGGTCTCGAAAATAGACCGGATATAAAACTCTTTCCCCGAACCCGACGTCGCCAACACCGGCTTGAACGACTCCGGATATTTGACGATCGCATACAGAACCCCGGTATCGGTCCAGATCCCGGCCTCACGCACATACCAGCCGCCCACGTCGGGCGGGATGGTGACTTCAGCGAGCAACCAGCTCGGGTTTTTCTCATCCTGGAACAGCGCATTGAGTGGCCCGCGCCACACTTCGCGTTTGAGCGCCGTGGCGGTTGCGGCCGGGTTGTAAACTTCGCCGCCGCCGTCACCGACAGAAATCTGCGACAGCTTGATCGGTGTGCCCGCCGCCTTGCAGGCGGTTTCGTAGGCGATCCCCGCATCGGTGAGCAGGGTGTAGTAGTCGGCCATTTAGGACCCCTGTGGATAAATAGTGGAGGTTTCGACGGTGTAGAGCGCGGCGGCCTTGAAGGCCTGGCCCGAGGCTTCAAGCCCTTCGATGACAATCGGATAAACCGTGGTGAGTTCGCCGCACACCGTGGCGGCGCCGATGACGTGACGGCCGAACGCACTCAAGCCGACAGAGACCGTCAAGGTGTCGCGCTCGCTTTTGGCGTCGGCCAGACGGCGGTCGAGACGGGCGTCGATGGCTTCGCTGTAGGGCTGTTCGGTAAACGCCCTGACGTAAAAGCTGTAGGGCGGGCCGGGGGGCGTTTGCTCATGCCAAGCGCGCACCTCAGGCATCAGTTGCAAACCCTTGGCGGCGTTTTCCAGCGCCTTTCGCGTCCCGGCTTGCCGTGCGGTGGGCCAGGCCAGTTCAACCGTCAGGCGCTTTTCAGCTTCGGGCGCCGCAGAGCTCCACTCACTGACCCCGCGATCCGCCGCGAGATAGGGCAGGAACGCCAAAGGCGTGGCTGCCGGATTCATCAACTCGGGAAACGGCGGATCGATACGCTCCAGCAGCCGGGCGAAACCCAGATCGAGCGCCCTTTCCAGCGGCGAACTGTTGGCCGGCAGCAGGCTTGGGCGAGGTGTGTCGTCACTCATAACGTATCCACCTCGACCTCGACACCCGTGCAGTACGGAGCTTGAAAAGCCGTTGTCACAATCGGCTCGAGCGGTTCGAGAATCTGCAGCTGAACCGCCCCCGCGCTGTGCAGCGTGTAGTCGATCCAACTCGGGTCCACCCGGCCCTCCAAGTGATGACAGGCCTCGGCGTACGCCTGCAGCTGCTGTTGTGCCGCAACCTGGGTCAAACCCGAATCCGGGCCGGCATTGATCTTCGCCACGACGCGGATTTTGTAGGGTTTGATTTGCGCAGCCTGGACGATGACGTGATCCGTCTCCGGTCGCACATCAGGACGAGCGAAGTGCTGACGAACACCCTCAAGGAGTGTCTCGGACGGTGTGCCATCGCCCTCCCGGGACAGCACCGTGACCGTGACTTCGCCCGGCGCGGTGCGGCGTCCGTTGCCGTCCTTGACCTGCGCCGCATAGCCATCCGGGTTGAAGGTGTAGGTAACCGTCACGACACCGGCCGAGGCGTTTTCCACCTTCACGACGGGCCGTTCACCCAGGGTAAAAATCTCCCGCCGATACTGCATGCGCGAGCCGGCCGCCGGGGCATGGGGCGCAAGGTAATAGCGCAAGCGGGCGTCATCATCGCTCTCGTAAACCGGAGGGATGGGCGGGAATGCTGCCGGGTCGCCAGGATCGAGCAACTGGCGTTCGAGGCCCATGTCCGCGAGGCGGGCATCGAGGTTGGTCCCCGTGGCCCACCACGCCAGCATCTGCTTGATGCGGGCGTTGTATTTGCGTTCGTGGGTTTGCAGGCGGACGCAGAACGCCTCCAGGGCCAGGGTCAGCAATTCGCTTTCGTTTTCGAGGCTGTCCACCAGCTTCGCCGCGCTGGCGGGAGAGCGTGCGGCGACGTACTCGACCACGAAGGTCTTGAACTCTGCGAGCAAGTCTTCGAACGCTTCGACAGTGACGATTGCCGGTTCGGCCAATTGGTTCTGGCCGGGTATCAACATGCTCATGTCACCACCTCGAAAGTCTGTTTGCGGTTTTTCCAGGTGCCGGCGAAGCGCAACAACAAGCCGGCGCCGTGTCGGCTGGCAACAATGACCTGCGGCTCGAAGTCGCCGATGCCGTTGTCCGGGTTGTAGAACGCTTGGGCCGCGTGGCTCTGGGCAAGGATCAGCAGGTCATCGCCGAGGTTCTGCCCGAGCAATTGCGTGAGGGCGCAGCCATACAGAGGGCGCTTCTGGCGAGTGCCCAACGGCGTGGTCAATGCACGGGTGGCGCGCTGCACGAACTGCAGCCAGTCGTCGACCGTGGCGCCGGTATTTCGATCGATTCCAATCATGAGGAAATCTCTTATGCGGTACTGATGACGCGCCCCTGGTGATCCACCACCGGGCCGCTCAGGTGCACACCGGACGCGTCGAGCCGTATGCCGACGGCGCCCAGTTGCAATTCGATGGCCTGCGGCGTCATCGCCAGCCTCGCCGGGCCAATGCTTAAGTCGATGGACTCACGGGAACCGGTGAATGCCGTCGGGCCGTTTTGCCAGTGCAGGACATGGCTGGCGTGGTCGTAGCCGTTTTCCGTGCCGTCCTGATAGCGGCGTCGCGTCAGTGATGCCTGTGTGGAGACGGGCGGGAATTGACCGCCATTGAGGCCGAACAACGCAACCGACTGCCCACCGCTCTCACCGCCGCCATGGTTCAGCAGCAGGCACTGCTCGCCCACGGAGGGAATCCGCGACTCGCTCTGTTCGCCAGCGCTGGGATTGAAAAAACGGATCGCGGGGGTCAGCAATTCGCCATGGCTGACCTTGCAGGTGTTGCTGGCCGCGTCGACTTCCTGACAAACGCCGATGCGACAGAAACTGTCGGCGCGCCGATGCAGGTCTTCCAGCTCGGTTTCCATCTCGGCCAGACGCTCGATGAGCGGCCCCAGATGCATCCGTAATAGCGCATCAAACATGGGTCAGCCCTCAAGTGCGGTGTATTGAGCCGGGTCATCGATGTTCGAGACTTCCCAGGTCCGGGCAAATTTCGGGATGCCCAACGGGTCCTCCAGCAGCGTCGGGCCGAGGTACAGGGTTTGAGTGAAGGAAAGGGTCCAGGCGGTGTATGCCCGGGCTTCGTGGGTGAACGTGGATGCACGGCCATCGATCTCCGTGGGCAGATCACATTGATCGCCCGACAGCCCCCAGCGGTTATCCACCACCAGATGTTTCAGCTCACCGGCCAGATCGCACGCCTCCCATCCCGCAACGGCCATGACCACTTGCAGGGAAACCGTCAGGACATGGGCGATACGTCCGTCGTTGGCGCGGTTGCCTGACGCATCACGTTCGAGGGCAATCAGCACCCAGGGTTGGTCGTCGGTGCCATCGAACTCCTGGGGGCTGCCGATTTTCAAAGTGGGATAAGTGGCGCGTAGCGTCTGGGCAATGGCGAAGAACAGCTGCGACGGTTTTTCGAGGGCGGCAGGCATCAAGGTCTCCTGTTTTTTATGGCGGCACGAAGATCAGCAGCGAGGGATCAATGTTGGTCGGAACGGGAATCACGCGGCGGCAGCTCACTGACGCCCATCCGCTTGGCGGCCCAGCGTTCGTAAAGCCCGATGGCCACGTCCGCCCCGGCCATCGCCGTCAGGCAACCGAAGGCTCCTGCGGCCCAGATCGACAGGCCCATGGCGTACAACAGCATGATCGCCGAGACGCCGCAGACCATGCAGGCGCCGGAACGCAGGGCCAGGCGACGCAGTAGCGACCAGCCGCGGGCGCCCTCTTTGTCGGCACGCCACATCTCGCCGGTCACGCCGCCCACCAGGGCGAGCACGATGACCAGCCAGATCGGCATGTCCAGCAACGCTTGTTGCTCGTTTGTCATGTCACGCCTCCTGGGGTGATGGATGAGAAATGTGTGTTGGGTTCAAACGATGTCTCTTGAGGTAGGCATTCCAAAAAGCCCGGGGTGAACCGGGCTTTTCAGTAATGCGGTCCTTCGCCTTCCCTGGCCGATGGCCAGAAGGAAGTTGATCTTTCGGCGCGACTGGCGCGGTACGGATCCATTCATATTGTTTTTCCGACCGCGGTCCCTGCCCGCCGGATAACTGCTTCTGGTGCTTTACGCTGCACACCCGGGTCAGTTGCCAACCCTCTGAACCGTTAAGGCCGGTTCATCGCTGCCTGTTGGTGGAACTAAAGAGCTTCGTTGCCAGCCGCTTTGTCGAGCGGCTTGGACACAGAATATGCATGGATGCATATACAGTCAATGCGTAAATGCATTTATTTATGCGCGGCGAATGCATAGACGCATAAAGCCCAGCAAACACAGGGGTCAGGGGATTTTCACAGGCGTAAAAAAACCCGCACGATGGCGGGTTTTATCTGACAGCGGAGGGGTTAACGGGCGTACATTCCCCACCAGAAGACGTGGCCGAGGATGACGATTTGCTCATCCTGCATGTCCTGGAAGGTGTAGTCCTCATCTGGATGCTCGTCGCGGTTGAAGCTGCGCAGGCGGATGCCGGTGGGCAGGCGGTAAAGCTGCTTCACCCGCAGTTGACCGTTGTGGTTGATGGCATAGAGATCGCCGTCGACGATGTCGCCGATCCCGCATTTGCCTGCGTTCACCCCGACCGTGGCGCCATCGCGCAGCACTGGCAACATGCTGTTGCCGCGTACCGTCACGCATTTGGCCTGGTCGAACTGCACGCCGTTATGACGCAGGCTGCGCTTGCCAAAGCGCAGACTTGAGCGCTCGCTTTCCTCGATGACGAATCTTCCTGATCCAGCAGCCAATTCAACCTCACGCAGAAAAGGGACCGACACCTCGTCTTCTTCGACGGGGGTGTCGTCATCCCACAGGCTTATGTCCTTGAGTTCGGAATGCGGCTCGTCGCGGCGCGGATGGCCGGCAGACGCAATGTCCGCGCGCCCGCGCAACTGATCGGTACTCACGGCAAAGTATTCGGCGATCTTCGAGATGTGTTTATCCGAAGGGTCGACAATCTTGCCGCTGAGAATCCGCGACAGGGTTGACTGAGGCACGCCGGTACGACGGTGAAGCTCCGTGGGGGAGATCCCGTGCTGATCGAGCAATGCTCTTAATACGGAAGAAACGTTGCGTTTTTGCATAGCGCGCATGATGCGGGTTCTTTTTGCAGAAGACAAATGCTGTTTTGCATAAGTATGCATATCGATGATGAAGTGTTTCCGTCCAACATCAATGCAAGCTGAACCACCGCTATCGCGAGCAAGCTCGCTCCCACAGGGGATTTGGGGTGTATGCGAGTTCTGTGAACGACTCGGTAAAACTGTGGGAGCGAGCCTGCTCGCGATGACGGCGGAACATTCAACACCGATGCAGACGGCCCTAACGCGCTGGGCTGGTGTCAGCTATTGTCAGCGCTTGGAAACCCCCTACAACCTCGTGGGAAACCGCCCGATCTGCGTCCTTCAAATTTGCGAGGCCGGGCTACGTCGCCTTGCGCCTCTGCCTACAACTGCGCCAGAATCCGCCGGCTTGTCCACCTTGGATCCAATTAGTACTTTTGATCCCGTCACTGCCCATCAGTGATCGGGTTTAGTCGCTCGGTATTCCAAGGTGCTCATTGCTCCATTCAGTCAGGTATCCCCACTCCTGCACTTGATGGTGGCTGTGCGCAGGGCGCCCTCGGGCGCGCCGGTTCCTTGGATCCCCGGTCGACTAACCTGCGTACAGCTGCCCCCCCCTCGTTTAGTCGCGAGTGAGTGGTGGCTCAATCTCAAGGATCCAAAAGCATGTTCAAGAACACTCCAAATCCCCCAACTTCAGACGATCACATCGCCCGCACCCAATCGGCCAAAGCCAAAAAACTCGACGAAGCCGCCACCCGCGCTCTGAACTACTACCTCAAGCCGCCAGCCGACAAAGAAACATCCGACACACTCGATACCCTTTACGTCATCGCTCCGAACATCGACGCCGAGTGCCTGCTCGCCAACCACAGCGAAACCCTGGCCTCGGCCAACGCCATGGTCAGTGATCTGGCATTCGACCTGGAGGGCTCGCGACGGCATATCGCGCTGGGGGTCCAGCAGATGATCGAACTGGGGCAGTTGCTGGCGAATCGGACGCTGGATGTGGTTGAGCCGAGGTAGGCATTCACGATGCAAGCCGAGACCTAAGAGAAGCCCGAGTAATCACTGTGGGAGCGAGCTTGCTCGCGATAGCGGTAGTCCAGTTACAACTAAGTTGTATTGGCAGCCGTCATCGCGAGCAGGCTCGCTCCCACAATTGGATCGGCGTACAGCCAGAGCACCAGGCCGGCTGTCAGACCGCCTTCGCGAGCAGGCTCGCTCCCTCAGGAGAAACGCGAACCCACCAAGAACCAGGTCGGCTATCAGGCCGCCTCGCGGTGGACGTTGATCTCGGCGCCCCATTAACCACGCTGGCTGAACGAAGGCATTGCGCAGTGGGCAACCCGGCATGGATGCCGGGTTAGCCGCGCTGGGCCATGGATGGCCCTTCGCGGCGGCCCACGGAGCAATGCCTTCGTTCAGGCATGCCGAGCCTAAGCGAGGCACCGAGTGGTGGGGCAGAAGCGCTTTGGTTACTTTCGCGCTTTTCGAAAGTGACCCGCCGTAAGGGCGGAACCATAAGCAGCCGTTACCGCAGCAACGGATATACATACGATCCCAACAACACTCATCCCTGGGTCCCCCCCGACCGCCCATGTTAACCTTGCGCCCATCGCGGAAAAGCCGGGCCAATGCCCCTCCTTTTGCCCCACACCTTTCAACGAGCCTCCCTGACACCCATGAATACAGCCGTAAACGACCTCTCCAGCCACACGCCGATGATGCAACAATACTGGCGCCTGAAGAATCAGCACCCCGATCAGCTGATGTTCTACCGCATGGGCGACTTCTACGAGATCTTCTACGAGGACGCGAAGAAAGCCGCCAAGCTATTGGACATCACCCTGACGGCGCGTGGGCAATCGGCGGGCATGGCGATTCCGATGTGTGGGATTCCTTACCACGCGGCGGAAGGTTACCTGGCCAAGCTGGTCAAGCTCGGCGAGTCGGTGGTGATCTGCGAGCAGGTCGGCGACCCGGCTACCAGTAAAGGACCGGTGGAACGCCAAGTCGTACGGATCATCACGCCGGGCACGGTCAGTGATGAAGCCTTGCTGGATGAACGCCGGGACAACCTGATCGCCGCCGTGCTGGGCGATGAGCGCCTGTTCGGCCTGGCGGTGCTGGACATCACCAGCGGCAATTTCTCGGTGCTGGAAATCAAGGGCTGGGAAAACCTGCTGGCGGAATTGGAGCGGGTCAATCCGGTGGAGTTGCTGATCCCGGATGACTGGCCCAAAGACCTGCCGGCGGAAAAACGCCGTGGCGTGCGGCGCCGGGCGCCGTGGGATTTTGAGCGCGACTCGGCGCTGAAAAGTCTCTGCCAGCAGTTCTCCACTCAGGACCTTAAAGGCTTCGGTTGCGAAAACCTGACCCTGGCCATTGGCGCTGCCGGCTGCCTGCTGGCTTACGCCAAGGAAACCCAGCGCACCGCCCTGCCCCACTTGCGCAGCCTGCGTCATGAGCGCCTGGATGACACCGTGGTGCTGGACGGCGCGAGCCGACGCAACCTGGAGCTGGACACCAACCTGGCCGGCGGGCGCGACAACACCCTGCAATCGGTGGTCGATCGCTGCCAGACCGCCATGGGCAGCCGTCTGCTGACCCGTTGGCTGAACCGTCCGCTGCGAGACCTGACGGTGCTGCTGGCGCGTCAGAGCTCTATTACCTGCCTGCTGGATCGTTATCGCTTCGAGCAGTTGCAACCGCAACTCAAGGAAATCGGGGACATCGAGCGGATCCTGGCGCGTATCGGCCTGCGCAACGCCCGCCCCCGTGACCTGGCGCGCCTGCGCGATGCCCTCGGCGCCCTGCCCGAGCTTCAGGTGGCGATGACCGACCTGGAAGCGCCGCACCTGCAACAACTGGCGCGCACCACCAGCACTTACCCGGAGCTGGCTGCGCTGCTGGAAAAGGCCATTATCGACAACCCGCCAGCGGTGATCCGTGACGGCGGTGTGCTGAAAACCGGCTACGACGCCGAACTCGACGAGTTGCAATCGCTGAGCGAGAACGCCGGGCAGTTCCTGATCGACCTCGAAGCCCGGGAAAAAGCCCGTACCGGCCTGGCCAATCTCAAGGTCGGTTACAACCGTATCCACGGTTACTTCATCGAATTGCCGAGCAAACAGGCCGAACAGGCGCCAGCTGACTACATTCGTCGCCAGACGCTCAAAGGCGCCGAGCGTTTCATCACCCCGGAACTCAAGGCGTTTGAAGACAAGGCGTTGTCGGCCAAGAGCCGCGCCCTGGCCCGGGAAAAGATGCTCTATGAGGCGCTGCTCGAAGACTTGATCAGCCAACTGCCGCCGCTGCAGGACACCGCCGGCGCCTTGGCGGAGCTGGACGTGCTGAGCAACCTGGCCGAACGCGCGCTGAACCTGGACCTCAACTGCCCGCGGTTTGTCAGCGAGCCGTGCATGCGCATCACCCAGGGTCGTCACCCGGTGGTTGAGCAGGTATTGACCACGCCGTTCGTGGCCAACGACCTGAGCCTGGATGACAACACCCGCATGCTGGTGATCACCGGTCCGAACATGGGCGGTAAATCCACCTACATGCGTCAGACCGCCTTGATCGTGCTGCTGGCCCACATTGGCAGTTTCGTACCGGCAGCCAGTTGCGAATTGTCCCTGGTGGACCGGATCTTTACCCGCATCGGTTCCAGCGATGACCTGGCCGGCGGGCGTTCGACCTTCATGGTGGAAATGAGCGAAACCGCGAACATCCTGCACAACGCCACCGAACGCAGCCTGGTGCTGATGGACGAGGTCGGACGCGGCACCAGCACCTTCGACGGCCTGTCCCTGGCTTGGGCAGCGGCCGAACGGCTGGCGCACCTGCGGGCGTACACGCTGTTTGCCACCCACTATTTCGAACTCACCGTACTGCCGGAAAGCCAGCCACTGGTGGCTAACGTGCATCTCAATGCCACCGAGCACAACGAGCGCATCGTATTCCTGCACCATGTGCTTCCCGGCCCGGCCAGCCAGAGCTACGGCCTGGCGGTGGCGCAACTGGCCGGCGTCCCCAGCGAAGTGATCAGCCGTGCGCGCGAGCACCTGAGCCGTCTGGAAACCACCAGCCTGCCCCACGAAACACCGCGCCCGAGCAAAGGCAAACCGGCGGCTCCGCAGCAGAGCGACCTGTTCGCCAGCCTGCCGCATCCGGTGCTTGATGAACTGGCCAAAGTGGATCTGGACGACCTGACGCCACGTCGGGCACTTGAATTGCTTTATTCATTGAAGACACGGATCTAACGCACTGGCGTTCAAGCTGGTAGAATCTCGCGCGGTTTGGGATGCTGCGGACTATTAGCCTGGTCCACAGACTATCGCTCCCGAACCTGGCGAGCCCACCGTGAAGGGGTTCCGCTGCCGCCGCCTGAGGAGAGAATTAGAAATGACCTTCGTCGTCACCGACAACTGCATCAAGTGCAAGTACACCGACTGCGTAGAAGTCTGTCCGGTGGACTGCTTTTACGAAGGGCCGAACTTCCTGGTCATTCACCCGGACGAGTGCATCGATTGCGCCCTGTGTGAACCGGAATGCCCGGCGACTGCCATCTTCTCGGAAGACGAAGTGCCGGCCGGCATGGAGAACTTCATCGAGCTGAACGCCGAACTGGCGGACATCTGGCCAAATATCACCGAAAAGAAAGACAAGCTGCCAGAAGCCGATGAGTGGGATGGCAAGCCAGACAAGCTCAAAGAACTCGAACGCTGATATCACCCCTGCGCTCGTTGAAAAAGGCCCCTTGCGGGCCTTTTTGTTTTCTCGGATTCAATAAATCGCAGGCAAAAGAAAGGGGCGGTTTGACCCGCCCACATTTTTTCCCTAATCCCTTTGATCCTTTTCATCGTCCTGATGAATCGCATCCTGCGATGTCCTTCCTTCCCCATCGTCCGTGACAGGTGTGTCTGTCCGTCGACACAGGACTGATATTAGTATTTTCCCCAGCGAGTGCAATTGGCCAAACGCCGTCGCTGCGCCTCGTCACAGGACTGAAATACATAAAAATATAGTTATATATCAACAACATACGAAAAATACGACGACCTTTATAGTCGTCTATCCCTTCGACGGGAAACCAAACGCTTACGCAACACTAGGCAAAAGCTTACACGCCAAGCCGGCAAACAGAGTAAGCGCTGCAACAGCCGCCAAAGAAACGAAAAAGCCCCGAACCAGTCGGGGCTTTTCTTATTACGCGTGCGTTCCCGTTATTGGAACAACGACTCGCTCGACAGGCCGTTCTTCTCCAGGATCTCCCGAAGACGTTTAAGGCCTTCGACCTGAATCTGCCTGACCCGCTCACGGGTCAGCCCAATTTCCAGGCCCACATCTTCAAGGGTGCTGCTTTCATGACCGCGCAAGCCGAAGCGGCGAATCACCACTTCCCGTTGCTTGTCCGTGAGCTCCGAGAGCCACTGGTCGATGCTCTGGGACAAGTCATCGTCCTGGAGCAGCTCGCACGGGTCGGTAGGTCGGTCATCGGTGAGCGTGTCCAGCAGGGTCTTATCCGAGTCCGGACCCAGCGAGACATCAACCGAAGAAACCCGCTCGTTGAGCCCAAGCATGCGCTTGACCTCGCCCACCGGTTTCTCCAGCAGGTTGGCGATCTCTTCGGGTGAGGGTTCGTGGTCGAGCTTTTGGGTGAGTTCACGGGCAGCCCGCAGGTAGACGTTCAGCTCCTTGACCACATGGATCGGCAACCGGATGGTCCGGGTCTGATTCATGATCGCCCGCTCGATGGTCTGGCGAATCCACCAGGTCGCGTAGGTCGAGAAACGGAAGCCTCGCTCGGGGTCGAATTTCTCGACAGCGCGAATCAGCCCCAGGTTACCCTCTTCGATCAGGTCCAGCAGCGATAGGCCACGATTGACGTAGCGTCGGGCGATTTTCACCACCAGGCGCAGGTTGCTTTCAATCATGCGTTTTCGCCCGGCCGGGTCGCCACTTTGCGACAGACGCGCAAAATGAACTTCTTCCTCGGGGGAGAGCAGCGGCGAGAAGCCGATTTCGTTGAGGTACAGCTGAGTGGCGTCCAGCGCCCGTGTGTAGTCGATGTACTTATGTTGTTTAAGCGAAGCGGAGTGTCTGGATTTGGCACGAACGGAAGGTGGAGTCGCCCCTTCATCATTCGACATCGAATCCATAGCGATGCCGGTCTCCATAAGGAGAACCTCATCGTCGATGTCAAACTCCGGCACTTCTTTACTGAGAGCCATTGTTATAGTCCTTTGGTGAGTTCGACCTCAAGCTCAAGCGACGCCTTTATCCTTGGCAACGCTGGAGCCTGTTCCCTCTACGTGACGGAACAGGCTGACAATCAAATCAACGACGTGGCAGGAATTGCAGCGGATCGACTGGCTTACCTTGTCGGCGAATCTCAAAATGCAGTTTCACCCGGTCCGTTCCCGTTGATCCCATTTCGGCAATTTTTTGCCCGACCTTGACCTGCTGCCCCTCCCGAACCAACAGCCTGCGGTTGTGACCGTAGGCACTGACGTAGGTATCGCTGTGTTTGATGATCACGAGTTCGCCGTAGCCCCTTAAACCACTCCCGGCGTACACAACCGTGCCATCAGACGCGGCTAAAACAGGCTGTCCCAAATCCCCGGCGATATCAATTCCTTTATTCAAACTACCGTTTGAAGAGAATTTTCCAATAAGAACGCCATTAGAAGGCCATCCCCAGCCGCTCGGGCTGGGGCCTGGCGCGGGGGTAGGAGCAGGTGTCGGTTTGCTCGCGACGGACGGTACTGTTGCCGTTGCGGCACCGACCGGACGTTGAATCACCGTGGTTCTACTCGACGACGAAGCCGTCGAACCGGACTGAGTCACCACCGCGGTAGGCGTTGAACCACTGCGCCCATCAAAGCGAATTCTCTGACCCGGATGAATCGTATAGGGCGCAGGAATGTTGTTTCGCGCAGCGAGGGCTTTGTAGTCCCAGCCATAGCGAAAAGCGATGGAAAACAGCGTATCACCGCGACGGACTACATACTGACCGGTCGTTACTGTAGGACGTTGAGGCGTTGCGTTGGTGCGATCGACAACCCGGACGTTACCCGACGGGGTACTGGAGCAACCGACCAGCAAGGTACTCAAGACAAGGCCAGTCACCAGGCGCTGAAAGCTCGTGATACCCATACGCTGCGCAATGACTGTGAGACTCACCCGCCGCTCCCTTTGTGGTGGTTGAAAAATTGGAAACTGCCTGTGCAGGCAACGGTATTACAAATACAGCTGGCCGCAACCCCACCTCTATTAATGAAGCGCGAGGTGCTGCCGCACACGTTTGCTCGACGCCGTTGCAATCCGTTTAACCAATCAACGGTAAATTGATCAGCGCCGGTGTAAGACACAACCCACGCCACGGAATTCAGCGTCTGTTTATAAATGCTCAGGCCAATGGCCCGTTAAGCAACGGAACGAACCGAACCGCCCCCAGCACGTGGCGAGAAAAACCCTGTTCTTCGCGCACGATCAGCATCAACTGCTGGACTTCACCAGCCCCCACCGGAATGACCAGCCGGCCGCCGGGAGCCAGTTGATCCAGCAAGGCCTGGGGCACATCAGTGGCAACGGCGGTCACGATGATGCCGTTATAAGGTGCCAGGGCCGGCCAGCCTTCCCAGCCATCACCCCAGCGAAACACCACATTGCGCAGGTTCAGTTCCACCAGGCGTTCCTTGGCGCGATCCTGCAGCACCTTGATCCGCTCCACGGAAAATACCCGCTCCACCAGCTGCGACAACACCGCCGTCTGGTAACCCGAACCGGTGCCAATCTCCAGCACCTTGTCCAGCGGCCCCGCCTCCAGCAGCAACTCGCTCATGCGGGCCACCATATAAGGCTGGGAAATGGTCTGGTTGTGGCCGATCGGCAATGCGGTGTCTTCGTAGGCGCGATGGGCCAAGGCTTCATCGACGAACAAATGCCGTGGGGTGCGGCGAATCACTTCCAGCACCTGGGCGTTGGAAAGGCCTTCTTCATAGAGCCGTTGAATCAGGCGCTCCCGGGTACGCTGGGAGGTCATGCCGATTCCGCGGCGCAGTATATCGTCTTGCTCGCGAGCCATCAGCGCAGCCCCTCCAGCCAGCCATCGAGCGTTCGAAAAGCATCGTTGAAGGTCCGATCCAGCTGCAACGGCGTTATCGAGACATAGCCTTGCATCACTGCATGAAAATCGGTGCCTGGCCCGCCATCCTCGGCATCACCGGCGGCGGCGATCCAGTAACCGGCCTTGCCCCGGGGATCGACCACCTGCATGGGTTTGGCCGCGCGGGCACGATGCCCCAGGCGAGTGAGCTGGATGCCTCGGATGTGATCCAGTGGCAGGTTCGGAATGTTCACGTTCAGCACCGTGCGCGGTGGCAGGTCCAGCTCGCCATGGGCCTCGACCAACTTGCGGGCGAAGTAGGCGGCAGTAGGCAGATTATCGACTTGCCGCGAAACAAACGAAAAGGCAAACGACGGATGCCCGAGGAAACGGCCCTCAAGGGCGGCGGCCACGGTGCCGGAATAAAGCACGTCATCCCCCAGGTTGGCCCCCAGGTTGATGCCCGAAACCACCATGTCCGGCTCGCGCTCCAGCAAGCCGTTCAGGCCCAGGTGCACGCAGTCGGTCGGGGTGCCGTTGAGGCTGATGAAACCATTATCCAGGTAGCACGGGTGTAATGGTCGGTCGAGCGTCAGCGAACTGCTCGCGCCGCTTTTGTCCTGGTCCGGGGCGATGACCACGCATTCGGCAAAATCCGCCAGCGCAGCATAAAGCGCGGCAAGGCCGGGTGCTGTCACCCCGTCGTCGTTAGAAATCAGAATACGCATGGGCTGTCCGTCTGCCCCACCGGCACCAGATCGACGAGTTCGCGCACCAAGACAGTGGCGAAACATCCGGCCGGCAGGACGAATTCCAGTTGCAGAATGTCAGGCGAGGGATAATGCCACGACAGGCCGCCAATGGGCAGTCGCAGGATGCGACGTTCGTGACTCATTCCCGCGTTTATCAACCAGTCGCGCAGATCGGCCTCCGCCTCGGCGATGGCCTGCTCCAGATCATGGACCGCGCCGGCGGCAGGCGAAGGTCCCTCGCCCCACTGCGGCCCGGTGGGGTGCAGGTCGAGAATCGCCAGGCGTGGGTCACTGCACTCGGCCTCGCCGGCGGGGAAAAAACTGCGGCTGTCGGTGAACGCCAGCAAGTCGCCCACTTGCGCGTGCTGCCAGGTGCCATCGGCCACCCGAGCCGCCAACACCCGGTTGAACAGAAAGCTGCGGGCGGTGGACAACAGCCGCGAACGCACATTGCGCTGTTCCGGCAAAGCCTTGCGCGCCGCCCAGGCGCGGGCATCGACGAGGTTACCGCCGTCATGCCCGAAGCGCTGGGCGCCGAAATAATTGGGAATGCCCAGACGGGCGATCTGTTGCAGACGCGCATCGATCGCCGCTGGGTCGCCCTTGAACTGGGTCAGGCGCAAAGTAAAGCCATTGGCCGAGTGCGCGCCGCGTTGCAGCTTGCGTTTATGGCGACCGGTCTTGAGGATCTTCAGCGTTTCGTTTTCTGCCGCCGACAGGTCCGGGTCGGCCTTGCCCGGCAACTGGACGCTGAACCACTGGCGGGTCAGCGCCTGGCGGTCCTTGAGACCGGCATAACTGACGGTGCGCAACGATACGCCAGCGGCCTTGGCAATTCGCCGAGCCGCTTCTTCAGTGTTCAAACCGCGTTTTTCAACCCAGATCCATAAGTGCTCGCCTTCGCCCGTGAGCGGGATGTCGAGCACTTCGTCGACCTGAAAATCTTCAGCAGTGGCCTTGAGTACTGCGCTGCCCAGCGACTCGCCGTAGGCACGGGGGCCTAATAGTTCCAGTTCGGTCATGGGCGCAGCAACAAGGCAACGCTATGAACGGCAATGCCTTCTTCGCGACCGACGAAACCAAGTTTCTCGGTGGTGGTGGCTTTCACGTTGACCTGGTCCAGCTCAACTTGCAGGTCCTCGGCAATCAACCGACGCATCGTTTCGATGTGTGGCGCCATTTTTGGCGCCTGGGCGACGATGGTGTTATCGACATTGCCGACTTTCCAGCCCTTGGCCTGGATCAGCGAGACCACATGGCGCAGCAGCACCCGGCTGTCGGCGCCCTTGAACTGCGGGTCGGTGTCGGGGAAATGTTTGCCAATATCCCCCAGCGCGGCCGCGCCAAGCAAGGCGTCGCTCAAGGCGTGCAGCAGGACGTCACCGTCAGAATGCGCGAGCAGCCCGAAGCTGTGTGCAATACGCACGCCGCCCAGAGTAATGAAGTCGCCTTCAGCGAAACGGTGAACATCGTAGCCGTGGCCAATACGCATAAAAAAAACGCCCCGATTTTTGTCAGGGCGTGATTCTACCTGCATTCAGCGTGGGGAGCGCCCTCAATTAGCTCCCTCGCCAAGGGGAAACGGACTAAGAGCCCCCTAAAGCGTGGGCATGATGTTGCAAGTGATCCTCAATGAAGCTGGCGATGAAGAAGTAGCTGTGGTCGTAGCCCGGTTGCAGGCGCAGCTCCAACGGATGACCGGCAGCCTTGGCCGCTTGCTGCAAGGCTTCGGGCTTGAGCTGGTTGGCCAGGAAATCATCGCGATCGCCCTGATCCACCAGCAACGGCAGCTTTTCGCCAGCTTCGGCGATCAATGCACAGGCATCCCACTCACGCCACTTCGAGCGGTCTTCCCCCAGATAACGAGAAAACGCCTTCTGGCCCCACGGGCAATCCATCGGATTGTTGATCGGCGAAAATGCCGACACCGAGCGGTAACGCCCTGGGTTACGCAAAGCGCAGACCAGCGCGCCGTGGCCACCCATGGAGTGACCACTGATGCCGCGCTTATCCGAGGCCGGGAAATGCGCTTCGACCAAGGCCGGCAATTCCTGCACCACGTAGTCATGCATCCGATAGTGCCGCGCCCACGGTTCCTGCGTGGCGTTCAGATAAAACCCCGCACCCAGGCCAAAGTCCCAGGCACCGTCCGGATCGCCCGGCACGTCGGCGCCGCGCGGGCTGGTGTCCGGCGCGACAATAATCAGGCCCAGTTCGGCAGCCATGCGCTGGGCGCCGGCCTTTTGCATGAAGTTCTCGTCGGTGCAGGTCAACCCGGACAACCAATACACCACAGGCAACTTGCCG
Source organism: Pseudomonas sp. JL2 (assembly GCF_031570495.1). Taxonomy (NCBI): domain Bacteria; kingdom Pseudomonadati; phylum Pseudomonadota; class Gammaproteobacteria; order Pseudomonadales; family Pseudomonadaceae; genus Pseudomonas; species Pseudomonas sp. JL2. Next base: position 99,315 of record NZ_JAKUDH010000005.1, read on the forward strand.
CCCTGCTCGGCCTGGGGCGGCAGGTACACGGCAAACACCATGTCACAACCAAGCACTTCGGAACGATGCCGGTAACGCTTGTGCCAGCCGCCGAAGCTTTTCTGGCAGGAAATGTTTTCAAGGTTCATTGGCATTTCAGCTGCAAGCGACAAGCTTCAAGCGGCAAGTGGCGGTGTACCGACTTGCAGCTTGTGGCTTGAAGCTCATGGCTGCTCCTTAGAAATTAATAACGGTACGGATGCTCTTGCCTTCATGCATCAGGTCGAACGCCTTGTTGATATCTTCCAGGCCCATGGTGTGGGTGATGAAGGTATCCAGCGGAATCTCGCCCTTCTCGGCCATTTCCACGTAGCTTGGCAATTCGCTGCGCCCGCGCACGCCGCCAAACGCCGAACCGCGCCAGACGCGCCCGGTCACCAACTGGAATGGACGGGTGGCGATTTCCTGGCCGGCCCCGGCCACACCGATGATCACCGACTCGCCCCAGCCCTTGTGGCAGCATTCCAATGCGGCGCGCATCAGTTGCACATTGCCGATGCACTCGAAGGAAAAGTCCACGCCGCCGTCCGTCATGTCGACGATGACTTCCTGGATCGGACGGTCGAAATCCTTCGGGTTGACGCAATCGGTGGCACCCAGTTGCTTGGCGATTTCGAACTTGGCCGGGTTGATGTCGATGGCAATGATGCGCGATGCCTTGGCTTTCACCGCACCAATCACCGCCGACAGGCCAATGCCGCCCAGGCCGAAGATCGCCACGGTGTCACCCGGCTTGACCTTGGCGGTGTTGAGGACCGCGCCGATACCGGTGGTGACGCCGCAACCCAGCAGGCAGACTTTTTCCAGCGGCGCTTCTTTGGGGATTTTCGCCACGGAAATTTCTGGCAATACGGTGTATTCGGAGAACGTCGAGGTCCCCATGTAGTGGAAAATCGTCTCACCCTTGTAGGAAAAGCGCGAGGTGCCATCTGGCATCAGGCCTTTGCCTTGGGTGGCGCGAATCGCCTGACACAGGTTGGTCTTGCCCGACTTACAGAATTTGCACTGGCCGCACTCCGGCGTATACAGCGGAATGACGTGATCGCCCACCGCAACCGACGTCACGCCTTCGCCGATAGCTTCGACGATGGCGCCGCCTTCATGGCCGAGGATCGACGGGAAGATCCCTTCCGGGTCGGCGCCCGACAAGGTGTAGGCATCGGTGTGGCAGACACCCGAGGCCACCACGCGCAGCAACACTTCGCCCGCCTTGGGCATGGCGACGTCGACTTCAACGATTTCCAGGGGTTTCTTGGCCTCGAAGGCAACGGCCGCGCGTGACTTGATCATGGGGAGTCTCCAGCAAATAAAAACAAGACAGGGAGTGTAATCCCTCACCGGACGATGAATAATCCAACCAAAAGCAAAACATTATTGCTGCACAGGGATAATCATTCATGTCCGATAACCGCTGGGAGGGCATTGACGAATTCGTCGCCGTGGCCGAATGCAGCCAATTCACCGCCGCAGCCGAACGCCTGGGCGTTTCGTCTTCCCACATCAGTCGACAAATCGTACGGCTTGAAGAGCGTCTGCAGACACGACTGCTGTATCGCAGTACCCGCCGGGTCACCCTGACCGAGGCCGGCCAGACGTTCTTGCAGCATTGCCAGCGCCTGCAGGACGGACGTGAAGAAGCACTGCGAGCGGTGGGCGACCTCACCAGCGAACCCAAGGGCATGTTGCGCATGACCTGTGCCGTGGCCTACGGCGAGCGGTTCATTGTGCCGCTGGTGACACGGTTCATGACGCTTTATCCGCAATTGCGGGTGGACATCGAACTGAGCAACCGCCCCCTCGATCTGGTTCACGAAGGCCTGGACCTGGCGATTCGCCTGGGCCGTTTGCAGGACTCGCGCCTGGTTGCCACGCGCCTGGCGCCACGGCGCATGTACCTGTGCGCATCGGCGTCCTACCTGGAGCGCTACGGTCGCCCCCATAGCTTGTCGGAATTGAGCCGCCACAATTGCCTGATCGGCAGCTCCGACCTCTGGCAACTGGAGCAGAACGGGCGGGAATTTTCCCAACGAGTGCAGGGAAACTGGCGTTGTAACAGCGGGCAGGCGGTGCTGGATGCGGCTTTGCAAGGGGTGGGATTGTGTCAGTTGCCGGATTATTACGTGTTGGAGCATTTGCACAGCGGGGCGTTGATATCGCTGTTAGAGGCTCACCAGCCGCCGAATACAGCGGTGTGGGCGTTGTATCCGCAGCAACGGCATTTGTCGCCGAAGGTGCGCAAGTTGGTGGATTACTTGAAGGAGGGGTTGGCGCAGCGGCCGGAGTATCGGGGGTAACACTGGTTTTCATGTGACCTGAGCGATTGCCATCGCGAGCAGGCTCGCTCCCACACTGGATCTTCAGCGGCTACAAATTTTGTGTACAGCCAAAGTCCCTTGTGGGAGCGAGCCTGCTCGCGATGGCGATTCCACTTAATGGCGATTCGCCCAACGCTGGCGCAACCACTCCAGATCTTCAGGGCGTGTGACCTTGAGGTTATCGGCCCGCCCTTCGATCAGGCGTGGCGCTTGCCCTGCCCATTCCATGGCGGACGCTTCGTCGGTAATCATGGCATCGGCCACCAGGCTGTCAGCCAGGGCCCGGTGCAGGGCACCGAGACGAAACATTTGCGGTGTATAGGCTTGCCAGATGACGCTGCGGTCAACGGTTTCCACTACACGGCCGTGCTTGTCGACTCGCTTGAGGGTGTCACGCGCCGGCACAGCCAGGAGGCCGCCGACCGGATCATTCGCCAGTTCCCTGAGCAATGTGTCCAGATCGTCCCGGGCCAGGTTGGGCCGGGCGGCGTCGTGCACCAAGACCCAGTCGTGATCATCGGCACCCTGTCCGTGAAGATGCAGCAAGGCATTGAGCACCGAATCCGAACGTTGTTCGCCACCGTCCACGCGCTGGATGCGTGTATCGCTGGCACAGGCCAGGGTCGGCCAATAAGGGTCATCGTGGGCAACACTGACCACCACGCCTTTTACGGTCGGATGATCGAGGAAACAGCCAAGGCTGTGTTCGAGAATTGTGCGTCCGCCCAGTTGCAGGTATTGCTTGGGACGGTCCGCAGCCATACGGGCTCCAACGCCCGCGGCAGGAACCACGGCCCAGAAGGCCGGCAAACGGATACTCATTGGGCCAACTGGTAGAGGGTTTCGCCCTCTTTAACCATGCCCAGTTCATGGCGAGCCCGCTCTTCAACGGTCTCCATGCCTTTTTTCAGTTCACTGACTTCGGCGTCCATCACCCGGTTACGCTCCAGCAACGCCTCGTTTTCGGCATGCTGTTCGGCAATCTGCTGAGTCAGGTCCGCCACTTGCGCCAGGCTGCCATTACCCACCCAAAGGCGGTACTGCAGGCCAGCCAGCAACAGGAGCAAGACAAGAAACAACCAATTGGGACTGCGCATCGAATCTCAGGTTTCCAGTGAAAAAGACAGCCATGCCACACTTTGAAGCGTCTGATAGCACGAAGCCTGGAAAAACCAGGCTTGTGCTTGATAAGGCATCAGATTAGAGGCAAAACCGCCGCTATTGCGACTTTTTCGACATCATCCGGTGTCTTTTTACCATCTACCGCTTAACCGCGAAACTCGGCACGACCGTTGTACTTGGCCTTGCCGTTCAACTGCTCTTCAATACGCAGCAGTTGGTTGTACTTGGAGACGCGATCGGAACGGCACAGCGAACCGGTCTTGATCTGGCCTGCCGCAGTGCCCACGGCCAGGTCGGCAATGGTCGAATCTTCGGTTTCGCCGGAGCGGTGGGAGATCACGGCAGTGTAGCCGGCGGCCTTGGCCATCTGGATGGCTTCCAGGGTTTCGGTCAGGGTGCCGATCTGGTTGAACTTGATCAGGATCGAGTTGGCGATCTTCTTGTCGATGCCTTCTTTCAGGATCTTGGTGTTGGTTACGAACAGGTCGTCGCCTACCAGCTGGGTTTTTTCGCCGATCTTGTCGGTGAGGATTTTCCAGCCGGCCCAGTCGGACTCGTCCAGGCCATCTTCGATGGAGATGATCGGGTAGCGCTCGGTCAGGCCCTTGAGGTAGTCGGCAAAACCTTCGGCGGTGAATACCTGGCCTTCACCGGACAGGTTGTACTTGCCGTCTTCGAAGAACTCACTGGCCGCGCAGTCCAGGGCCAGGGTCACGTCGGTGCCCAGCTTGTAACCTGCGTTGGCCACGGCTTCGGAGATCACTCTCAGCGCGTCTTCGTTGGACGCCAGGTTCGGTGCGAAACCGCCTTCGTCGCCAACGGCAGTGCTCAGGCCACGGGCCTTCAGCACAGCCTTGAGGTGATGGAAAATCTCGGTGCCCATGCGCAGGCCTTCGGAGAAGGACTTGGCGCCCACTGGCTGGACCATGAATTCCTGGATGTCGACGTTGTTATCGGCGTGCTCGCCACCGTTGATGATGTTCATCATCGGCACCGGCATCGAGTAGACACCCGGGGTACCGTTGAGGTTGGCGATGTGTGCGTACAGCGGCAGGTCCTGGTCCTGGGCGGCAGCCTTGGCAGCGGCCAGGGACACGGCGAGGATCGCGTTGGCGCCCAGGGTGGCTTTGTTTTCCGTACCGTCGAGCTTGATCATCGCGTGATCGAGGGCTTTCTGGTCGGCAGGATCCTTGCCCAGCAACAGGTCACGGATAGGACCGTTGATGTTGGCGACGGCTTTGAGCACGCCCTTGCCCAGGTAACGGCTCTTGTCGCCATCACGCAGCTCCAGCGCTTCGCGCGAGCCAGTGGAAGCACCGGACGGAGCGCAGGCGCTGCCGATGATACCGTTGTCGAGAAGCACGTCCGCTTCAACAGTGGGGTTGCCACGGGAGTCGAGAACTTCACGACCTTTGATGTCGACGATTTTTGCCATTGTTGTAAACACTCCAAAGTTGACGAAACGCTGTAACAGTAAGGCTTGCCGACGACGGTCCCGAAGGACGTCATCGCTGGCAAGCCATGCTCCCACAAAAGCAGTGCGGCCAGCGGGCCAGAGCGATAATCGAGCGGTACTTTACCGGAGAAAACCGCGTTACGCGGTTTCTATCGTCGGAAAACTCTTGACCAGTTCGTCCAACGCCTTGAGCTGAGACAAGAAGGGTTCCAGCTTGTTCAAGCGCAAGGCACAAGGGCCGTCACACTTGGCATTGTCCGGGTCCGGGTGGGCCTCGAGGAACAGACCTGCCAGGGACTGGCTCATGCCGGCCTTGGCCAGGTCGGTGACCTGGGCGCGCCGCCCCCCTGCGGAATCGGAACGACCACCGGGCATTTGCAGCGCGTGGGTCACGTCGAAGAACACCGGGTATTCGAACTGCTTCATGATGCCGAAGCCAAGCATGTCCACCACCAGGTTGTTGTAGCCGAAGCTCGAACCACGCTCGCAGAGGATCAACTGGTCATTGCCGGCCTCTTCGCATTTGCTCAGGATGTGCTTCATTTCCTGGGGCGCGAGGAACTGGGCTTTCTTGATGTTGATCACCGCACCGGTCTTGGCCATCGCGACCACCAGGTCGGTCTGGCGCGACAGGAAGGCCGGCAACTGAATGATGTCGCAGACCTCGGCGACCACCGCGGCCTGCTCAGGCTCGTGGACGTCGGTGATGATCGGCACGCCGAAGGCTTGTTTGATGTCCTGGAAGATGCGCATGCCCTCTTCCAGGCCAGGGCCACGGTAAGAGGTCACGGACGAGCGATTGGCCTTGTCGAAACTGGCCTTGAAGACATAAGGGATGCCCAGCTTCTGGGTGACCTTCACGTACTCCTCGCAGACCTGCATCGCCATGTCACGGCTTTCCAGTACGTTCATGCCGCCGAACAGCACCATGGGCTTGTCGTTGGCAATCTCGATGTCGCCGACGCGAATGATCTTCTGGGCCATCGTTTTATGCCTTCTTCTGGTGTTGAGCCAATGCGGCTTTCACGAAACCACTGAACAGCGGGTGGCCGTCCCGTGGCGTCGAGGTGAACTCGGGGTGAAACTGGCAAGCAACGAACCATGGATGATCCGGGGCTTCGACCACCTCCACCAGCGCGCCGTCACCGGAACGACCGGAGATTTTCAGGCCGGCCTCGATCAGTTGCGGCAGCAGGTTGTTGTTCACTTCGTAGCGATGGCGGTGACGCTCGACGATCACATCCTTGGCGTAGCAATCGTGCACCTTGGAGCCGGCTTCAAGCAGGCATTCCTGGGCACCGAGACGCATGGTGCCGCCCAGGTCGGAGGCTTCGGTGCGTATTTCCACAGCGCCGGTGGCATCTTCCCACTCGGTGATCAGGCCCACGACCGGGTGACCGCTGGCGCGATCGAATTCGGTGGAGTTGGCGTCCTTCCAGCCCATCACGTTACGGGCGAACTCAATGACCGCCACTTGCATGCCCAGGCAGATGCCCAGGTAAGGCACCTTGTTTTCGCGAGCGTATTGAACAGCGGTGATCTTGCCTTCCACGCCCCGCAGGCCAAAGCCGCCCGGCACGAGGATCGCATCGGCGCCTTCGAGCAGACCGGTGCCCTGGTTCTCGATGTCTTCAGAGTCGATATAGCGCAGGTTGACCTTGGTACGGTTGCTGATACCGGCGTGACTCATCGCCTCGATCAGCGACTTGTAGGCATCCAGCAGCTCCATGTACTTGCCGACCATGGCGATGGTGACTTCGTGTTCCGGGTTGAGCTTGGCATCGACCACCGCTTCCCATTCGGACAGGTCGGCGCTGGCGCACTGCAAGCCGAAACGCTCGACGACGAAATCGTCCAGGCCCTGGGAGTGCAGGATGCCCGGGATCTTGTAGATGGTGTCAGCGTCTTCCAGGCCGATCACCGCACGCTCTTCAACGTTGGTGAACTGGGCGATCTTGCGCCGCGAAGAAATATCGATCGGGTGGTCGGAGCGGCAGATCAGCACATCCGGCTGCAGGCCGATGGAGCGCAGTTCCTTGACCGAGTGCTGGGTGGGCTTGGTCTTGGTTTCGCCAGCGGTGGCGATGTACGGAACCAGGGTCAGGTGCATCAGCATCGCGCGCTTGGCGCCGATTTCGAAACGCAACTGGCGGATGGCTTCGAGGAACGGCTGGGACTCGATGTCACCCACAGTGCCGCCGATTTCGACCATCGCCACGTCGGCGTCGCCGGCACCCTTGATGATGCGGCGCTTGATTTCGTCGGTGATGTGCGGGATGACCTGGATGGTCGCCCCTAGGTAATCACCACGGCGCTCTTTGCGCAGCACGTGCTCGTAGACACGGCCGGTGGTGAAGTTGTTGTTCTGGGTCATGGTCGTGCGGATGAACCGCTCGTAGTGGCCCAGGTCCAGGTCGGTCTCGGCGCCGTCGTGGGTGACGAACACTTCACCGTGCTGGAACGGGCTCATGGTGCCCGGGTCGACGTTGATGTACGGGTCCAGCTTGAGCATGGTGACCTTAAGTCCCCGCGCCTCCAGGATGGCCGCCAATGAAGCCGAGGCAATGCCTTTCCCCAATGAAGAAACAACACCGCCCGTGACGAATATGTAGCGCGTCATGAAAAACCCTAGAAGTCTGCGTTAAAGCGGTCCGAGCCGCCGGGGAAAGCGAAGGAAGGCCGAAGCCCCCGATCACCTGCATTAATCACAGTGCACCTTTCAAAAAAACCGCCGCGTTGGGACAGACCGGAAGTGAAATCACCGGTACGTTGCTCGCTACACATTTTTTGGAATCGCCCAGCAAAGACTGCTTGGTAATCGGCAACTCCTGCAATTCAGGCGAATCCACAGAAGTTGTATCAAGAAGGGAGCGTAGTCTACCGGAAAGCCCCTTTCAGCTCAAACCCAGATCTTGGTTTCATGGCTGCCAGATCAGTTGCCAGTTGCCATCAATGCCGCTGTCGAGTCCTGGCAGGTTCGCCACCGCCAGCAATTGCTCGCCCCGATACAGCAGCGGCAATCGACCGCGCGCAAACGCCGGCACGCCACTTTCATTGAGCAAACGCTTGAGGTCCCGGTGGCCACGGCCGGGCAACAGCATGGCTTCACCTCCCTGACGATAGCGGACGCAGAGCGGTCCGTCGGGCATTTTACCGTCGAGGGTCACCGTGCCGTTGTCTGGCAGGGTCAATGCTTGAGCAGTCAGCGTCCATTCTACGGGGCCTGCGGCCGGTCGCAGCCAGCGGTCGGATAACCACCAGACGCGTCCGCCGGTGCGGTGCAGTTCGCCACCGGCCAGCCGCCAGATCGGCCGGGCGTCGTCCGCTGCATCGCGCAACGAGTCCCAGCCAGACCAATGATCACTGTCGGGCAGCGTTGTCATTGAAACCAGCCAATGACTCAACGCATTACGCTGACGGGCCGGCGACAAGGCTCGCAACGGGGCCAACTCAAGCGACCGCAACCCAAGCCAGTCGAACGCGCAGGGCGTGATGGCTCGATCCAGATCGATTCGCGCCAGGTCATCCAGCAAGCCTTGCGCCTCACTCAGGTGCGCAGCGCTGCGAGCGAGGGTCGTCGAGGCCTGGGGCCACTGCTCGGTCAATACCGGGAAAACTCGCTGGCGCAGGAAATTGCGCGCGTACCGGTGATCGTCGTTGGAAGGGTCTTCGATCCAGTTCAAGCCCTGTTGCGTCGCGTAGGCTTCCAGCTCCGCCCGGGACACATCGAGCAAGGGTCGCAGCAAGTACCCCTGGCCCAGAGGACGCTGCCGAGGCATCGCCGACAAGCCCCTCACCCCTGCCCCGCGCAACAAACGAAACAACAGAGTTTCAGCCTGATCGTCGCGATGCTGACCGGTGAGCAGCACTTCATTGCTGTGGAGCAGCGCCACGAAGGCGGCATAACGCGCCTCCCGGGCGGCACGCTCGACGCTGGCACCGGCCCGGACTTGCACGTTCACTACTTCCAGCGGCACCCCAAGGGCCTTGCAGACCGAGCGACAATGGTCCGGCCATGCATCGGCCACAGCCTGAAGGCCATGATGGACATGGACAGCACGTAGCGGTGGCAGGGTTTGGGTTTTGGAGAGAGACGCGAGCAGGTGCAGCAGGACGGTGGAATCGAGGCCACCGGAGAAGGCGATGCGCCAGGTGACGGCGTTGCGCCAGGGGGATAGCTGTGTGAGGAGCCGGGTTGGCAGATCCGCGCTTGAGTTCATAGGAGTCAGCCTTGGCACAAACAACTGTGGGAGCGAGCCTGCTCGCGATGGCGGTATATCAGTCAACTCATTTGTTGAATGTTAAACCGTATCGCGAGCAGGCTCGCTCCCACATGGGTATTGCGGTCGGATCAGAGACCGTAGCTCATCAGCCGCTCATAGCGACGGGCCAGCAGCGCCTCGTTGTCGAACTTCTTGAGCATCGACAGTTGCGAACTCAGCTCGGCACGAATCAGCGCCGCAGCCGCGGCCGGATCACGATGAGCGCCGCCTACAGGCTCGCTGATCACTTTATCCACGATACCCAGGCCTTTGAGACGCTCAGCGGTGATGCCCATGGCTTCGGCGGCATCCGGCGCCTTCTCGGCGGTTTTCCACAGGATCGAGGCGCAGCCTTCCGGCGAGATCACCGCGTAGGTGGAGTATTGCAGCATGTTCAGCTGATCGCAGACACCAATGGCCAGCGCACCGCCGGAACCGCCTTCGCCGATCACCGTGGCGATGATCGGGGTTTTCAGTCGCGCCATTACGCGCAGATTCCAGGCGATCGCTTCGCTCTGGTTGCGCTCTTCGGCGTCGATGCCCGGATAAGCGCCCGGCGTGTCGATGAAGGTCAGGATCGGCATCTTGAAGCGCTCGGCCATTTCCATCAGGCGGCAGGCCTTGCGATAGCCTTCCGGACGCGGCATGCCGAAGTTGCGGCGCACCTTTTCGCGGACTTCGCGGCCTTTCTGATGGCCGATGACCATCACTGGCTGGTCGTCCAGACGGGCGACGCCACCCACGATCGCGGCGTCGTCGGAGAAATGCCGATCGCCGTGCAGTTCATCGAACTCAGTGAAGATGTGCTCGATATAGTCCAGGGTGTAGGGACGACGCGGATGACGCGCCAGGCGGGCGATCTGCCAGCTGGTCAGCTTGCCAAAGATGTCTTCGGTCAGCGTGCGGCTTTTGTCCTGCAGACGAGAGATTTCATCGCCGATATTCAGCGAATTGTCATTACCGACCAAGCGCAACTCTTCGATCTTGGCTTGCAGGTCGGCGATCGGCTGTTCGAAATCTAGAAAATTCGGGTTCATAGGCGTCCGTCTTGGGTCGACGTCCAAGAGAGCTTGGGCCGGCCGGTTGTCTATTCGCGCCCTACCTTAAGGGAGAGGCGCGTTCAGGTCGAGATTAAAAATTCGGGTCGAGATCAGGGCCGCTCCAAGGTTCAGGAGTGGCACCTGGCCGTCAACGGTATTGGAGGAAGACGTTGTCTTTGCCGAACTGGTCACGCAAGGCTTGAATCAACGCATCCGCCGGATCGATCCGCCAGCCTTCGCCGAACTGCAGCACAGCCTTGGCGTCGGGGCGCACGTACTCCATGGTAATCGGGCAAGCACCGCGATGGCGCTTGAACAACTCCCCCAGCCAGCGTAGCTGATCGCCCTTGAGATCCTGGGTCTGCAATTTCAGGCGCAGGCTCTCGGCCAGGTTGGTCCGGGCATCTTCCATGCTCATCACCCGTTTGACCCGCAGCCGCAGGCCACCGGAAAAATCGTCGTTGCTGACTTCGCCTTCCACCACAACCATCGCGTCAGTCTGCAACAGCGACTGGGCCGAATGGAACGCATCGGCAAACAACGACGCCTCGATGCGCCCGGAGCGGTCGTCAAGGGTAATGAAGCCCATCTTGTCGCCCTTTTTGTTTTTCATTACCCGCAGGGCAATGATCATACCGGCGACGGTCTGCGTGTCACGCGCCGGCTTCAGATCAATGATGCGCTGACGGGCGAACCGGCGGATCTCGCCTTCGTACTCGTCGATTGGGTGACCCGTGAGGTACAGGCCCAAGGTGTCTTTCTCACCCTTGAGACGCTCCTTGAGCGTCAGCTCCTTGGCCTTGCGGTGATTGCCGTAGACATCGGCATCTTCCTCGACAAACAACCCGCCAAACAGGTCGGCGTGACCACTGTCATGGGTCCGGGCGGTCTGCTCGGCGGCCTTGATCGCTTCTTCCATGGCCGCCAGCAGCACCGCGCGGTTGCGGTCGATGTTGGCCTGGTAGGCCTTGGGTTCATCCTGGAAGTACGGGCCCAGACGGTCCAATGCACCGCTGCGGATCAAACCGTCGAGGGTACGCTTGTTGATGCGTTTGAGATCGACCCGGGCGCAAAAATCGAACAGGTCCTTGAACGGTCCGTCCTGACGGGCTTCGGTGATGGCTTCCACCGGCCCTTCACCCACGCCCTTGATCGCCCCCAGTCCATAAATGATGCGGCCTTCGTCGTTCACCGTGAACTTGAACTCCGAAGCGTTCACGTCCGGCGCGTCGAGGCGCAACTTCATGGTCCGCACTTCTTCGATCAAGGTCACGACCTTGTCGGTGTTGTGCATATCCGCCGACAGTACCGCGGCCATGAATGGCGCCGGGTAGTGGGCCTTCAGCCACGCGGTCTGGTACGACACCAGGCCATAGGCGGCCGAGTGGGATTTGTTGAAGCCGTAACCGGCGAATTTTTCCACCAAGTCGAAGATGTTACCGGCCAGGTCCGCATCGATGCCGTTGTTCGCACAACCCTCGATGAAACCACCGCGCTGCTTGGCCATCTCCTCAGGCTTTTTCTTACCCATCGCCCGACGCAGCATGTCCGCGCCGCCGAGGGTGTAACCGGCCATCACCTGGGCAATCTGCATCACCTGTTCCTGGTACAGGATGATGCCGTAGGTCGGCGCCAGTACCGGCTTGAGGCCGTCGTACTGATAATCCGGGTGCGGGTACGCCAGCTCGGCGCGCCCGTGCTTACGGTTGATAAAGTCATCCACCATGCCCGATTGCAGCGGGCCCGGACGGAACAGGGCCACCAGTGCGATCAGGTCTTCGAGGCAGTCGGGCTTGAGCTTTTTGATCAGCTCCTTCATACCCCGGGATTCAAGCTGGAACACCGCCGTGGTTTCGGCTTTTTGCAACAAGCTGTAGGTCGGCTTGTCATCCAGCGGAATAAACGCGATGTCCAGCGGCGCTTCGCCGACCTTGGCCCGATCACGGTTGATGGTTTTCAGCGCCCAGTCGATGATCGTCAGTGTCCGCAGGCCGAGGAAGTCGAACTTCACCAGGCCCGCCGCCTCGACGTCATCCTTGTCGAACTGGGTCACCAGGCCGTCCCCCTCTTCATCGCAATAGATCGGCGAGAAGTCAGTCAGCTTGGTCGGCGCGATCACCACGCCCCCGGCGTGCTTGCCAACGTTACGCACCACGCCTTCAAGCTTGCGGGCCATCTCCCAGATTTCCGCGGCTTCTTCATCGACCTTGATGAAGTCCCGCAGGATTTCTTCCTGCTCGTAGGCTTTTTCCAGGGTCATGCCGACTTCGAACGGGATCATCTTCGACAGACGATCCGCCAAACCGTAGGACTTGCCCTGCACCCGCGCCACGTCACGCACCACAGCCTTGGCGGCCATGGAACCGAAGGTGATGATCTGGCTCACCGCATTGCGACCGTACTTCTCGGCCACGTAATCAATCACCCGGTCGCGACCGTCCATGCAGAAGTCGACGTCGAAGTCGGGCATGGACACCCGTTCCGGGTTGAGGAAACGTTCGAACAGCAGGTCATATTCCAGCGGGTCGAGGTCGGTGATCTTCTGCACGTAAGCCACCAGGGAGCCTGCACCCGACCCCCGGCCTGGCCCCACCGGCACACCGTTGCTCTTGGCCCACTGGATGAAGTCCATCACGATCAGGAAGTAACCGGGGAAGCCCATCTGGATGATGATATCCAGCTCGAAATTCAACCGGTCGACATAGACCTGGCGCTTGGCTTCGTAATCTTCGGTGGTGTCCTTGGGCAAGAGAACGCTGAGGCGCTCGTCCAGGCCATCGAAGGATACCTTGCGGAAATACTCGTCGATGGTCATGCCATCGGGGATCGGGAAGTTGGGCAGGAAGTGCTTGCCCAGCTTCACTTCGATGTTGCAGCGCTTGGCAATCTCGACCGTGTTTTCCAGCGCCTCGGGCAGGTCGCTGAACAACTCGGCCATTTCCTCGGCACTTTTGAGGTATTGCTGATCGCTGTAGTTTTTCGGACGACGCGGATCATCGAGCGCCCGGCCTTCACCGATACAGACGCGGGTTTCGTGAGCTTCGAAATCTTCCTGTTTGATGAAGCGCACGTCGTTGGTCGCCACCAGCGGCGCGCCGATCTTGTCGGCCAGGGCCACGGCGGCATGCAGGTGTTCTTCGTCGTTAGGGCGATTGGTGCGTTGCACTTCAATGTAGAAGCGGTCCGGGAACACCGCCATCCAATCGCGGGCCAGCACTTCGGCTTCTTCTGGATTGCCACTGAGCAGGGCCAGGCCGATTTCACCTTCCTTGGCCGCCGACAGCATGATCAAACCTTCATTGGCCTCAGCTACCCATTCGCGCTCGATGATGATCGAGCCGTTGCGCTGGCCATCGATAAAACCGCGGGAGATCAACTCGGTGAGGTTGCGGTAACCCACGGCGTTCATCACCAGCAGGCTGATGCGGCTCAGCGGCGCGTCCGGGTCTTTGTTCGACAGCCACAGGTCGGCCCCGCAGATCGGCTTGATCCCGGCGCCCATGGCATTTTTGTAGAACTTGACCAGCGAACACATGTTGTTCTGGTCGGTGACCGCCACAGCAGGCATTTTCATGCCCACCAGGGTCTTGACCAGTGGCTTGATCCGCACCAGGCCATCGACCAGGGAGTATTCAGTGTGCAGGCGTAGATGAACGAATGAAGCCGGCATAGTGATCCTGCGTTAAGTCATGAAAACAACAAGGCCCGGATTGTACCGAGCCTTGGGTAAAACATCAGCATGATTGCCTTGCCACAAAAGCCTGCATCAAGAGACCGCAGTCTGATGACTTACGATCAAACCCTCACGGGCTTCATAAGCCAGCCGCACCGGCGCGAACGAGCGCCGATGGATCGGCGTTGGCCCAAGGCGCGCCAGCGCTTCCAGATGAACGGGCGTCGGGTAGCCCTTGTGGCCGCCGATGCCGTAGCCCGGGTAAATCAATTCAAAGGCGCTCATTTCCCGATCACGGCTGACCTTGGCCAGAATCGATGCCGCCGCAATGGCCGGCACCTTGCCGTCCCCCTGAACGACTGCTTCGGCGCGCATAGACAGCTTCGGGCACCGATTGCCATCGATCATCGCCAGTTTCGGGGTGATGTGCAGGCCTTCCACGGCACGCTGCATCGCAAGCATGGTGGCGTGCAGGATATTCAGCTCGTCGATCTCTTCCACTTCAGCCCGGGCAATGCACCAGCTCAGGGCTTTCTCGCAGATTTCGTCGTAGAGCTTTTCGCGACGGGCTTCGGTGAGCTTCTTGGAGTCGTTGAGGCCCAGAATGGGCCGGTTTGGATCGAGAATCACCGCTGCCGTCACCACTGCGCCGCACAACGGACCACGACCGACCTCATCAACACCGGCCACCAGTTCTTCAACTTCAGCCACCAGATTGAAGTCCAGGCCCATCTGCAATTTCACGTTACTCATGGTTTGGCGCCGATCAGGGTCAATACTGCGTCGGCGGCCTGGTTGGAGGCATCGCGGCGCAAGGTACGGTGAATGTCATCAAAGCCCCGGGTCTGCTCCTGGCCACCGTCGATCAAGGGCGACAACGTACGGGCCAGCGCATCGGCGGTTGCCTCGTCCTGCAGCAATTCAGGCACCAGCAAGCGCTGGGCCAACAGATTGGGCAAGGAGATGTAAGGGCTCTTGACCATGCGTTTGAGGATCCAGAACGTCAACGGCGCCAGGCGATAGGCGACCACCATCGGGCGTTTGTACAGCAACGCCTCAAGGGTAGCAGTGCCAGAAGCAATCAACACGGCGTCACACGCAGCCAGTGCGAGATGAGAGCGGCCATCGAGCAATGTGACAGGCAGATCGCGCCCGGCCAGCAGCGCTTCAAGCTGAGCCCGTCGCTGCGGGCTGGCACAGGGCAGAACAAAACGCACGCCGGGACGCATCGCTCGCAGACGCTCGGCGGCGTCGAAGAACAAGCCTCCCAGGCGACTGACCTCGCCGCCACGGCTACCGGGCATCAAGGCCACCAGCGGGCCGTCGGGCAGGCCCAACGTCTGACGCGCCGCGTCACGATCCGCTTGCAGGGGAATGGTATCGGCCAGGGTATGACCGACAAACCGTACCGGCACGCCCTTCTCTTCGTAGAATCGGGCTTCGAACGGCAGCAGCGTGAGCATCAGGTCGCAGCCTTCGCGGATTTTCAACACGCGCTTCTGCCGCCAGGCCCAGACCGAGGGGCTGACGTAATGCACCGTCTTGATACCGGCCTGACGCAACTTGAGTTCGATATTGAGAGTGAAATCCGGCGCATCGATGCCGATGAACACATCCGGTTTTTCGTCGATCAGTGTCGCGATCAGCTTCTTGCGGCGAGCCAGCAGTTCGCGCAGACGTCCGAGCACCTCAACCAGCCCCATCACCGACAGGCGTTCCATGGGGAAATATGACGCCAGCCCTTCGGCCTGCATCAAGGGGCCACCGACACCGATGAACTCCACTGCTGGGTGCTGCGCCTTGAGCGCGCGCATCAGACCGGCACCCAGAATGTCACCGGAAGCCTCTCCCGCCACCAGTGCTATACGCAAGTTAGCCATGGTTAGCGAGTGATGCCGCGAGTCGAGGACTGGATGGAGTCACGGAATATCGCGACTTCCGGGAACTGCGCCGAAGCCTCGGCCAGCTCGACAAGGGCCTGTTCGACGGTCAACCCCTGGCGGTACACAACCTTGTAGGCGCGCCGCAATGCCGTGATCGCCTCTTCGCTGAAACCACGACGGCGCATGCCTTCGAAATTCATACTGCGGGCTTCGGCCGGGTTACCGAACACAGTGACATAGGCCGGTACGTCCTTGCCGATGGCGGTGCCCATGCCCGAGAAGCTGTGGGCGCCGATATGACAATATTGATGGACCAAGGTGAAACCGGACAGGATCGCCCAGTCGTCCACATGCACGTGGCCAGCCAATGCGGTGTTGTTGACCAGGATGCAATGGTTGCCAATGACGCTGTCATGACCGATATGGGCGTAGGCCATGATCAGGTTATGGTTGCCCAGGGTCGTTTCGGAACGATCCTGAACGGTGCCACGGTGAATCGTCACGCCTTCGCGGATCACGTTGTGATCGCCAATGACCAGCCGGGTTTCTTCACCTTTGTACTTGAGATCGGGCGTGTCCTCGCCTACCGAAGAAAACTGGTAGATGCGGTTGTGCCGACCGATCCGGGTCGGACCCTTGAGAACTACATGGGGCCCGATCACCGTACCCTCGCCGATTTCCACACCTGGGCCGATGATCGACCATGGGCCGACCTCGACATCGGCGGCCAGGACTGCCGCCGGATCGATGATTGCGCGAGGGTCAATCAAACTCATAGTTTGCGTTCCGCACAGATGATTTCAGCGGAGCAGACTGGCTTGCCGTCGACCGAAGCCTGGCATTCGAACTTCCAGATCTGGCGCTTGCAACTGATGAATGTGGCTTCGAGGATCAGCTGATCGCCCGGGGTGACCGGCTGGCGAAAACGCAGCTTGTCGGAGCCCACGAAGTAGTAAAGCGTGCCGTCGGCAGGCTTCACGTCGAGCATTTTGAAACCAAGGATCCCGGCAGCCTGAGCCATTGCCTCGATGATCAGCACGCCGGGCATGATTGGATGCGCGGGAAAGTGACCATTGAAGAACGGTTCGTTGATGCTGACATTCTTGTAGGCGCGAATCCGCTTGCCTTCAACGTCAAGTTCCACCACCCGGTCCACCAGCAGGAACGGGTAACGGTGAGGCAGGTATTCGCGAATCTCGTTGATGTCCATCATTTCGGGGGGAAGCCTATGTAAAGATTGGAAGCGCACGATCGACGCGCGCCCCTCTAGCAAATCAAGGAGGCAGTCTAGCGGCTGTGCACACTTGATATGGAAATGGTATCAGCCATCTGATGAAGCATTACCGTCAGGGGTCACGTCCCCTACACGCTTTTCCAACTGACGCAAACGCCGCGCGATGTCATCGAGCTGGCGGATTCGGGCCGCGCTCTTGCGCCATTCGGCCGCCGGTTGCATCGCCGTGCCGGAAGAATAAGCACCCGGCTCGGTGATCGAATGGGTCACCATGGTCATTCCGGTGAGGAATACGTTGTCACAAATATCAATGTGCCCCACCAGCCCCACACCACCGGCGAGCATGCAATGCTTGCCGATCCGGGTGCTGCCGGAAATGCCTACGCAGGCGGCCATGGCGGTGTGATCACCGACCTGGACGTTGTGAGCGATCTGAATCTGGTTGTCGAGCTTGACGCCATTGCCGATGACCGTATCAGACAGGGCACCACGGTCGATCGCGGTGTTGACACCGATTTCCACGTCATCACCGATGGTCACGCCGCCGATCTGGGCGATCTTTTGCCAGATCCCCTTTTCCTTGGCAAAACCGAAACCTTCACCGCCCAGTACCGCGCCCGACTGGATCACCACCCGCTTTCCGATACGCACGTCGTGATACAACGTGACCCGCGGAGCAAGCCAGCCACCCTCACCGATCTCGCAGCGCGCACCGATGAAGCAATGGGCGCCCAGCGTGACGCCCGGGCCGACCCGGGCGGCGCTTTCAATGACGACAAAAGGACCGATGCTGGCCGTGGGATCAACCACCGCATCCGCCGCGATGACCGCGCTGGGATGAATGCCGGGGGCCGACTTGGGCTTGGGGTCGAACAGGTGGGAAATCCGCGCATACGCCAGATAGGGATCCGGCACGATCAGCGCATCGCCTGCAAACCCGTCGGCATCGGCAGGCTTGAGCAACAGCGCTGCGGCCCGGCTGTCGGCCAAGTATTTGCGATATTGAGGATTTGCCAGGAAGCTCAACTGAGCTGGGCCAGCCTCTTGTAAAGTGGCTAGCCCAGTGATGACCTTCTCCGGGTCGCCACGCAGGGTGGCGCCGAGGAACTCAGCCAGTTGGCCGAGCTTGATAATCGCTGTCATGGATTACTTCAGCTGATTCATGCGCTCGATAACCTGGCGCGTGATGTCGTACTGGGGTTTGACGTCAATCACTGCACCACGCTCGAACACCAGGTCAAAACCACCTTTCTTGATGACTTCTTCCACCGCCCGGTCGAGCTTTGGCTTGAGCTGCTTGAGCATCTCGCGGTCGGCAACGGCTTTCGCTTCGTTCAGCTCCTTGGACTGGAACTGGAAGTCACGAGCCTTTTGCTTGAACTCAAGCTCCAGACGCTCACGCTCGCCCTGGGCCATTTTGTCGCCACCGGAGACCAGACGATCCTGGATACCCTTGGCGCTGCTCTCCAGGCTCTTGAGCTTGGTCAGTTGCGGGCCGAACTTCTTCTCAGCATCCACGGCGTATTTCTTCGCCGCGTCGGATTCCAGCAGGGCCATCTGATAGTTCAGTACGGCAATCTTCATGTCGGCAAAAGCCGGACCTGCGACCATCAAGGTCGCCAGGAGAACCAATTGAGTCAACTTACGCACGATGTACTCCTACAAAATCCATTGTCGTTATCTTGGGTCAGACGCTTAGAACGTCTGGCCGAGGGAGAATTGGAACACTTGGGTTTCAGCGTCATCCGGTTTCTTGATCGGCATCGCCAGGGCGAAGCTCAATGGACCGAGCGCGGTGACCCAGGTCACACCCACGCCCACGGAACTTGCCATGTTGCTCAGGCTGATGTCGTTGCACTTGGTATTGGACCTGGTGCCGTCGGCGTTGGTGGTGTCCTCGCACGAAGAGTCGAATACGTTACCCACGTCCCAGAATACCGAGGTACGCAAGGAGCGCTGATCCTTGACGAACGGCATCGGGAACAACAGCTCGACACCGCCCTGGATCAGGACATTACCACCGAACGGCAGCGGATCCTGGTCCGGATCACGTATGGTTCCCGGGTTGGTGCCCTTGCTTGGCGTACTGCGCGGACCAAGGGTGCTGTCCTTGAAGCCACGGACCGAGTTGAAACCACCAGCATAGTAGTTCTCGTAGAACGGCAAGCCGTCGGTGGAACCATAACCGTCGCCATAACCCAGCTCAGTGTGCAGGCGCATGGTGTAATTATCAGACAGCGGCTGGAACAGTTGGCCACGATAGTCGAGCTTGAAGAACGAGAGGTCGCTGCCAGGGGTGGTAGTTTCCAATACCAGGCTCTGGGAACGACCACGGGTCGCCAGCACACCTTTGTTCAGGGTCGATTCGGACCAACCGACAGACGCCTTGAAGTTCAGGTACTTGTCGCCTTCCTTTTCAACGAAGTCAAAAATCTCGTCAACGGTATAACGCCCGGTGCTGATCTCGTCCTGCTGTGCGGTGAGACCGAACGTCAGACGCGAAGTCTCGCTGATTGGATAACCCACGTTTACGCCTGCACCCAGGCTGTCCACGGCATAGCTGGAGATGTCGGAGTCGAGCTCATCATAGTCAGTGGTGCGATAGAAGGCGTTGTAGCCCAGGCTCACACCGTCAGCAGTCCAGTAGGGGTCCACGAAACCGAAGTTGTAGCGGGTCTGGTATTCGCTGCGGGTCAAGCCAACGCTGACCCGGTTACCGGTACCCAGGAAGTTGTTCTGGGTGATCGAACCACCGAGGATCAGGCCGGCGCTCTGGGCGAAACCGACGCTGGCGGTGATCGAGCCGGACGCCTGCTCTTCAACGCTGTAGTTCACATCGACCTGGTCATCGACGCCCGGTACTGCCGGGGTCTCGACGTTGACTTCCTTGAAGAAGCCCAGGCGCTCCAGACGAGTCTTGGACTGGTCGATCAGGTAGGTCGACGCCCAGCCACCTTCCATCTGGCGCATTTCACGGCGCAGCACCTCATCTTCGGACTTGGTGTTGCCACGGAAGTTGATGCGGTTGACGTAGGCACGCTTGCCCGGATCCACGGCGAAGGTGATGTCGACGGTATGGTCTTCATCGTGCGGTTGCGGCACGCCGTTGACGTTGGCGAAGGTGTAGCCCTCGTTACCCAGACGACGGGTGATCAGTTCGGAAGTGGTGGTCATCAGCTTGCGCGAGAACACCTGGCCCTTCTGCACCAGCAGCAGCGAGGTGACCTGGTCTTCCGGCACCTTCAGGTCGCCGCTGAGCTTGACGTCACGAACGGTGTACTTGTCGCCTTCGTTGACGTTGACGGTGATGTAGACGTGCTTCTTGTCCGGGGTGATGGACACCTGGGTCGAAGCGATATCCATGTTGATATAGCCGCGGTCCAGGTAGTAGGAACGCAGACGTTCCAGGTCACCGGAGAGCTTTTCACGGGCGTACTTGTCGTCGTTCTTGAAGAACGACAGCCAGTTGGTGGTCTTGAGTTCGAACAGGTCGATCAGGTCTTCATCAGGGAAAACGGTGTTGCCCACCACGTTGATGTGCTGGATCGCCGCCACCGTGCCTTCATTGATGTTGACCTTCAGGCCTACGCGGTTGCGCGGCTGCGGCACCACTTCGGTGTCGACGGTGGCCGAGTAACGGCCCTGGGCAACGTACTGGCGTTGCAGCTCGTTACGAACACCTTCGAGGGTGGCGCGCTGGAAGATCTCGCCTTCGGCCAGACCGGACTGTTTGAGGCCCTTCATCAGGTCTTCAGTGGAGATCGCCTTGTTGCCTTCGATCTCGATACTGGCAACCGATGGACGCTCAACTACCGTGATGACCAGTACATTGCCATCACGACCCAGCTGGATATCCTGAAAGAAGCCGGTTTTGAACAGCGCGCGAGTGGATTCCACCAGACGCCGATCATCCGCCTGCTCGCCGACGTTTAACGGCAAGGCACCAAAGACACTACCCGCGGAGACCCGCTGGAGGCCATTGACGCGAATATCAGAGATAGTGAAGGACTCGGCGTGAACTTCGGCGATCATCAATACGGTGAGAACCGCAGTTAGCAGCAGACGTTTCATGAAGTCCTTTCTTATTCCAACTGGCAATAAACAAACTGCCGCAAAATGCGGCAGATTCGCAATTCAGCGAAGCGTTACAGACGACCCAGATCGTTGACCAAGGCAAGCAACATCACCCCGACCACCAAGCTGATACCGATCTGTATCCCCCAACCTTGCACCCTATCCGACAAGGGACGACCACGCGCCCACTCGATCAGATAAAACAACAAATGCCCCCCATCCAGTACCGGAATGGGCAGCAAATTCAGAACCCCCAGGCTAATGCTCAGATAAGCAAGGAAATTCAGGAAATCAGCGACGCCCGACTGGGCAGAAGCGCCCGCCACTTTAGCAATGGTTATCGGTCCACTCAAGTTTTTTACCGAGAGCTCGCCGAACAACATTTTCTTGAGCGAATCGAGGGTCAGGATGCTCATGGTCCAGGTACGACGCGCGCCCTCGCCAATCGCCGCCACAGGGCCGAAACTGACCTCGCGGATCATTTCCGGCGGCCAGTTGACAGCCTTGACGCCGGCACCCAGATAGCCGGTCGGCGCCTTGCTCTCGCCACGGGCGCCCAGGGTTACCGGGACGTCGATCGGCGCACCATCGCGCTCGACGCGCAGCACTATCTTGCTGTCCGGACGTACACGAACCGAATCGACCACCTGCTGCCAGTCACTGACCGGCAGGCCATCGAGCGCCAGCAGCCGATCACCGGTCTTCAGGCCTGCAGCCTGGGCCGGGCCTTTCGGGTCGAGTTCGGCGAGTATCGGCGGCAAGGCCGGACGCCATGGCTTGATCCCCAGGGAACGGATCGGATCCGGCTCGTCGGCGCCCTTGAGCCAGTTGTCCAGGATCAGTTCGCGAGGCGAATCCACCGTGGAACCCTGCTCGCGCACCATCAATTGCAACGAACCGCTCTCACCCAGGCGACGCACCAGTTGCAGGTTGACCGCCGCCCAGCCCGATGTCGGCTCCCCATCGATGGCAACGATTTCCTGCCCGACACCCAGCCCGGCACGGGCGGCGACGCTGCCGGCCTCCACCCCACCGATGACCGGCCGTACCTGCTCGCTGCCCAGCATGGCCAGGGCCCAGAAAAAAACCATGGCCAGCAAAAAGTTGGCTATCGGCCCCGCCGCCACGATGGCAATACGCTGACGGACGGTCTTGCGATTGAAGGATTGGTCGACCTGATCGGCCGGCACTTCACCTTCGCGCTCGTCGAGCATCTTCACGTAGCCGCCCAGCGGAATGGCGGCCACAACGAATTCGGTGCCCTTTTTGTCATGCCAGCGCAGCAGCGGCATGCCGAAACCGACGGAAAAACGCAGAACCTTGACGCCACAGCGCCGCGCGACCCAGAAATGACCGAATTCGTGAAAAGTGACCAACACCCCCAATGCAACCAGGGTGCCGACAATCATATAGAGCGCGCTCATCTGTTTTCTCCGCAATCCTGCCCAGGACAACCCTGGCTAACGTACCGCAGCCTCAACGCCCGTGGCGCTTCAACCATTGGCCCGCCAGCTCACGAGCCCTGGCGTCCGCCGTGAATACCGCATCGAGGTCATCGAGCGAAACCACAGCCTCGAGGTTCAAGACCTCCTCGATGATACTCGCGATCTCGAGGTAACGGACACGTCCGTCGAGAAACGCTGCAACCGCCACTTCATTGGCAGCATTGAGCATGGCCGGAGCACTGTTGCCTGCCTCAGCCGCTTGTCGCGCCAGACGCAGGCATGGAAAGCGCTGCTCATCAGGCGCCTGGAAATCCAGGCGGGCAATGGCGAACAGGTCCAGCGGCGCCACGCCCGAATCAATCCGCGCAGGCCAGGCCAGCGCATTGGCGATCGGAGTACGCATATCCGGGTTGCCCAATTGAGCCAGCACCGAACCGTCTATGTAATCCACCAGGGAGTGAATCACGCTCTGCGGGTGAATCACCACTTCCACCTGGGACGGCTTGGCATCGAACAACCAGCAGGCCTCGATCAGTTCCAGGCCCTTGTTCATCATGCTGGCCGAATCCACGGAAATCTTGCGCCCCATGGACCAGTTCGGGTGAGCACAAGCCTGCTCGGGTGAAACATGCACCAACTCTTCCAGCGGAGTCTGCCGGAACGGACCGCCGGAAGCCGTCAGTAAAATCCGCCGGACCCCCACTGCGCCCAGGCCGAGGGAAAAGTCCTGCGGCATGCATTGAAAAATCGCATTGTGCTCGCTGTCGATGGGCAGCAGCACCGAACCGCTTTTGCGCACGGCCTGCATGAACAGCGCGCCGGACATGACCAGTGCTTCTTTATTGGCCAGCAGGATTTTCTTGCCTGCCTCCACCGCCGCCAGCGTCGGACGCAAACCCGCCGCGCCGACAATCGCCGCCATCACCGCGTCGACTTCAGGATCGGAGGCGACCTGACACAACCCTTCCTCCCCCACCAGCACACGGGTAGGCAAGCCTGCCGCGCGCAAGTCGTCCTGCAAGGCTCGGGCAACGCCAGCCTCAGGCACCACGGCGAAACGCGGGGTATGGCGTATGCACAGCGCCAGCAGCTCACTCAAGCGAGTAAAACCACTGAGGGCAAATACCTGATAGCGCTCCGGGTGACGGCCGATGACATCAAGCGTACTCAGTCCGATCGAACCGGTAGCACCCAGGACGGTAATTTGTTGAGGGCGACTCACGATGCCGCCATCCATAGCAACACGGCAAAGATCGGAATCGCAGCGGTCAGGCTGTCGATGCGATCCAGCACGCCACCATGGCCGGGCAGCAGATTACTGCTGTCCTTGATGCCGGATTGACGCTTGAACATGCTTTCGGTCAGGTCGCCGACCACCGATACAAATACGATGAGAGCAGCCCCAAACAGGCCCATCAGCAACTGCCCGGCACTCCACTCCCGCACGACGCCGACCACCGCTGTGATCACCAGGCTCAAGGCCAGGCCTCCATAGACCCCTTCCCAGCTCTTGCCGGGACTGACCTTGGGAGCAAGCTTGCGCTTGCCAAACGCCCGTCCGGAGAAATAGGCACCGACATCCGCCCCCCAGACCAACACCATCACAGCCATGATCTGCCAGTTGCCCAACGGGCCTTGCTTGATCCAGATCAGCCCTTGCCAGGCCGGCAGCAGGATAAGCAGGCCAATCACCAGCTTCGCGGCAGCACCTGCCCAATGATGCGTGGTCCGCGGATAGGTCAACACCAGGAAGGTCGCCGTGGCCCACCACAATACCGCTGCCCCCAGAACCCAGGGCGCGATACCCGGCACCAGGTACATGACGAACAGCATCGCCGCCACGGCCACGGCATAGGCCACGCGCGCAGACTGCGCCGGGAAGCCCGCCAAGCGCGCCCACTCCCATGCCCCCAAGGTCACGACCAACCCGATGAACAGCGCGAAACTGGCACCTTCAAGCAGGAAAAATCCACCCAGGGCGATGGGCAACAGGATCAGAGCGGTGATGATTCGTTGTTTAAGCATTAAACCCGGGCTCCAGCTTCGATCTGCTCGCTCGTTTTACCGAAACGACGCTGACGGGAAGCGAAATCGGCCAGCGCCGTGCGCATGGCTTCGTGTTTGAAGTCCGGCCAGAACAGGTCGGAGAAATACAGCTCGGCGTAAGCCAGCTGCCAGAGCAGGAAGTTACTGATGCGATGCTCGCCACCGGTACGAATGCACAGGTCCGGCAACGGCAAGTCGCCAGTGGCCAGACAGGTCTGCAGCAGCTCAGGCGTGATGTCTTCCGGCCGCAGATGCCCGGCCTGGACCTCCCGCGCCAGCCGCTGGGCTGCCTGGGCGATGTCCCATTGGCCGCCATAGTTGGCGGCAATCTGCAGGACGAACCGATTGGCACCCGCCGTGGCGGCCTCGGCTTCGCGCATCGCAGCCTGCAACTCGGGATGAAAGCGCGAGCGGTCACCAATGATGCGCAGGCTGATGCTGTTGTCGTTGAGGCGCTTGGCCTCACGCCGCAGAGCCTTGAGGAACAGATCCATCAAGGCGCTGACTTCATCGGCCGGACGCTGCCAGTTCTCGCTGGAGAAGGCGAACAGGGTCAGCACCTCGACCCCGGCCTCGGCACACACCTCGATGACCGCGCGAACTGCATCGACCCCCGCCTTGTGCCCGGCCACGCCAGGCATAAAGCGCTTCTTGGCCCAGCGATTATTGCCATCCATGATGATCGCCACGTGACGCGGAATCGCAAACGGCACGGCCTGTTTGGTCTTTTCCATGAAAACGAGACCCTTATACGGCCATCAGGTCTTTTTCTTTCTGCGCCAAATCCGCATCGATCTTAGCCACGTACTTCTTGGTCAGATCATCAATCTCGCCAGCGGCGCGACGCTCTTCGTCTTCACTGATTTCCTTTTCCTTGACCAGATCCTTGAGCTGGCTGTTGGCATCACGACGGATGTTGCGCACGGCAACGCGAGCGTCTTCAGCCACATCACGGGCCTGCTTGGTGAAGCCCTTACGGGTTTCCTCGGTCAGGGCCGGCATGGAAATCAGCAGCAACTCACCCAGGTTGGTCGGGTTCAGGTTCAGGCCGGCACTGCCGATGGCCTTGTCGACCGCGCCCAGCATGTTGCGCTCAAAGGCAACGACTTGCAGGGTCCGGGCATCCTTGACGGTGATGTTGGCCACTTGCTTGATCGGCGTATCAGCGCCGTAGTACGGCACCATCACGCCTTCGAGAATGCTTGGGTGCGCCTGGCCGGTACGAATGCGACCGAAGTTGTGTGCCAGCGATTCCACGGATTTCTGCATGCGCTCTTGAGCGTCTTTCTTGATTTCGTTGATCATTGTTGTACTTCCTCGATCAGTGTTCCTTCGGCGCCGCCATGCACGATATTCAGCAGGGCGCCGGGCTTGTTCATGTTAAAGACGCGCAGCGGCATCTTGTGGTCGCGGCACAGACAGATAGCCGTCAGGTCCATGACACCCAGCTTGCGATCCAGTACTTCATCGTAGGTCAGATGATCGAACTTCTCGGCATGCGGATCTTTGAACGGGTCAGCGGTATAGACGCCATCGACCTTGGTTGCCTTGAGCACGACATCGGCATCGATCTCGATCGCTCGCAAGCAGGCGGCCGAATCCGTGGTGAAGAACGGATTGCCGGTGCCGGCGGCAAAAATCACCACTTCCTTGGCATTGAGGTGGCGCATGGCTTTGCGGCGGTCGTAGTGATCGGTCACGCCGACCATGGAAATGGCCGACATTACGATGGCCGAGATATTGGCACGCTCCAGCGCATCGCGCATAGCCAGGGCGTTCATCACAGTGGCCAGCATGCCCATGTGGTCGCCCGTAACCCGATCCATGCCGGCCGCGCTCAGCGCTGCGCCGCGGAACAGGTTGCCGCCGCCGATGACCAGGCCGACCTGAACGCCAATTCCGACCAACTGGCCGACTTCCAGCGCCATGCGATCCAGCACTTTCGGATCGATCCCGAACTCTTCCGAGCCCATCAGGGCCTCGCCGCTAAGCTTGAGTAGAATGCGTTTATAGCGAGCCTGATAACCACTGCCCTGCTGAGCCATTGCGAATCTCTCCTGCGGCGTATTTTCGAAAATTCTTTCAGGCTGTTTGCAGCCTGCGTTCACTCTAGCTTGACGCTGACACAGCGCCATCGAAACACGGCTTTGTAAGCCAGTTCCGACAGGAAACCAATAAAAATCGGTATCCCATCCAAAAAGAGGCTGCGCGCGTGAGCGGGCAGCCTCTTCAGGGCGACAGTTAAAAAAACCGTCTTATTGCTTGGAAGCAGCCGCTACCTGAGCAGCAACTTCGTCAGCGAAGTTGTCGACTGGCTTCTCGATGCCTTCACCTACCGCAAAGCGAGTGAAGGAAACGATTTCAGCGCCGCCTTTCTTGGCCAGGGCACCCACGGTGATTTCCGGGTCCTTGACGAAAGCTTGCTCAACCAGGCTGGCTTCAGCCAGGAACTTGCTGATGCGGCCGCCGATCATTTTTTCAACGATTTCAGCTGGCTTGCCTTTCATCTTGTCTTCGTTGAGGCTCATGAACACGGCTTTTTCGCGTTCGATGGCTTCAGCGGAAACTTGCGATGGCAGCAGGAACTCAGGGTTGCTGGCCGCTACGTGCATGGCGATGTCCTTGGCCAGTTCAACGGAACCGCCCTTGAGGACAACTGCAACACCGATCTTGTTACCGTGCAGGTAAGTACCGACCACGTCACCTTCAACGCGAGCCAGACGACGGATGTTGACGTTCTCGCCGGTCTTGCCGACCAGAACCAGACGATCAGCTTCACGAGCTTCGATCAGCGGAGCGACATCAGTCAGTTTGTCAGCAAAGGCTTTTTCGACGCTGGCAGCGACGAATGCCTTGAAGTCATCCTGCAGAGCCAGGAAGTCGGTCTGGGAGTTGACTTCCAGCAGAACGGCGACCTTGCCGTCGTCCTTGATGGCGATGGCGCCTTCAGCGGCGACGTTGCCAGCTTTCTTGGCAGCCTTGATGGCGCCCGAAGCACGCATGTCATCAATGGCTTTCTCGATGTCGCCGCCAGCCTTGGTCAAGGCCTTCTTGCAGTCCATCATGCCTTCGCCGGTACGCTCGCGCAGTTCTTTGACCAACGCTGCAGTAATCTCTGCCATTTCAAAATCCTCTTGGATAGGTTTTCAACCATTCCACCCGATTGAACGGGCGTGCAATTCTTCCCGAACCACCTTTGTTAGCCGCTGCACGTTACAGATGCTGTAGCTGCGCTGCTGACAAATGGTTTTCGAGGTGGCAAAAAGGGGGCCAAGCCCCCTTTTTGCTTACTGAGTCAACGCCAGGGCGTCAATTACTCAGCGGCTGCTGCCGGAGCTTCTTCAGCGAAGACTTCGGTGCCGCCATTAACATTGTTGCGACCACGGATAACAGCGTCAGCCATCGAACCCATGTACAGCTGGATGGCGCGAATGGCGTCATCGTTGCCTGGGATGATGTAGTCAACGCCTTCCGGGCTGCTGTTGGTATCGACAACGCCGATGACCGGGATACCCAGCTTGTTGGCTTCGGTGATCGCGATGCGCTCGTGGTCAACGTCGATCACGAACAGTGCGTCAGGCAGACCGCCCATGTCCTTGATACCGCCCAGGGAGCGGTCCAGCTTCTCAAGATCGCGAGTGCGCATCAGCGCTTCTTTCTTGGTCAGCTTGGCGAAAGTACCGTCTTCGGACTGCACTTCAAGGTCACGCAGACGCTTGATGGAAGCGCGAATGGTCTTGAAGTTGGTCAGCATGCCGCCCAACCAGCGGTGATCGACGTACGGCGAACCGCAACGTGCTGCTTCTTCAGCAACGATCTTGCCAGCGGAACGCTTGGTGCCGACGAACAGAATCTTGTTTTTGCCCTGGGCCAGGCGCTCTACGAAGGTCAGTGCTTCGTTGAACATCGGCAGGGTTTTTTCAAGGTTGATGATGTGGATCTTGTTACGCGCGCCGAAAATGTACTTACCCATTTTCGGGTTCCAGTAACGGGTCTGGTGACCGAAGTGCACACCGGCCTTCAGCATATCGCGCATGTTGACTTGGGACATGATAGTTCCTTGATAAGTCGGGTTTGGCCTCCACGTATCCCAATGACCAACCAGCGGCCTATATAAGCCGAAGGCACCCAGGTCATCGTGTCGACACGTGTGTGGATTTAAGCTTGCGGGGTCATCCCCGGAAAGCGGCGCATTTTATACCACAGCAAGGGCGAAAACGGAACACGGATTCTGAAACCCCCTGTGGAAGGGGTTTTATCCCCTCGCCACAGAGTTCCATCCAGGCGATAGGGTTCATTGCGCTGATCGTCTGTTAGAATCGCCTCTTTCAGGGCCGCGCTGCTCATCATCCGCCGCCTATTTCGTTTTGAACAGCGCCGCCGGGCGCAGAGAGAGCCTGTATGACCGTCACCCTCAAGACCCCCGAGGACATCGCAAAAATGCGTGTCGCCGGCAAACTCGCCGCCGACGTGCTGGAAATGATTGCCGAACACGTCAAGCCGGGCGTTACCACCGAAGAACTGGACCGGATCTGCCACGACTACATCGTCAACGAGCAGAAAGCCATCCCTGCCCCGCTCAACTATAAAGGCTTCCCCAAGTCGATCTGCACCTCGATCAACCACGTGGTCTGCCACGGCATCCCCAACGAAAAGCCGTTGAAGGATGGCGACACCCTGAACATCGACGTTACCGTCATCAAGGATGGCTACCACGGTGACACCAGCCGCATGTTCCATGTCGGCAACGTGCCGGAATGGGCCCAGCGCCTGTCGAAAGTCACCCAGGAATGCATGTACATGGCCATCGAACTGGTGAAACCGGGCTGCCGCCTGGGAGACATCGGTGAAGTGATCCAGAAACACGCGCAGAAGAACGGCTTTTCGGTGGTGCGCGAATTCTGCGGCCACGGTATCGGCAAAGTGTTCCATGAAGAACCGCAGATCCTGCACTACGGCCGTGCCGGCACCGGCATGGAGCTGCAAGCGGGCATGACCTTCACCATCGAGCCAATGATCAACCAGGGTCGCGCCGACACCAAGGTACTGGGCGACGGCTGGACCGCCATCACCAAGGACCGCAAGCTGTCGGCCCAGTGGGAACATACCTTGCTGGTTACCGAGACTGGGTACGAGATCTTCACCCTGCGCAGCGATGACACCATCGCTCGCGTTTCCGCCTGATCCACAACCCAGCTATAGATAGAAAGAAAGGAAAGCCATTCGATGCCGCAGGTGGATCCCGAACTCTTCGACCGCGGCCAGTTCCAGGCTGAACTGGCCCTGAAGGCAAGCCCCATATCGGCCTTCAAGAAGGCGATCCGCCAGGCTCATGAAGTGCTCGACCAGCGCTTTCGCAGTGGCCGGGATATTCGCCGGCTGATCGAAGACCGTGCCTGGTTCGTCGATAACATCCTGCAAAAGGCCTGGGAGCAGTTCAACTGGAGCGAAGATGCCGACATTGCCCTGGTGGCGGTGGGCGGCTATGGGCGCGGTGAGCTGCACCCTTACTCCGACATCGATCTGCTGATCCTGCTGGACAGCGCCGACCATGAAGTTTTCCGCGACTCCATCGAGCGTTTCCTGACACTGCTGTGGGACATCGGCCTGGAAGTCGGTCAGAGCGTGCGCTCGGTGCAGGAATGCGCCGACGAGGCCCGCGCCGACCTGACGGTGATCACCAACCTGATGGAAAGCCGCACCATCGCCGGTCCCGAGCGCCTTCGCCAGCGTATGCTCGAAGTCACCAGCACCGCGCACATGTGGCCCAGCAAGGACTTTTTCCTGGCCAAGCACGCCGAACAAAAGGCCCGCCACCACAAGTACAACGACACCGAATACAACCTGGAACCCAACGTCAAAGGCTCCCCTGGCGGATTGCGGGACATCCAGACCATCCTGTGGGTTGCCCGTCGCCAGTACGGCACCCTGAACCTGCGCGCCCTGGCTGGCGAAGGCTTCCTGGTGGAAAGCGAAAATGCCCTGCTGGCCTCGTCCCAGGAATTCCTGTGGAAAGTGCGCTACGCCTTGCACATGCTTGCCGGGCGCTCCGAAGACCGCTTGCTGTTCGATCACCAGCGCTCCATCGCGGGCTTGCTGGGCTTCGAGGGCCAGGATGCCAAGCAGTCCATCGAAAACTTCATGCAGCAGTACTACCGGGTGGTGATGAGCATCGCCCAGCTCAGCGAACTGATCATCCAGCACTTCGAAGAGGTCATCCTCGCCCCCGAAGACGAAGAACCGCCGCAGCCGATCAACTCACGCTTCCAGCTCCACGACGGTTACATCGAAGCGCGCAACGCCAATGTATTCCGCCGTACGCCGTTCGCCATGCTGGAGATTTTCGTGCTCATGGCCCAGCAGCCGGAAATCAAGGGGGTGCGCGCCGACACCATTCGCCTGCTGCGGGAAAACCGTCACCTGATCGATGACGACTTCCGCCACGATATCCGCAACACCAGCCTGTTCATCGAGCTGTTCAAGTGCAGGATCGGGGTGCATCGCAACCTGCGGCGGATGAACCGCTATGGCATTCTGGGGCGCTACCTGCCGGAGTTCGGTTTCATCGTCGGTCAAATGCAGCACGACCTGTTCCACATCTATACGGTCGATGCCCACACGCTGAACCTGATCAAGCACCTGCGGAAGTTGCAATACACCCAGGTATCGGAAAAATTCCCGCTGGCCAGCAAGCTCATGGGCAAGCTGCCCAAGCCCGAACTGATCTACATGGCGGGGCTTTACCACGATATCGGCAAGGGTCGCCAGGGCGACCACTCCGAGATCGGCGCGGTGGATGCCGAGGCGTTCTGCCAGCGCCATCAACTGCCGGTATGGGACAGCCGGCTGATCGTCTGGCTGGTGCAGAATCACCTGGTGATGTCGACCACCGCCCAGCGCAAGGACCTGTCCGACCCGCAAGTGATCCACGACTTCGCCCAGATCGTCGGTGATGAAACACGTCTGGATTACCTCTATGTGCTGACCGTGGCCGATATCAATGCCACCAACCCGAGCCTGTGGAATTCCTGGCGCGCCAGCCTGTTACGCCAGCTCTACACCGAGACCAAGCGGGCCTTGCGCCGCGGCCTGGAAAACCCGGTGGACCGCGAAGAGCAGATCCGTCGCACCCAGACTGCCGCCCTGGACATCCTGGTGCGCGGCGGCACCGATCCGGACGACGTCGAGCAGCTCTGGTCGCAGTTGGGCGATGACTATTTCCTGCGCCACACTGCCGGCGACGTCGCCTGGCACAGCGACGCGATTCTGCAGCAACCGGCCGATGGCGGGCCGTTGGTGCTGATCAAGGAAACCACCCAGCGCGAGTTCGAGGGCGGCACGCAGATTTTCATCTACGCCCCGGACCAGCACGACTTCTTCGCCGTGACTGTGGCGGCGATGGACCAGCTCAACCTCAACATTCACGACGCCCGGGTCATTACCTCCAGCAGCCAGTTCACCCTCGACACCTACATTGTGCTCGACACCGATGGCGATTCGATTGGCGACAACCCGACGCGGGTCAAACAGATCCGCGACGGTCTCACCGAGGCCCTGCGCAACCCGGCGGATTACCCGACCATCATCCAGCGCCGGGTCCCGCGCCAGCTCAAGCACTTCGCCTTCGCTCCCCAGGTAACGATCCACAACGACGCCCAGCGTCAGGTCACGGTGCTGGAGCTCAGCGCCCCGGACCGCCCTGGCCTGCTGGCGCGGGTCGGGCATATATTCCTGGAGTTCGACCTGTCGTTGCAGAACGCCAAGATCGCCACCTTGGGCGAACGGGTGGAAGACGTGTTCTTCATCACTGACGCGCATAACCAGCCGCTGTCCGATCCGCAGCTGTGCAGCCGCTTGCAGGACGCGATTGTCCGGCAGTTGAGCGTCAACCAGGAACCTGATGCTCACCTGACACGGATCAGCATCTGAACGAACAAATTTCCCCCTGTGGGAGCGAGCCTGCTCGCGATGACGGCAGAACATCCAGCACAGATGTTTCCTGACATACCGCTATCGCGAGCAGGCTCGCTCCCACATTAAAAGAGGCCCCCGATGAACAACGCTCTGAACCAGTTGCAGCCCTACCCGTTCGAAAAGCTCCGCGCCCTGCTGGGCAGCGTCACGCCCAACCCGGACAAACGCCCGATCGCGCTGTCCATCGGCGAGCCCAAGCACCGCTCGCCAAGCTTTGTGGCTGAAGCCCTGGCCAGCAATCTGGAAAAAATGGCCGTGTACCCGACCACCCTCGGCATCCCGGAATTGCGTGAAGCCATCACCGGCTGGTGCGAGCGCCGCTTCAACGTGCCGAACGGCTGGCTGGACCCGGCGCGCCACGTGCTGCCGGTCAATGGCACCCGTGAAGCGCTGTTTGCCTTCACCCAGACCGTGGTCAACCGTGGCGACGACGCCCTGGTGGTCAGCCCGAATCCGTTCTATCAGATCTATGAAGGCGCCGCGTTCCTGGCCGGGGCCAAGCCACACTACCTGCCGTGCCTGGACGAAAACGGCTTCAATCCGGATTTCGATGCGGTCTCGCCGGACATCTGGAAACGCTGCCAGATCCTGTTCCTGTGCTCCCCGGGCAACCCGACCGGTGCGCTGATCCCGGTGGATGTGCTGAAGAGGCTCATTGCCCTGGCCGACGAGCACGACTTCGTGATTGCCGCGGACGAGTGCTACAGCGAGTTGTACTTCGACGAACAGACCCCGCCACCAGGGCTGCTCAGCGCCTGCGTCGAGCTCGGCCGCCAGGATTTCAAGCGCTGCGTGGTGTTCCACAGCCTGTCCAAACGCTCCAACCTGCCAGGCCTGCGCTCCGGTTTCGTGGCCGGCGATGCGGACATCCTCAAGGGCTTCTTGCTGTATCGCACCTACCACGGCTGCGCGATGCCGGTTCAGACCCAACTGGCGAGCATCGCCGCATGGAACGACGAAGTGCACGTACGGGCCAACCGCGCGCTGTACCGGGAAAAGTTCGACGCGGTACTGGAAATCCTCAGCCCGGTACTGGACGTGCAACGCCCCGACGGTAGCTTCTACCTGTGGCCGAACGTAGCGGGCGATGATGCGGCGTTCTGCCGTGACCTGTTCGAACAGGAACACGTGACCGTGGTACCGGGCTCGTACCTGTCCCGCGAAGTGGATGGCGTCAACCCAGGCGCCGGACGCGTGCGCATGGCCCTGGTCGCGCCGCTGGCTGAATGTGTGGAAGCGGCGGAGCGGATTCGCGCGTTCATTCAGCGTCGGGGTTGATGGCTATATCCCGCTGAAGCGGACCGCTGTTGTGGCGAGGGAGCTTGCTCCCGCTGGGCTGCGCAGCGGCCCCAAAGCAGTCAACTCAATCTGCCTGACATACCGAGTTGTGCGGTTTCAGGGCCGCTTCGCGCCCCAGCGGGAGCAAGCTCCCTCGCCACAGGTTTAGTGCTCTGCCGGGATTTTTGTGTTTGCCTTTCGATTTATCGCGAGCAAGCTTTGCTCCCACAGTGGTTTGGTGTTGCTCATAAAGTTTGTGATCGATACCGGATCCTGTGGGAGCAAAGCTTGCTCGCGATTAGGCCGGCACTATTACATCAAGCCCGAAGCTCTACCCGGTCCAGGCACTTGTTCGCCAACAACATCCCCAACTCAATCATCTGGGCCACTCCCAATGCTACATGTCGTCGCGAGCCGTCCTGATCGAAGGCAAGGTCATTGAGCATTGCATTGGCCGAAGCCAGGGTTTCGCTGAGATTGGCCAGCAACACTTCGGTGTCGATACCGTCAGCCACGGTGAATAACTGCACTGAGGGCTTGGGTTCTGACTCGCTGTCGTCAGGTTTGAGATAGTGATCCAGCACACGATCAGCGGCTTCTTGCAGTTTTTCGGGTGCGTAATCGCCGTAGGGGAAAGTGGATGCGGGCTTTGGTGCGTTTTGAGTCTCTTTGTGGTCCATCAAAATTGCTCCCTAGAGCTGAAGTATGTAAAGCCCCGCGCTTGGATAGCGCAGAAGCCCGTGCTCCTAGAGGTTTTGTTCGGATTCTCACGTCCGGTCGCTGAATTGGCAGCGACACCCAGAGGCTAGAGCCCTCGCTTCCGACGGACAACCTTAAAAACTTGTCGGAAACTTCGGCGCGTCTGACAGACCACGGTCTGTCTGCTCAGACAAGAAAAGACATAAAACGTACCGCGAACGCCAAGCCGTTGATTTCGCTTACTTTGTACACCGAAAGATCTCATTCAACCCTGTTACGAGGGTTCAAGCTGGCTTGAATTCGCTATCCCCTGTAGCCATAATCCTCCCCGTCACCAGCGAAAGCTGGCAGGAGTCTGGGTCCCTCTCGAGGTTGACCCAGCGGCGCAGAAAGGGCGAAGCAAGCTCAACTGCGTGTCGATTGAAGCCGCCTTCGGGCGGCTTTGCTTTTTTATGAGGATAAGGAATGCCTCTTTATTACCATCCCAAGCAAGGCGATGTTCTTCTTTGCGACTTCACGCGGGGCTTTGTTGCGCCTGAAATGCTGAAGATCCGCAAGGTGGTGGTGATCTCTCCTACTGCCACACACAGTCGCAAGCTCTGCACTGTGGTGCCGATTTCCTCCACAACTCACAAACTCAGCAGGACTGGCACCACCTGCTCCGCACCAACCCCCTCCAGTCCGATGGCTACAAAGAGCTGTGGGTGAAGTGCGACATGATTTATACCGTGAGTTTTGAACGTCTGGACAAGCTGCATAAAAAGACTCGATCCAAGGGCCGAGAGTACTTCGTTCCTCGCCTGGGCTCTGAAGACATGCAAGGCGTGATCGCCGGTGTGAAGGCCTACCTTCCGCTCTAACCCCAACCGTTATTTACCCAACCCCAAATTCGCCTCCGCCAGATCCAACTCCCCCAGCACCTCTCGCAGCACATCATCCCCAATCTGGTGATGACGGCTGAGGCGATACAACTCCAGCCGCTGCGCCCGATAGGCCTTCAAGCGCAGCCGGCGTTCCAGCAGGTCCATTTCGAACGCCAGCGCCTGGGCTTCGGCGGAGTCGTTGAACACCTCCAACTGGTGGCGATATTCAGACATCAACCGCGCCTTGACCTCGGTCGCCAGCGCCGCTTGGGTCGCGTCGGGCGCGCTGGCAGCCTCGCTCGTTTCGTCCACTTCCAATGCATGGATCGCCGCTTCAGCAGTTTTGCGCCAGGCATCGCGCACTTCGTTGCGGCGCTTGTCATCGGGGCTTTTCTCGATACCTCGCAGCAGCAATGGCAGCGCGATGCAGGCGGCGATCAATGACAGCAGAATGACCCCGGCGGCAATGAAGATCAGCAAGTCTCGCTCGGGAAACACCTCGCCCGCCGCCAACAGCATCGGCACCGACAGCACGCCCGCCAGTGTCACCGCTCCGCGCACCCCGCCGAAGGTCAGCAACCAGCAGGAGCGCGCAGTCGGCACGAGGGTCAGCTCGCCCTTGCCACGCCAGCGGCGCAATAGCCCGGACAGGCGCCAGGTGCTTTGCACCCAGACAAACCGCAGCACCAGCAACACCAGGAAAATCGCCACCACGTCCAGGCAGCGGTAGAACAGCGTCGGCCACAATGTGGTTTCGTGGCTGGTCACCGCCTTGGCGATGTCCGGCAATTGCAGGCCCAGCAGTAGGAAGATCAAGCCGTTGAAGGCGAACTCCAGCAGTGACCAGACGCTGCGGTTGAGCAACCGTGTGCCGGTCTGGCGCGGCAGCAGGTCGAGCCAGCTCTGCATCATGCCGGCCGCCACTGCCGAGAGAATCCCCGAAGCGCCCAAACGTTCAGCCAGCACATAGGCCGCGAATGGCAACAGCAACATGAACACTACGTGGGTGGCCGGGTCGTCCCAGCCGCGCCCGATCATCCAGGCCCGCATACGGCCCACCAGCCAACTCAAGGCCACGCCGACCAGCAGTCCGCCGATCGCCACCAGCATGAAGGTCAGGCTCGCGTTGGCCAGGGAAAACACCCCGGTGATGGCCGCCGCCAGGGCGAACTTGAAGGTGACCAGGCCCGAGGCGTCGTTCATCAGCGCTTCGCCCTGGAGCATGTGCATCAGGGGGGCGGGCAAGCGGTCGCGAGCAATCGCCGACACCGCCACCGCGTCGGTCGGCGACAGGACCGCCGCCAGGGCAAACGCCACCGGCAGCGGGATGCTCGGCAGCAGCCAGTGAATGAAATAACCGGCGCCCACCACCGTAAACAGCACCAGCCCCACCGCCAGCGTCAGGATCGGCCCGCGCAGGCGCCAGAATTCGCGCTTGGGCATACGCCAGCCGTCGGAGAACAGCAGCGGTGGCAGGAATAAAAACAGGAACAACTCCGGATTGAGCGTTACATGCAAACCCAGGGATGGCCAGGCCAGCAACGCCCCTGCGCCGATCTGCACCAAGGGCAACGGCAGCGGAATCAACCGTCCGATCAGCCGCGAAACACCCACCAGCGTCAACAGGATCAGCACGGTATAAGCGCTTTGCATAACGAGTTTCCATTCACAGCAACACACATCCGGCAACAGCTTGCCGTTGAAGTGCCATATTAACCGCCTAGCATTAACTTGGCCGTTACACCTATGTCGCAGCCCACCTCCTGTGGGAGCGAGCCTGCTCCGGGCGGCGATCCGACGATAGCGGTGTATCGGTCGATACCAATGCAGGCTGGTCGGACGCCATCGCGAGCAGGCTCGCTCCCACAGGTTTGGGTGCATGCCGATCTGGCGTCGCGAAACCGTCCGGTCATGGCATAATCCTTGACCTTTTATTTCCAGCACCTGCAAAGGGGGCAATTCCTTGACCGATTCAAGTAAAACGTTGCACCTTTTCGGCATCAAAGCGTGTGACACGATGAAAAAGGCGCGCACCTGGCTCGATGAACACGCTGTGCACTACGACTTTCACGATTACAAGACCGCCGGCATCGACCGTGAGCACCTGACCCAATGGTGCAACGAGCATGGCTGGCAAGTGGTGTTGAACCGTGCCGGTACGACCTTTCGCAAACTCGACGACGAACGCAAAGCCGATCTCGACCAGACGAAAGCCATCGAACTGATGCTCGGCCAACCCTCGATGATCAAGCGCCCGGTGCTTGATCTCGGTGACCGAACCCTGATTGGCTTCAAGCCAGATATTTATGCGGCAGAGATCAAGTAAGCCTGCCCAGTCCATTTTGTAGAGGTAATTTCATGTCCAATACTCTGTTCAGCCTGGCCTTCGGTGTCGGCACGCAAAACCGTCAAGGTAGCTGGCTGGAAGTGTTCTACGCCCAACCGTTGCTCAACCCTTCGGCCGAGATCGTCAAGGCCATCGCGCCGATTCTGGGCTATAGCGAAGGCAACCAGGCCATCACCTTCACCACCGCACAGGCTTCGCAACTGGCTGACGCGCTCAAGGGCGTCGATGCCGCGCAAGCCGCGCTGCTGACCCGTCTGGCCGAGAGCCACAAGCCGCTGGTCGCCACTCTGCTGGCTGAAGACGCTCCACTGAGCTCCACGCCCGAGGCCTACCTCAAGCTGCATCTGTTGTCGCACCGTCTGGTCAAGCCTCACGGCCTGAACCTGACCGGTATTTTCCCGCTGCTGCCGAACGTGGCCTGGACCAGCCAGGGCGCAATCGACCTGGGCGAATTGGCCGAGCACCAGCTCGAAGCCCGTCTGCGCGGCGAGCTGCTGGAAGTGTTCTCGGTGGACAAGTTCCCGAAAATGACTGACTACGTGGTCCCGGCTGGCGTGCGTATCGCCGATGCCGCGCGGATCCGCCTGGGCGCCTACGTAGGCGAAGGCACCACAGTGATGCACGAAGGTTTCGTCAACTTCAACGCCGGCACCGAAGGCCCGGGCATGATCGAAGGCCGTGTATCGGCTGGCGTATTCGTTGGCAAGGGGTCTGACCTGGGCGGCGGTTGCTCGACCATGGGCACCCTGTCGGGCGGCGGCAACATCGTGATCAAGGTCGGTGAAGGCTGCCTGATCGGTGCCAACGCCGGCATCGGCATTCCGCTGGGCGACCGCAACACCGTGGAGTCGGGCCTGTACGTGACCGCCGGCACCAAGGTGGCGCTGCTGGACGAGAACAACCAACTGGTCAAGGTGGTCAAGGCCCGCGAGCTGGCCGGCCAGCCCGATCTGCTGTTCCGCCGCAACTCCGAGACCGGCGCGGTGGAATGCAAAACCCATAAATCGGCCATCGAGCTGAACGAAGCACTGCACGCCCACAACTAAGCCGCTTCACACCATCACCTGTGGGAGCAACTTTGCTCCCACAGGGTCCGGCGTAACTCCAGCAGGGCCCGAAAGCATGTTGATTCCCTCTCCCTGGCGCGCCGACTTCCCGGCCATCGCCGCCTTGCAACGGCAAGGCCAGACTTACCTGGACAACGCCGCCACCACGCAAAAACCCCAAGCCCTGCTGGACGCCCTGGCGCATTACTACGCCAATGGCGCGGCCAACGTGCACCGCGCACAGCATCTGCCGGGCGCCCATGCGACCCAAGCATTCGAAGACAGCCGACTCAAAGTGTCGCAATGGCTCAATGCCGGGGATTGCGGGCAAATCGTCTTCACCCATGGCGCCACTTCGGCGCTGAATCTTCTGGCCTATGGGTTGGAACATCTTTTCAATCCGGGCGATGAAATCGTCATCAGCGCCCTGGAACACCACGCCAACCTGCTGCCGTGGCAACAACTGGCCGAGCGTCGTGCGTTGACGCTGGTGGTGTTGCCGCTGGGTGCCGACGGGGTGATCGATATCAGCGCCGCCGCCGAACTGATCGGCCCACGTACGCGCCTGCTGGCGGTGAGCCAGCTGTCCAACGTGCTGGGCACCTGGCAGCCCTTGCCAGCGCTATTGGCCCTGGCCAAGGTCCAAGGCGCGCTGACGGTGATCGATGGCGCCCAGGGTGTGGTTCATGGCCGTCACGATGTGGAGGCACTGGGCTGCGACTTTTATGTATTTTCCAGCCACAAGCTCTATGGCCCCGAAGGACTGGGCGTGTTGTTCGGCCGCACCGAAGCGCTTCATCAACTGCGTCATTGGCAGTTCGGCGGCGAGATGGTGCAACAGGCCGACTACCACAGCGCCACGTTCCGTCCGGCGCCACTGGGCTTCGAAGCCGGCACGCCGCCGATTGCCAGTGTGATCGGCCTGGGCGCGACCCTCGACTACCTGTCCGGCCTCGACCCGCAGGCAGTCAGCGACCATGAAACTGCATTGCATGACTACCTGCTCCACGGGCTGCTGGCGCGCAATGGCGTCCGCCTGGTGGGCAATCCGAGCCTGGCCCTGGTCAGCTTCGTGGTCGAAGGCGTGCACAACGCCGACCTGGCCCACTTGCTGACCGAACAAGGCATCGCTGTACGCGCCGGGCATCACTGCGCCATGCCGCTGTTCAAACATCTGAAGCTGTCGGGGGCGATTCGCGTGTCGCTGGCGCTGTACAACGACTCCGCCGATATCGAACGCTTCTTCGAAGCCCTGGACCAGGCCTTGGAGCTGCTCCGATGAGCCTGCCGTTCGAGGCCGCCGAGGCGCTGCAGATTTTCCAGGACGCATCGAGCTGGGAGCAACGCGCCCGGCTGCTGATGCAATGGGGCGAGCGCCTGCCGCCCTTGAGCGATGCGGATAAGTGCGACGCCAATCTCGTCCATGGTTGTGAAAGTCAGGTGTGGTTGGTGGGACGGCTGCAGGACGGACATTGGCAGTTTGCCGCCAGCAGCGATGCGCGGTTGATTCGTGGGCTGGTGGCGTTGCTGCTGGCGCGGGTCAACGGCTTGTCGGCTGACGAGTTGCAACAGGTGGATTTGCCGGATTGGTTCAATCAGTTGGGATTGTCGCGGCAGTTGTCGCCGTCGCGCAGCAATGGTTTGAATGCGGTGTTGAAGCGGATGCTTGAGTTGACTGAATGATCGCCATCGCGAGCAGGCTCGCTCCCACAGGGGATCCGTGTCGTACACAAAACTTGTGTTCCATGAGATCCAATGTGGGAGCGAGCCTGCTCGCGATGAGGCCATCAGCCCCAGTGCTCAAACCTGAGGCTTAACCCGGTCCGCCGGCCGCCGCACACCCGCCACAATCTTATCCACAGCCTTGGTCGCCGCGACCATGCCGAACGTCGCCGTGACCATCATCACCGCACCAAACCCGCCAGCACAGTCGAGCTTGACGCCATCGCCGACAAAGCTCTTCTGCAAGCAAATGCTGCCGTCCGGTTTCGGGTAGCGCAGTTGCTCGGTGGAGAACACGCAGGGCACGCTGTAATGGCGGGTCACGGTACGGGAAAAACCGTAATCGCGGCGCAAGGTAGAACGCACTTTCGAGGCCAGGGGATCGTTGAACGTGCGGTTCAAGTCGCACACCTGGATCAGCGTCGGGTCGATCTGCCCGCCCGCGCCGCCGGTGGTGATGATCTGGATCTTGCGGCGTTTGCACCAGGCGATCAGCGCCGCCTTGGCGTTGACGCTGTCGATGCAGTCGATCACGCAGTCAATGTTCGGCGTGATGTATTCGGCCATGGTGTCGCGGGTGACGAAATCCGCCACGGCATGCACCGTGCAGTCGGGGTTGATGCCGCGCAGGCGCTCGGCCATCACCTCGACCTTGGGTTTGCCGACGGTGCTGTCCAGGGCGTGCAGTTGGCGGTTGGCATTGCTGACGCAGACATCATCCAGGTCGAACAGCGAAATCTCGCCCACGCCGCACCGGGCGATGGCTTCCGCCGCCCAGGAACCAACACCGCCCACCCCGACAATCGCCACATGGGCCGCCCGCAGGCGCTCCAGGCCTTCGATGCCATACAAACGGGCGATACCGGCAAACCGTGGATCTTCTGTACTCATGACCATTACCCCAAAAACCGGCGCGCATTATAGGGCTTTGTCGTAGCAATTTAAGCAAAACCTCTGTGGGAGCGAGCCTGCTCGCGATGGCATCGGTCCAGTCAATATCAATGTCGACTGATCCACCGCATCGCGAGCAAGCTCGCTCCCACAGGTTTCGTGGTCCAACTGACCAGCACCAGGGGCCCACCGGGGTCGTTTTGCTATAAGATAACCGCCATTTTGTAAGCCTCGACCGAATACAATCCAACGGTCGAACTCAGGACCTGTGGGAGCGGGCTTGCTCGCGAAGGCGTCATCACTGACGCTAAAAGCTTCGCGAGCAAGCCGGCTCCCACATGGACTGTGATCTCCTTTCCAGCTTTCGGAGTTTTCCATGACGGCCCACGCCGACCTCTCGCCGACCCTGCAACTCGCCTGCGACCTGATCCGCCGTCCGTCCGTGACGCCGGTGGATGCCGATTGCCAGAAACTGATGATGCAGCGCCTGGGCAGCGCGGGCTTTACGCTCGAACCGATGCGCATCGAGGATGTGGATAACTTCTGGGCCAGCCATGGCAAGCATGACGGCCCGGTGCTGTGTTTCGCCGGGCACACCGACGTGGTGCCGACCGGTCCGGTGCAAGCCTGGCAGCTCGACCCGTTCGATGCGGTCATCGATGAACACGGCATGCTCTGTGGCCGTGGCGCGGCGGACATGAAAGGCAGCCTGGCGGCGATGGTGGTGGCAGCGGAACGGTTTGTCGCCGACTACCCGGACCACAAAGGCTCGATCACCTTTCTGATCACCAGCGACGAAGAAGGCCCGGCCCACCACGGCACCAAGGCCGTGGTCGAGCGCCTCAAGGCCCGCCAGGAACGCCTGGACTGGTGCATCGTCGGCGAGCCGTCGAGCACCACCCTGGTGGGTGACGTGGTCAAGAACGGCCGCCGCGGCTCCCTCGGCGCAAAACTAACGG
Organism: Pseudomonas sp. JL2; assembly: GCF_031570495.1. NCBI lineage: Bacteria > Pseudomonadati > Pseudomonadota > Gammaproteobacteria > Pseudomonadales > Pseudomonadaceae > Pseudomonas > Pseudomonas sp. JL2. The sequence continues at coordinate 141,683 of NZ_JAKUDH010000005.1, forward strand.
TGCGCGGCAAGCAAGGCCACGTGGCCTATCCGCACCTGGCGAAGAACCCCATCCACCTGGCCGCGCCGGCCCTGGCAGAGTTGGCCGCCGAGCATTGGGACCACGGCAACGACTTCTTCCCGCCCACCAGTTTCCAGATTTCCAACCTCAACGCCGGCACTGGCGCGACCAACGTGATCCCTGGCGATCTGGTGGCGGTGTTCAACTTCCGCTTCTCTACCGAGTCCACCGTCGAAGGCTTGCAAAAACGCGTCGCCGATATCCTCGACAAGCATCAACTGGACTGGCACATCGATTGGGCGTTGTCGGGCCTGCCATTCCTCACCGAACCAGGCGCTTTGCTGGATGCCGTGTCTTCGAGCATCAAGGATGTCACCGGTCGCGAGACAAAAGCCTCCACCAGCGGTGGCACCTCCGATGGTCGCTTCATCGCCACCATGGGCACCCAAGTGGTGGAACTGGGGCCGGTCAACGCGACCATCCACCAGGTCAACGAGCGCGTGCTGGCGGCCGACCTCGACGTGCTGACCGAGATCTACTACAAGACGCTGATCAAGTTGCTCGCCTGATGCTCGCCTGCCCGATCTGCAGTGAACCGCTGAACGCGGTGGACAACGGCGTGGTGTGCCCGGCCGGCCATCGCTTTGACCGCGCGCGGCAGGGTTACCTGAACCTGCTGCCGGTGCAGCACAAGAACAGCCGCGATCCCGGCGACAACCAGGCGATGGTCGAAGCCCGCCGCGACTTCCTCAACGCCGGGCATTACGCCCCTGTCGCCCGGCGCCTGGCCGAACTGGCCGCCGAGCGCGCGCCCGGTCGCTGGCTGGACATCGGCTGTGGCGAGGGTTACTACACCGCGCAGATCGCGAAAGCCTTGCCGGATGCCGATGGCTACGCCCTGGACATCTCCCGCGAGGCGGTCAAACGCGCCTGCAAACGCGATCCACGGCTGACCTGGTTGATCGCCAGCATGGCCCGCGTACCGCTGGCGGACGGCTGCTGCCAGTTTCTGGCCAGCGTGTTCAGCCCGCTGGACTGGCAGGAGGCCAAACGCCTGCTCAGCCCCGGTGGCGGCCTGATGAAGGTCGGCCCGACCAGCGGCCACCTGATGGAATTGCGCGAGCGACTGTACGACGAAGTGCGCCAGTACACGGATGACAAACACCTGGCCCTGGTGCCGTCGGGCATGGTGCTCGATCACAGCGAAACCCTCGAGTTCAAGCTCACACTCATAAGTGGCCAGGACCGCGCCAACCTGTTGGCGATGACGCCCCACGGCTGGCGCGCCAGTGCCGAACGCCGCGCCAGCGTGATCGAGCAGGCCGAGCCGTTCGAGGTCACCGTGTCGATGCGCTACGATTATTTCGTTCTTCAATAACTTTTAATTCCCGGCCTCGGGCAACCGCCAGAGGCCAGTTAAATCCGCGAATGGATTTTTCAAGACCGCAGTGAGGACATCCATGCGCCAACCCGATATCGAGATTTACCTCAAAGACGCCGACGTCGATCACAAGGCCATTGCCGCGTGGCTCGGCCAGGCCCTGGGCCCGTGCAGCGACTGGGTCCAGAAAGGCCAGACTTACAAGTGCAAGGCCGGCGATATCCCGGTGACCTGGCTACCCAAGGCTGTGGGTAAATGGAACAGCCTGTACCTGGAAAGCGACCAGACCCCGTGGGAAGACGACATCGCCTGCGCCCGTGCAGCCTTTGCCGCGCTGAACGTCGAAGTGCGCTGCGCACCTGGGTCGTGGGTGGAGGAAGAAGGTGAGGAATCGGCCGATCGCTGGATTCGCATCAGCGCCGATGGGGAAGAAGAGATTACCTGGAAGACGGCGTGACTATCTGAGGGCCACCCTCGCGATGCCCGCCGCAGATACAAAGGTAAAAGCACAACCCATGTGGGAGCGAGCCTGCTCGCGATAGCGGTGTGACAGTCAATGATGCATTGCCTGATACACCGCTATCGCGAGCAGGCTCGCTCCCACAAAGGGGTTTTGTGTCGCCAGTGAATGCGGGTTACAACCCCACCACATCCTCAGCCTGCAAGCCCTTCTGCCCTTCCACCACCGCGTACTCGACCTGCTGGCCTTCAGTCAGAGAACGATGGCCTTCGCCACGGATCGCGCGGTAATGCACGAATACATCCGCCCCGCCTTCACGCTGGATGAAGCCGTAGCCTTTGGCGTCGTTGAACCACTTCACATTGCCGGTTTCGCGTGCTGCCATGATTGCTCACTCCCATTTTTATTTTTAAGTCGGCCTTTCGATAGAAAGCCGTACGATCTTCGCCGCCGTCCGGCCGTCCACGAGGAAGGCAGAGGCAGTCAGCTGCCCGAGTATATGACAGACGTAAAAACTCTCAACTGACTTTACTTCGGCGCTTTTTTGCCGATTTTCGACGAATCCGGCACACTAGCCGCCGCTTTATCTTATCCACTCATGCAGAAGCCGTATGACCCGTTCCCCGTTCCGCCGTCTTGTGTTTGGCACCCTGCGCCGACTGTTGTACCTCTGGGTTCGCTCCGAGACGATCAATCAGTCGTCCTTCACCCTCAACCTCGACCGCAGTCGTCCGGTGTTCTACGTCCTGCAAAACCCTTCGCTCACCGACCTGGCGGTGCTCGACACCGAGTGCACCAAGGCTGGCCTGCCCCGCCCGGTACTGCCGGTGTCCGTGGGCAACCTGTTGGAACCGGCGGCGTTTTTCTACCTGACCCCGGAGCCGGACTGGCTCGGCCGGCAGGACAAACGTGGCGCGCCGCCGACCCTGACGCGACTGGTCAATGCCCTGACCCACAACGCCGCCGAAGACGCACAGATCATCCCGGTCAGCGTGTTTTGGGGGCAGTCGCCCGACAGCGAATCCAGCCCGTGGAAACTGTTGTTCGCCGACAGCTGGGCCGTCACTGGCCGGCTGCGGCGCTTGCTGAGCATCATGATCCTGGGGCGCAAGACCCGCGTGCAGTTTTCCGCGCCGATCCATTTGCGCGAACTGATCGAGCACGACAAGGGCCACGAACGCACCGTGCGCATGGCCCAGCGGATCCTGCGGATACATTTTCGCAACTTGAAAGCGGCGGTCATTGGCCCGGACATTTCCCACCGACGCAATCTGGTCAAGGGGCTGCTGAACCAGCCGCTGGTCAAACAGGCGATTGCCGACGAGGCCGAGCGGGAAAAAATCACCCCGGAAAAAGCCAAGGCCCAAGCGCTGCGTTACGGCAACGAAATCGCCTCGGACTACACCTACACCGCGATCCGTTTCCTGGAAGTGGTGCTGAGCTGGTTCTGGAACAAGATCTACGACGGCATCAAGGTCAACCACATCGAAGGCGTGCAGAAGGTCGCCCAGGGCCACGAAGTCATCTACGTACCGTGCCACCGCAGCCATATCGACTACCTGCTGCTGTCGTACCTGCTGTTTCGCAACGGCCTGACCCCGCCGCACATCGCCGCCGGCATCAACCTCAACATGCCGGTGATCGGCGGTCTGCTGCGTCGGGGCGGGGCGTTTTTCATGCGTCGCACCTTCAAGGGCAACCCGCTCTATACCGCGGTGTTCAACGAATACCTGCACACACTGTTCACCAAAGGCTTTCCGGTGGAGTATTTCGTCGAGGGCGGTCGCTCGCGCACCGGACGCATGCTGCAACCCAAGACCGGCATGCTCGCCATCACCTTGCGCAGCTTCCTGCGCTCATCGCGCATGCCCATCGTGTTCGTGCCGGTCTACATCGGCTATGAGCGCGTCCTGGAAGGCCGCACCTACCTGGGTGAACTGCGTGGGGCGAGCAAGAAGAAAGAATCGATCTTCGACATTTTCAAGGTCATCGGCGCCCTCAAGCAGCGCTTCGGCCAAGTAGCGGTGAACTTCGGTGAGCCGATCAAACTGGCGGAGTTTCTCGACGGCGAACAGCCGGGTTGGCGCCAACAGGAGCTGGGCCCGCAATTCAAACCGGCCTGGCTCAACGCAACCACCCACCGCCTCGGCGAGCGGGTGGCCCGGCACCTGAACGAAGCGGCGGCCATCAACCCGGTCAACCTGGTCGCCCTGGCGCTGCTGTCCACCAGCCGCCTGGCCCTGGACGACCGTGCCATGGCCCGGGTGCTGGACCTGTACCTGGCGTTGTTGCGCAAAGTGCCGTACTCGCCTCACACCACCTTGCCCGAGGGCGATGGTCGAGCGCTGATCGAGCACGTCAAAGGCATGCACCTGCTGTCGGAACAGAGCGATGCCCTGGGCAAGATTCTGTATCTGGACGAGCAGAATGCCGTCCTGATGACCTACTACCGCAACAACGTGCTGCACATCTTTGCCCTGCCGGCGTTGCTGGCGAGTTTCTTCCAAAGCACTTCGCGCATGAGCCGCGAACAGATCCTGCGCTACACCCGCGCCTTGTACCCCTATCTGCAATCGGAATTGTTCATTCGCTGGTCACTGGAAGAACTGGACGCCGTGGTCGACCAATGGCTCGAAGCGTTCGTCGAACAAGGGCTGCTGCGTTTCGAAAAAGACCTGTATCTGCGCCCGGCCCCGAGCTCACGGCATTTCGTGCTGCTGACCCTGTTGTCCAAGAGCATCGCGCAGACCTTGCAGCGCTTCTACATGACCGTCTCCCTGCTGCTCAACAGCGGCCAGAACAGCATCAGCGCCGAAGAACTGGAAGACCTCTGTACGGTCATGGCCCAGCGCCTGTCGATCCTGCACGGCTTGAACGCACCGGAGTTCTTCGACAAGAGCCTGTTCCGGCATTTCATCCAGACAATGCTGGACCTGGACGTACTGCGCCGGGACGAAGCGGGCAAGCTAAGCTATCACGAGCTGCTGGGTGAACTGGCCGAAGGTGCGGCCAAGCGGGTCCTGCCGGCGGAGATCCGTTTGTCGATCCGTCAGGTGGCGTTGCATCGCAGTGAAGATGCGGCAGATCAGGTCATCCCGGTGGTTGCGGACTGACCCCACAGGCGCCAGGTTCTCTCTGGCGCCCTCAATATGGAAATGCCCCCAATGAAAAAGCTTCTTCTCGTCGCCGTTGCCACGTTACTCAGTGCCTGCTCCAGCGCACCGCTGGCGAGCAAAAACAGTCTCGACGGTGAAGTGTTCTACCTGCAGCGCATCGCCCTGCCGCCCACCGCTGTCTTAAGCGTGAGCCTGCAGGATGTGTCCCTGGCCGACGCCCCCGCGGTGGTGCTCGATGAACAGAGCGGTCCGGTCAAGGGCCAGGTCCCGCTGCCGTTTCACCTCAGCTATGATCCGGCCCAGGTCAAACCCGGCCATCGCTATGCTGTGAGCGCGCGCATTGAAGTGGACGGCCAGTTGATGTTCATCACCACCGAACAACACACCGTGCAGCTCGATGGCAAAGATCCACAGCCGCTGAAGATCCGCGTCAACGCCGCCCGCTGATTTCTCTTTCTAATTTTTCCAAGGAAGCTGCCATGCTCCGCTCTACGCTCCGTTTCACCAGCCTGTGCGCCGGCCTGTTGTTCTGCGCCAACACCATGGCCCTGTCCCTGGCCGACCTCTCGCAGAAGGACGCCACCGGCGGCCTCAAGGACGCACTGACCCAGGGCGCCCAAGTAGCCGTCAAGCAGTTGGGCACACCCGGTGGCTTCAGCAACAATCCCGAGGTAAAGATCGAACTGCCGGGCAAGCTCGGTAAAGTCGCCAGCAAGATGAAAGCCTTTGGCATGGGCGATCAGGTCGAACAACTGGAAGCCAGCATGAACCAGGCCGCTGAAGCCGCTGTGGTCCAGGCCCAGCCGATCCTGGTCAATGCCGTGAAGAACATGAGTGTGAGCGATGCCAAGGGGATCCTGAGCGGCGGCAACGATTCCGCCACGCAGTACCTGAACAAGAGCAGCCGCGAGCAGATCCGCGCCAAGTTCCTGCCCATCGTCAAGCAAGCCACCGACAAGGTTGGTCTGGCGCAGAAATACAACACGTTCGCAGGCCAAGCGGCGACCTTCGGCGTGCTGGACGCCAAAAGCGCCAACATCGAAAACTACGTGACCGAACAAGCGCTAGACGGTTTGTTCGAGATGATCGGTAAACAGGAAGCCACCATCCGCCAGAACCCTGCGGCGGCGGCGAGCAGTTTGGCCAAGAAGGTGTTTGGTACGCTCTGAGATTCAGCGCAAAACAACTGTGGGAGCGAGCCTGCTCGCGATAGCGGTATCAGCCATAACATCTGTGTTGACTGATATTCCGCCATCGCGAGCAGGCTCGCTCCCACATTCGATCTTCAGTGCTATCAGGATCGTGTCAGGTCTTCTTGACCCTGAACCACGCCGCATACAACGCCGGCAGGAACAACAGCGTCAACGCCGTCGCCACGATCAGCCCGCCCATGATCGCCACCGCCATCGGGCCAAAGAACAGGCTGCGTGACAGCGGAATCATCGCCAGCACCGCCGCCAGCGCGGTGAGCACAATCGGGCGGAACCGTCGCACAGTGGCTTCGATGATCGCCTGCCATGGGGCGAGCCCCGCCTTGATGTCCTGTTCGATCTGGTCCACCAGAATCACCGAGTTGCGCATGATCATCCCCGACAAGGCGATGGTGCCCAGCATGGCGACGAAACCGAACGGCTGGCGGAACACCAGCAGGAACAGCGTGACACCGATCAGGCCCAGGGGCGCGGTGAGAAACACCATGGCCGTGCGGGAAAAACTGCGCAGTTGCAGCATCAGCAAGGTCAGCACCACGACGATGAACAGCGGCACGCCGGCGTTCACCGATTGCTGGCCACGGGCGGCATCCTCTACCGTACCGCCCACTTCCAGCAGATAACCGTCCGGCAGCTCGGCACGAATCGGGGCCAGGGTCGGGAAGATCTGCTGCACCAGGGTCGCCGGTTGTTCCTTGCCATAGATATCAGCCCGCACGGTCACACTTGGCAGGCGATTGCGGTGCCAGATAACGCCTTCTTCGAAGCCGTATTCCAGCGTCGCGATCTGCGACAGCGCAACGCTTGTGCCATTGTCGGTCGGCACCGCCAGGCTCGGCAGCAGGGACAATTCGGTGCGCTCATGCACCGTGCCGCGCAGCAGAATCTCGATCAGTTCGTTGTCTTCCCGGTATTGGCTGACGCTGGAGCCGGTGAGGGAACTGCGCAAAAAGCTCGACAGGTTAGCCGTACTCACGCCCAACGCTCGGGCGCGGTCCTGATCGACGTTCAGGTACACCACCTTGCTCGGCTCTTCCCAATCCAGATGCACGTTGGCCACGTAGGGATTTTCACGAACCTTGGTCGCCACTTTCCGCGCCAGGGCCCGGACTTGTTCGATGTGCTCACCGGTCACGCGAAACTGCACCGGATAACCCACTGGCGGGCCATTTTCCAGGCGCGTGACCCGCGAGCGCAGGGCCGGGAACTGCTCGTTCAACGTGGTGATCAACCAGCTGCGCAGGGGCTCGCGGTCTTCGATGGTCTTGGCCAGCACCACGAACTGGGCGAAGCTGGGTGCCGGCAGTTGTTGATCCAGCGGCAGGTAGAAACGCGGTGAACCGGTGCCGACATAAGCCACGTAGTTGTCGATGCCCGCGTGGTCCTTGAGCAGCGCTTCAAGGCGCTTGACCTGCTCGGCGGTGTTGCTCAGGGACGCGCCTTCGGCCAGCTTCAGGTCGACCATCAGCTCAAGTCGCCCCGAGGCCGGGAAGAACTGTTGTGGCACGAAACGGAACAGCGCCACCGAGCCCACAAATAACAGCACGGTCAGCACGATGACGGTTTTGCGCCGCCGCACGCACCACTCCACCAAGCGCCGGACACGCTGGTAGAACGGCGTGCCGTAGGGGTCGAACTGGCCATCAGCGGTGCCGTGTTTGGCGGCATGAATTTTCGCCAGGTCCGGCAGCAGTTTATCCCCCAGGTACGGCACGAACACCACCGCGGCCACCCAGGAGGCCAGCAGCGCCAGGGTGACGACCTGGAAAATCGAACGGGTGTACTCGCCGGTGCCTGACTGCGCCGTGGCGATCGGCAGGAAACCCGCAGCGGTGATCAGCGTACCGGTGAGCATCGGGAACGCGGTGCTGGTCCAGGCATAGCTGGCGGCCTTGATCCGGTCGAAGCCCTGCTCCATTTTGATCGCCATCATCTCGACCGCGATGATCGCGTCATCCACCAGCAGACCCAACGCCAACACCAGCGCGCCAAGGGAAATCTTGTGCAGGCCAATGCCCAGGTAATACATCGCGGCGAAGGTCATCGCCAGCACCAGCGGAATCGCCAGGGCGACCACCATCCCGGTTCGCAGCCCGAGGGAGAAGAAGCTCACCAGCAACACGATCGTCAGGGCCTCCACCAGCACCTGGACGAACTCGCCAACACCGGTTTTCACCGCCGCCGGCTGGTCCGAGACCTTACGTAATTGCATGCCGGCCGGCAGGTTGTTCTGGATACGGGCAAACTCCGCCTCCAGGGCCTTGCCCAGAATCAGAATGTCGCCGCCGTCCTTCATCGCCACGGCCAGACCAATGGCATCTTCGGCCATGAAGCGCATGCGCGGGGCTGGCGGATCGTTGAAACCGCGATGAACATCGGCGACATCGCCGATACGGAACGTGCGATCAGCGACACGAATGGGAAAGTCGCGGATCTCTTCCACTGTCTGAAAATTTCCCGATACCCGTAGCTGGACCCGCTCGCTGCCGGTTTCGAAAAAGCCTGCGGTCGATATTGCGTTCTGCTCTTCCAACGCCTGCTGGACTGCCGCCAGCGGCACGCCGAGGGTCGCCAGCTTAACGTTCGACAGTTCGATCCAGATTTTCTCGTCCTGCAAACCCAGCAGTTCGACCTTGCCCACATCCTTGACCCGTTGCAGTTGGATCTGGATGCGATCGGCGTAATCCTTGAGCACGCCGTAGTCAAAACCATCGCCAGTCAGCGCATAGATATTGCCGAAGGTGGTGCCGAACTCATCGTTGAAAAACGGCCCCTGGATGCCCGGTGGCAAGGTGTGACGGATGTCACTGACCTTCTTGCGGATCTGGTACCACAACTCGGGAATCTGCGCCGAATGCAGGGAATCGCGGGCCATGAACGTCACCTGGGATTCGCCCGGGCGGGAGAACGAGACGATTCTTTCGTAATCGCCGGTTTCCATCAGTTTCTTTTCGATGCGTTCGGTGACCTGGCGAGAAACCTCCTCGGCCGTAGCCCCCGGCCAGTTGGTGCGAATGACCATGGCCTTGAAGGTAAACGGCGGGTCTTCGCTCTGGCCGAGCTTGGTGTAGGAAAGCGCGCCGACGATTGCCAGCAGCAACATCAGGAACAGGACGATCTGGCGGTTACGCAGCGCCCATTCGGAAAGATTGAAGCCCATCGGGGATTACTCCTTGGCCGCCAGATTGACCACGCGGTTGGAGCGATCCACCGGCCGCACCTGCTGGCCGTCGAGGAGCACGTGCACACCGGCTGCGACGACCCAGTCATTGGGGCTCAGCCCTTCAAGCACCGGAACGGTTTTTTCGCCAAACGGGCCGACGCGCACCGGGACTTTTTTCAGGGTGTTATTGCCGTTGACTACCCACACGTAAGTGGCGCCGTTCTCGGCGGTGAGTGCCGACAGCGGCACCGACAGCGACACCTGGTCGCCGGTCTGGATAAACACTCGGGCACTCTGGCCCAACTCAGCCGGAACACTGCCGGCGGTGAAGGCAACGCGAGCGGCGAAGGTGCGGGATCTGGGATCGGCGGCTGGCGACAGTTCGCGGATGCGCCCGCTGAAACGCTGATCGGGCTGGCTCCATAACTCCACCGAGACCGGCTGGCCAATCTTGAACCGGCCAAAGCCCTGCTCCGGCAGGCTGATCAGCACTTCACGCTCGCCGTCAGTGGCGAGGGTGAAGACCGTTTGACCGGCCGACACCACCTGCCCGACCTCCACTGAACGCCGGGCAACCACGCCATCCTGAGGCGCACGCAGCACCGAGTAACTGGCCTGGTTGCTGGCGACATCGAATTCAGCCTTGATCTGCTTGAGCCGCGCGGCACCGGAGCGGTAGAGGTTTTCTGCGCTGTCGTACTGGGAGCGGCTGACCATCTGCCGCTCCATCAAGGTTTTGTAGCGATCACGTTCAGCGCGCACCAGGTTCAGGTTGGCTTCGGCGGCGGCGACCTGGGCACGGGTGGCTTCCAGCTGCAGGCGCACGTCCTGGGGATCGAGCTCGGCCAGGGGCTGGTTGGCCTTGACTCGCTGGCCCTCCTCGACCAGTCGTCGGCTTACTTTGCCGCCGATGCGAAAGGCCAGGTCTGGCTCGAATCGCGCCCTGACTTCCCCCGGATAACTTTCCATCGCCTGGCCCGAAGGCTCTGGCTGCACCACCATGGCGGGGCGCACGGCAAGGGACACGGGTTCGTCCTGACCACACGCAGACAATAAAAAAACCAGGCTCACTGGCAGGGCGAGGGGCAAGGCATAGCGGAACATGGCGAGTGACCTTTCGCTAATGGTGCTTGGAATAATTATACTGACGAGTATGTTATTAATAGCAAACTCACCAGTCCAGTATTAAAAGCGAATAATGTCGAACAATCTTTCACCTCCCAACGGCCCAGGCCGTCCGAAGGATCTGGCCAAGCGCCAGGCCATTCTCGACGCGGCAAAAAAACTCTTCGTCAGCCTGGGGTATGCCAACACCAGCATGGACGCGGTCGCCACCGAGGCCGGTGTGTCGAAGCTGACGGTCTACAGCCACTTCAACGACAAGGAAACGCTGTTTTCCGCTGCCGTTGTGGCCAAGTGTGAAGAGCAAGTGCCGCCGCTTTTCTTCGAATGGCCTGACGGCGTGCCGATCGAACATGTGTTGCTGAACATTGCCCGTGGTTTTCACCAACTGATCAACAGCGACGAATCGGTGAACCTGCATCGGTTGATCATGGCCTTGGGCAGTCAGGACCCGCAGCTGTCGACGATCTTCTTCGAAGCAGGCCCGCAACGGATGCTCTCAGGCATGGAAAGGCTGCTGAACAAGGTCAACCAGAGCGGCGCCCTGAGCATCGACAAACCGCGCAATGCGGCGGAGCACTTCTTCTGCCTGATCAAGGGCGCGGCGAATTTCCGCTTGCTGTATGGCTGCGGCGCACCGTTGGAAGCCGCAGCGGCCGAGGCTCATGTCGAGGAAGTGGTGGGGTTGTTTATGCGCGCTTATCGGCCGCAGATCATCTGATAGATTCTCGCCGGCTGGGCGGGCCTCATCGCGAGCAGGCTCGCTCCCACAGGGTAAGGTGTAGTTAACACAACACACATCTGTGGGAGCGAGCCTGCTCGCGATGGAGGCGACGCGGTCTCAGGCCTTGAGCGCCTTCTTGGGATAGATGTCGTAGCGGCTGGATTTACCCTCGAGCCCGTGGCTGGGTTTTGGCCCTTCGATGCACGGTGCCTTGCGCGGGCGCTTGACCACGACGCGGTGAGTCGCCAGGGCCAGGGCCGCGGCCAACAACGCCGGAGCGTCCAGGTCGTCGCCCACCAGCGGCCGGAACAGGCGCATTTCCTTCTTCACCAGGGCCGTTTTCTCACGATGAGGGAACATCGGGTCCAGGTAGATCACCTGGGGCGGCTCGCCTTGCCAGTTGCGCATCACCTCGATGGAATTGCCCTTGAGCAACCGCATGCGGGCGACGATCGGCGCCACGTCGAAGTCCTCCGCGCCTCGGGCCAGGCCATCCTCAAGCAATGCGCCGATCAGCGGCTGGCGCTCGATCAGGCTCATTTCACAGCCCAGGCTGGCCAGCACAAACGCATCCTTGCCCAACCCGGCCGTGGCATCCAGCACACGCGGACGTACGCCCTGGGCCACACCGACGGCTTTGGCGATCATCTGGCCGCTACCGCCGCCGTACAAGCGGCGATGGGCCGCGCCGCCTTCGACGAAGTCCACCCGCACCGGTCCCGGCGCATCCGGCCCCAGTTGCTGCAATTGCAACCCCTGCTCACCGACCTGCAAGGCAAACTCGCCATCGTCCACCTGCAACGGCAGGTCAAGGCGCTGTGCCCAGTGCTCGGCCTGCGGCTGGAAGGCCGGGGCCAGGGCCTCAACATGGATGCGGCAGGCCGCGGGTTGATCACTCATGGAAGTTGTTCATTCTTGGAAACATGCTCAAAAAATTAAGGATCGGCAAAAACGGCCGATAACAACGGTGAACGGTATTTTGCCAGAGCTGAGCGTCGACCGAGAAAAATGTCAGACATTCAATCCACATCGATAGGCGTCATCTCCCCTTACGGCGATTACAGCCTGCGCAACACCCAAGCCCTGAGCGGCGTCAGTCACCTGTGGCAGGATTTTTTTGCCCGGGCCCTGGCCGATCAACTGGGTGATAACGCACCGGCGCCTGGCAGCTACCAGCCAGTTGCCCTCGATGAGGCTGTTGAACCGACCCTCGGCGCCGAATTGCTCGAGCACATTGTCAGCCAGCGCAACTGCCAAGTGACAGAAACCCAAGTCAAACCGCCTGAGCCGCTGTTCCTGCCAATCGCTGAATTTGAACTCGACCTGCTGGACAAACCCTTCCCGCCGTTCCCGCCGGAAGAAATCGCCACCCAGCAAAAACAGCAGACCTTCGAAAGCAACTGGGTTCGCCCTCTGGTGCTTGCCGCCGGCCAACCGCTGCCAGAACCGGGACCTGCGCCTCAGCCACGTCCACTGCACCTGCCGATTGCCGAATTCGAACTGGACCTGCTGGACAAGCCGTTCCCGCCGTTCCCGGAAGAGGAACTGGTGGCACAGCAGAAGCAACTGGACTTCGATACCCGCTGGGCACGCCCGATCGTGTTGCAGAACCTGCGCATCGCCGCCTGAATCAACGGCAAATCCACCACGGCCCGACATCCAGATGAAAATGGTTGCGGTGCGCCGCGTTGTAATCCGGACTCAAGACCACATTGAACACGTCACAGGCACCGTCGCGCACCTGGCGCAGGAATTGGGCGTGGGTGTTGTCCTTCGGCCAGTCCTTGAGCACGTTCACGCGACGGCCGTCCGCCAGGCGAAACCCGGCGATATCCAGCGCACTGGCCGTGGCATGCTGGCTGCGCGCCCCGCTCTCCCGACCGTACATATTGCGACAGGCGAAACTGCCCAGATGATCGACCTGCACCACTTCCTGCCCATAGGTCGCCAGCGCCGCCGGCTGCAGCGCGTGACGTTCAAACAAGGCGAACGCCACCGCCAGCGGGCAACTGGCCAGGAAGCTGCTGCTCAACGCCACCTCGCCGCCCTGCACCCTCAGCACATTGCTCAGCGGGCAACTGGCCTGGGGACTGCTGTCGGCCTGGCGGGTGGCCCGCAGCCCCGAGGTCGCGAGCGCCTGGTCGCATAACTGCGGATCGTTGCGCAGGGCCATGAGTTTGTAACGGGTCAGCAGGTTCGGCGGCGCATTGACGTCCAGGGGCGCCCAGGGATTCCATTGTGCCGGCACCGACAGCCAACCGCGCCATACCCCCAGGACTGCGACGCCAACAACCAGCACCAATAGCGTAAAACCTTTCAAAACCCGCACGACAATGCCTCGGGCCTCAACCCTTGAATAATTGGTTGGCCTGGTTGAAGGGCATCGAACGACGGGTGAAGGTGAACGAGCCCTGTTCGCGGATTTCCTCGGCGGCGCGGAAAAACTCGCCATACGCCGCCAGGGCCAGCGCGGACCCGACACTGATGCGCTTGACGCCCATCTCGCTCAGCTGCGCAACCGTCAGGTCCAGCGCCCCGGACATCAACACATTCACCGGTTTCGGCGCCAGCGCCCGGACCACCGCCAGCACCTGCTCGGCCGAGCTCAAGCCTGGGGCATACAGCACGTCGGCACCGGCATCGGCGAACGCCTTCAGGCGGGCAATGGTGTCATCCAGGTCGGGCTTGCCGTGCAGAAAATTCTCCGCCCGGGCGGTCAGCACAAAGGGATACGGCAGACTGCGCACCGCGTCAGCCGCAGCTTTAACCCGCGCCACGGCATGCTCGAAGCCATAGATCGGGCTGTCTTCGCGCCCTGTGGCATCTTCGATCGAGCCACCCACCGCGCCGGCCTGCGCCGCGCGGATCAGGCTGCTGGCGCACGCCTCGGGGGCATCGGCGAAGCCGTTCTCCAGATCGACCGCCACTGGCAAGTCAGTGGCCGCCACAATCGCCCGGACATTGGCCAGGGTGTCATCCAGCCCCGCCGCACCATCGGGCCGTCCCAGGGAAAAAGCGTAACCGGCACTGGTGGTGGCCAGGGCCTCGAAGCCGAGACTGGCAAGCATCTTTGCCGAACCGGCGTCCCACGGGTTGGGAATGACGAACGCGCCTTCGCGTTCATGCAAGGCTTTGAAGGCCTGGGCTCGACGGGTTTGCGCATCCATGGAAATCACTCCTGGGCAGAGAAATTTTGCCTCAGAGCAAACCCAGTTGCTCGGCGGCGGGCTCTCTGTATAGCTCAGGCAGGGCCGGCAAGCCAGGCAAACGGCTCATCAATCGGCGATGAAAGTGTTGCGCGAGTTTGGCCGCCAGCACGTTGTCGGCGGTGTGCAGAAAGATATAAGGCGTGCGCCCCTCTTCGATCCACCCGGCGATTTTTTCCACCCAGGGGGTCAGGAACGGTTCGTTGGCCTCCAGCACTGGATGGCCGATGAAACGCACCTGCGGGCAGTGGGTGAACGCGGTCGGCCGGGGCGGTACGCGCGGTTTCTTCGATTGAGCATGGAGCACGGCAGGATCGGTCGAGGTGCAACTGAACAATGCCCGGGGATCCAGACAGATGCGTTCTACCCCGCGATCAAGGAGCAGGCGGTTGAGCTGTCGTTCGGCATCGCCTTTGGCAAAGAAGTCACCGTGACGGACCTCCACGGCCAAGGGTCGCTCAAAGGCATCGATGAAGCCCGCCAGCTCCGGCAAGCGATTCGGGGTAAAGGCCTTGGATAGCTGCAACCAGAACGGTGAAACCCGTTCGCCCAGGGGGCTGAGCAATTGCACGAAGGTTTCGATGGCCGTCAGGTGCTCACGCAAATCGCCATTGTGGCTGATGTCACCGGGCAACTTGGCGGTGAAGCGAAACTACTCGGGCATGGTCTGCGCCCAGCGCTGAACGATGGCCGCAGAGGGGCTGGCGTAGAAGGTCGTATTGCCTTCCACGGCATTGAACACTTGAGAATAGAGTTTCAGGAAATCGGAGCTTTTGGCGTCTTGCGGATAAAGATAATCGCGCCAGGCGTTTTCGCTCCAGGACGGGCAGCCCAGGTAGTAAGGCAACCCCATCAGATGTAGAGGTCGAGTCCCAGCACTTCCATATCCCAGTCAACGAAACCGGCAGTGCTCAGGTAGCTGGCCAGGGCCGCGGATACACTGCGGCTCATGGCGCGGTGATACAGCATGTCTTGCTGACGGGCCGGAAGATTGCTCAGGCGTTGCGCCGAGGCTTTGGCAGCGCGAGCGGCCAACTGCTCTTCGGACGGAAATTCCAGTTCGCCATCGATGTCATCGAAGGACTCATCCGCAGCAACTTTGCCTGCACGAGGCCTGCGTTTGATGGGGTAGGACTGGGATGAAACGCCGTCTATACGCATAACAGAATGCTCGGTATCAATGATGGCAATTTAGCGGCACTTTCACAGCCGCGCAAATGCGCAAGTGATAACTAGAGCACATAAAGTCAAAAAGGTTTAAAACCGGCTCGAAAAAATGACGACTGGTAATATTGGGCGTGACTTTTGGGGGAGCAAATGACTTTGTAGGAGCAAGGCTTGCCCGCGATGAAGATGACGCGGTCCGCCGGAGAACCGGGGCCCCCGTATCGCGAGCAAGCTTTGCTCTCACAACGCCTGGGTCTACCGTTCGGATTTGGGTGTTGCAACCTTGTCCCGTAAGTACACCGGTTGTGCATCGTCGGCCGGAATGGCTTCGCCGCGCTCCCAGGCGAAGCGGGCCAGGGTCAGCAGGTCTTCGGCATGGGGCAGCATCGAGGCGTCCTGGCCGCTGAGGGGGACGGCAATCCGCTCGCCGTAGCCCCAACCGGTACCGGCGCCGAACCAGTCGCCGCTGGCGTTGGCAGGCAACGCCGCCGCTTCGGGGGGGAGCACCGCTTCGGCGCCCACCAGGCGCATCTCACCCTCGGACTCGCGGTAGCAGCCCCAATACACCTCATCCATGCGCGCATCGATCGCCGCCGCGACCTGGCTGACGCCCTGTTCACGCAAGGCGCGCTGGGCGAGTACCGCCAGGTTGGACACCGGCAGCACCGGCCGCTCCAGGGCAAACGCCAGGCCCTGCACCACGCCGACGGCAATGCGCACGCCAGTGAACGCTCCCGGCCCACGACCAAAGGCAATCGCATCCACCGCCTGCAAGGTGGTCCCAGCATCGCTGAGCAATTGCTGGATCATCGGCAGCAGCTTCTGGGCGTGCAAGCGCGGGATCACCTCGTAATGGCTCGTGACCTTGCCGTCGTGCAGCAAGGCAACGGAGCAAGCTTCAGTCGCGGTATCCAGGGCCAGCAAGGTGCTCATCGGTGTGTCCGTAAATCAGATGGGGAAAAGTGCGCCAGTATAAACAACAACGGCCCGCAAGCGGGCCGTTGTTATTTGCTGCACAGCAGACTTGTCAGCTCAGTGCTTCAAGCACCTTGCCGGTGATCGCTTCAACCGAACCAACGCCGGCGATGTAGCTGTACTTGGGCTTGCCTTGGGTCTTGGCGGACAGCTTCTGGTAGAACTCCACCAGCGGCTTGGTCTGGGAGTGGTAGACCGACAGGCGATGGCGCACGGTTTCTTCGGTGTCGTCCTTGCGCTGCACCAGTGCTTCACCGGTGATGTCGTCCTTGCCGGCGAGTTTCGGCGGGTTATAGACGGTGTGGTAGACACGGCCGGACGGCTCGTGGACACGACGACCGGCAATGCGTTGAACGATCTCTTCGTCGTCGACGGCGATTTCGACAACGTGATCCAGCTCCACGCCAGCCGTAACCAAGGCTTCGGCCTGCGGAATGGTGCGCGGGAAACCGTCGAACAGGAAGCCGTTGGCGCAATCGGCTTGAGCGATGCGATCCTGGACCAGCGCGATGATCAGGTCATCCGACACCAGGCCGCCGGCATCCATGATGCTCTTGGCCTTGACGCCCAGCTCGGTGCCGGCCTTGACCGCGGCACGCAGCATGTCGCCAGTGGAGATTTGCGGGATACCGAATTTTTCGGTGATGAACTTTGCCTGAGTACCTTTACCGGCCCCGGGAGCTCCCAGCAGAATGACGCGCATCGATGTGCTCCTCAATTTTTTTATGTAAACGCTCGGATTCGCCTCGTGGGGCCAATCTCGGAAAACAGGATCGTGACCGCCCAAACGGCCAAAGGCTGATCAAGATACACAGCAGGCCCGACCCACACAAGCCGCCGAAAGTCGAAGGAACCCGCGCCTGACGCGACCTTGGGAGGAGGTGGCGATCGTCGCAACCGGACAACAAACTGTCGCCCGACCGACCTCTTCCCTGCCCACCCGGCCTCCGCCCGGGGGATACCGGGCGGGCCGTTTCGGTACGCCGCTTAACCTTAGCCGGTGTTGCGCAAACCGGCGGCAATCCCCGCCACAGACACCAGAAGCGCCTGTTCCACGGGGCTGCCCTGGGCAACGTCCTGCTGCCGCGAACGGGCAAGCAGTTCAGCCTGCAACAGGTGCAACGGGTCGAGGTAGGTGTTACGCAGGCGAATGAATTCCAGAGTGTCAGGGCTATGTGCCAGTAGCTGCGACTGGCCGGTCAACCCCAGGACCACCGCGCACGCCTGCGACAATAGGTCGCGTAAATGCTCGCCCAACGGTAGCAACCCAGGTTCGACCAAACGCTCATCGTAGGAGCGCGCAATGTCCGCGTCAGCCTTGGCCAGCACCATCTCCAGCATGTCGATGCGGGTGCGGAAAAACGGCCATTGCTCGCGCATCTGCCCCAGCAACTCACCCTCCCCGCGCTCCAGCGCCTTGCCCAGGGCGGTCTCCCAGCCGAGCCAGGCCGGCAGCATCAGGCGCGTCTGGGTCCAGCCGAAGATCCACGGGATCGCCCGCAGGCTTTCGATGCCTCCGGCCCGGCGCTTGGCCGGCCGGCTGCCCAGCGGCAGACGGCCCAGCTCCTGCTCCGGTGTGGACTGGCGGAAGTACTCGACGAATTGCGGATTTTCCCGCACCACGGCGCGGTAAGCCTTGACCCCGTCGGCCGCCAGTTCATCCATCAGATGACGCCACTGAGGAGTGGGCGGCGGCGGTGGCAGCAGTGTCGCTTCCAGCACGGCGGCGAGGTACAGATTGAGATTCTGTTCGGCGATGTCCGGCAGGCCAAATTTGAAACGAATCATTTCACCCTGCTCAGTGGTACGGAACCGCCCGGCCACCGAACCCGGCGGTTGCGACAGAATCGCCGCGTGAGCCGGACCGCCGCCACGCCCCACAGTGCCTCCGCGGCCATGGAACAACAACAGTTCGACTTGCTGTTCGCGACAAATGTCCACCAGCCGCTCCTGGGCCCGATACTGTGCCCAGGCCGCCGCTGTCGTGCCGGCATCCTTGGCCGAATCGGAATAGCCGATCATCACCTCCTGAGGCCCTTGCAGCCGCGAGCGATAGCCCGGCAGCAGCAACAATTGCTCGATCACCGGCCCGGCGTTGTCCAGGTCGGCCAGGGTTTCGAACAGCGGCACCACCCGCATGGGTCGCAACACGCCGGCCTCTTTCAACAAGAGCTGCACCGCGAGCACATCGGAAGCAGCGCCCGCCATCGAGATCACGTACGAGCCCAGGGACGCCGCCGGCGCCGCCGCCACTTCCCGGCACGTGGCCAGGACTTCCGCGGTATCGGCCGACGGTTTGAAATGAGCGGGCAAAAGCGGACGCCGGTTGTTCAGCTCCTCCAGCAGAAAGCTGATGCGCTGCTCCTCGCGCCAGTCCTCATAGCGGCCCAGGCCCAGGTAGTCAGTGATTTCAGTCATGGCTGCGCTGTGGCGCGTGGAGTCCTGGCGCACATCGAGGCGCACCAGGAACAACCCGAACGTCACCGCCCGGCGCAAGCAGTCGAGCAGCGGCCCGTCGGCGATCACGCCCATGCCGCACTCGTGCAGGGACTGGTAGCAAAGCTCCAGCGGGTCCAGCAGTTCGCGGTTGTTCTGCAACACATCGGCAGAGGCTGGGGTAGTGACTTTCAGGGACGCGTGCGCCCAATTGCGCGTGGCGCGCAGGCGTTCACGCAATTGCTTGAGCACGGCACGGTAGGGTTCAGCGCTGTCACCGGCCTGGGCGCGCAAAGCCTCGCTGGCTTTTTGCATGGACAGCTCAGCCGCCAGGTGATCAACGTCGCGCAGGTACAGATCCGCCGCCATCCACCGCGCCAGCAACAGCACTTCGCGGGTTACCGCAGCGGTGACATTGGGGTTGCCATCCCGGTCCCCGCCCATCCACGAGGCAAAGCGGATCGGTGCAGCCTCCAGCGGCAGGCGCAAGCCGGTGGCGGCATGCAGGGCCTGATCGGCCTTGCGCAGGTAGTTGGGAATGGCTTGCCACAGCGAATGTTCGATCACCGCAAAGCCCCACTTGGCCTCGTCCACCGGGGTCGGCCGGGTGCGGCGTATTTCTTCGGTGTGCCAGGCTTCGGCGATCAGCCGTTGCAGACGCTCGTGGATCTGCGCACGCTCGGCGCTGGTGAGATCGCGGTGGTCCTGGGCCGCCAGTTGCGCGGCGATGGCATCGTATTTCTGGATCAGCGTGCGCCGGGCCACTTCCGTGGGGTGGGCGGTGAGCACCAGTTCGATTTCCAGCCGTCCCAATTGCCGCGCCAGGGACTCGGCGCCATGGCCCTCGGCCCGCAATCGAGCAAGCAGTTCGGGCAACACCCGCGCCTCGAACGGTGCCGGTTTGGACTCTTCGCGTCGGTGGATAAGTTGATACTGCTCGGCGATGTTGGCCAGGTTGAGGAACTGATTGAACGCCCGCGCCACCGGCAGCAGTTCGTCCTCGCCCAACTGATTGAGGCTGGCGCTCAGTTCGGCGTCCATGGAGCCGCGTCGATCGGCCTTGGCACCCTTGCGGATCTGCTCGATCTTGTCGAGAAACCTGTCCCCGTACTGTTCGCGGATGGTGTTGCCCAGCAGCTCGCCGAGCAAGTGAACATCCTCGCGCAAGCGTGCATCGATATCGGTCATCAGCAGTTCTCCAGCAAAAGGTCCGGACAGCTCTTGGGTTAGACGTTTTACAGAGAGTGCCGACGCAAGACGTTTATGACAAGCGACGAGGGGACATTAAACCTTGTCGGACAAAGCTAGTCTTAACAGTAAGCCACACAACGGCTTGTCACTCTGCGCGCCTGCCATCCGCGGGCTATTGAGGCCATCATGAAAATCCGTGAGCTCGCCCAACACTGGGAAGAAAACGCCAAGGGTTGCCTGACCCAGACCGGCTATACCATTCACCTGGACGTGGAGGCCGCCGCACGACTGGCGGCGATCTGCGAGATGTACCCCAAGCGCCAACCCGAGGAACTGCTCGGCGAATTGATCGGGGCGGCGCTGGAAGAACTGGAAGCCAGCTTCCCTTACATCAAGGGCTCGCAAGTGGTGGCCACCGATGAAGAGGGTGACCCGCTCTACGAAGACGTCGGCCCGACACCGCGTTTTCTCGCTCTGTCGCGGCGTCATCTGCATCAACTCTCCTCGCAGAACGACAAGTCCAAACACTAAATTTCTCTAGGAGCGGGGGCTGCGATCTTTCCCAGACGCCAGGTCAAAAGATCGCAACCTTCGCCAGTTCCTACACGCGCCCCCAAAAAACCCACGCCTCCTACGCCGGGAATACCGCTGCGCGCCTTGAAAGTTCAGCTTTTCTGCTGTTGACCAATCAGTCAGTAAAACTTTTGGCGATTGGCCATCCTCGCTGAACTTTTGAAAAACGCCTCAGGTCACACCGAGTAACCATACTGGAACGGTCGTTTAAATAAACGCGCCCCCGGCGCCAGCGCCGAAACAGACGTCCCGGCTTCGGTCCCAGCATGGATCTGTAGTTTTTTCAGGAGTTTTCCAATGGAGTTGAAGCCTATGAATACCTGCACTGCCAAACCCTCATCCACTGGCCTGCGCGGCCTGAAGTTGGCTGCCCTGGCGATCGGTAGCAGCTTCATCCTCGCCGGTTGCGCCGGCAACCCGCCTTCGGAGCAGTACGCGGTGACCCAATCGGCGGTCAACAGCGCCGTCAGCGCCGGCGGTACCGAATTCGCCGCCGTGGAAATGAAGTCGGCCCAGGACAAGCTCAAGCAGGCCGAGATCGCGATGCACGACAAGAACTACGAAGAAGCCAAGCGTCTGGCCGAGCAGGCCGAGTGGGACGCCCGCGTCGCTGAGCGCAAGGCCCAGGCCGCCAAGGCCGAACAGGCTCTCAAGGACTCCCAGAAAGGGGTTCAGGAACTGCGTCAGGAAGGCATGAACAAGCTTCAGTAAGCCGTTCACGCCGCGACGTACTTCTCATTGATAAAAGGACGACAGACTATGATGCACAAACACTTGATGATCCCCGCCCTGCTGGCCGCCTGCGTCTCGCTGGCCGCGTGTTCCACAGATCCGAACGCTAATCTGGAACAGGCCCGTACCAACTACAACGGTCTGCAGGCTGACCCGGCGGCGACCAAGGTTGCGGCTCTGGAAACCAAGGACGCCGCCGACTTCCTGGCCAAAGCCGAAAAGGCTTACATGGACAAGGAAGATGAAGCCAAGGTCGACCAGTTGGCCTATCTGACCAACCAGCGCGTGGAGGTGGCCAAGCAGACCATCGCCCTGCGCACCGCCGAAGCCGAGCTGAAAAACGCCGGTGATGAACGCGCCCGCGCACTGCTCGAGGCCCGTAACGCGCAGATCAAGCAACTGCAAGACAGCCTCAACGCCAAGCAAACCGAACGCGGCACGCTGGTGACCTTCGGTGACGTGCTGTTCGCCACCAACAAGTCCGAGCTGCGCTCCAGCGGCCTGGTCAACGTGAATAAACTGGCCCAGTTCCTCCAGGAAAACCCCGACCGTAAGGTGATCATCGAAGGCTACACCGACAGCACCGGTTCGGACTCCTACAACCAGTCGCTGTCCGAGCGCCGCGCCGCTTCCGTACAACGCGAGCTGGTAAAAATGGGCGTAAACCAATCCCGCATCGTGACCCAAGGTTACGGCAAGGAATTCCCGGTGGCGGACAACACCAGCGTCTCGGGCCGTGCCATGAACCGTCGGGTCGAGGTGACCATCTCCAACGACAACCAGCCAGTCGCCCCGCGCTCGACCATGAGCGCCAACTGATCGGCTGACTGCAAGCAAAAGCCCCGCCTGACGTGATCAGGCGGGGCTTTTTTATCGGCCAACACATTTCCCTGTGGGAGCGAGCCTGCTCGCGATAGCGGTGGGTCAGTCAATGCAGTTGCGACTGGTCCACCGCTATCGCGAGCAGGCTCGCTCCCACAGGGGAATTATGGCTGGGTTATGGCTCGAGCTTCTGCGGCGTCTCCTGCCCCATGCAGCGCACCGCACGCTTCTTCTCATTGATCAGCACGCCGGTCAGGCCTTTCTGTTCGGTGTCGAACAGCACCAGTACGCCATCGATGCACTGGGCAACTTGCGGAGCCGGCTCCAGGGCGACTTTGTAGTCTTCGCCCGGCACGGTCTTGAGCATGGTGAACTCGTTGAGCAGCAACGCATCCTCGGGCTTGGCGAAGTGCAGGTAGCCGTAGTACCAGAGCACCGCGACGGTGCCGAGGATGCTGCAGATACCGGTGATGATCAGGGGGATGGCGTTACGTTCTTCGCTCATTGCGGGCTCTCTGAAGATTCAACGGATGATTTCGGATAATTCGGGATCTCGCCCAGGCGGCGCAGGCCGTCGAAGTGCCAGGGGTCGTCGAGATAGCGCAGCATCACCGTTCGCCAGACCGGGTCGGCGAATGTCTGCACATGCCCACCGCGAGTCAGTTGCAGGACCCGGGGCGGCGGCGCAGCTTGATACAGACGGATGCCGTTGGAAAGAGGCACGATCGGGTCATCGAGGCTGTGGTAGATCAATTTCGGTACGCCCTTCAATTGCGCCACCGAACCGATTGCACTGTCACCGTCGGGCACCAGCCAGGACAGCGGCACCTGCAATGCCCAGGTCAGCCATGAAGTACTCAGGGCGAAACGCCCTACGTCGCGATAACTGGCGGGCACGCCATCGAGCACCAGGGCCTTGAGTTGCGGCTGACGCTCGGGATGATCGGCCAGGTAATGCACCGCCAGCGCGCCGCCCAGGCTCTGGCCGAGCAGCACCAGCGGCTTGCCTTGAACCTGTGGCGCCTGGTCGAGCCATTTGAACGCTGCGTCGATGTCCTGATAGATCGCCGGCAGGCTCGGCTCGCCTTCGGAGCGGCCGTAACCGCGGTAATCCACCATCAATACCTGGTAACCCTGCTCGGGCAACCACCAGCTCCCCCCCAGATGCCAGGCCAGGTTGCCGCCGTTACCGTGCAAGTGCAGTACGGTGCCCTTGACCTCCACCCCTTGTTTGACCGGCAGCCACCAGCCGTGGAGCCTGACACCGTCGGCGGTGGTCAGGGTGACGTCGCGGTAGTCGAGCTTGGCCCGTTCCGGGGTAAAGGGCAGGCCGCGTTCGGGATAGAACAGCAGGGAACTGCAACCGCTCAGGGTCAGCAGCAGGCATAAGATGCCGAGGGTTCGCATCCGGTGAAACCTCGCAAAAAATAAATGAAACACCGTCCCCTGTGGGAGCGAGCCTGCTCGCGATTGCGGTAGAACGGTCAACATCAATGTTGACTGGAACATCGCAATCGCGAGCAGGCTCGCTCCCACATTTTCAACCACATTGTATTCAGAGGATATTGGAATAATCCGCTTCGATCCGGTCCAGGCTCAGGTGGTTGAGGAAGTTGGAGAAACACATCCAGGCCGACAGCGCGTTCATGTCGCGGAACTGTTCCGGCAGGTATTTGGGCGGCACGACCAGTCCTTCGTCCACGAGTTGGCGCATCGTGCGCATGTCTTCAAGGGTGGTTTTACCGCAGAACAGCAGCGGCACCTGCTCCAGCTTGCCTTTGCGTACGGCCAGCTGAATGTAGTTGTAAACCATGATGAAGCCCTTGAGGTAGGACAAGTCTTTGGTGAATGGCAGACCGGTTGGCACCGAACCACGGAAAACCCGGCTGGCGTTGCCGTAGCTTTCGCCCATCTCAAAGCCCTGCTCACGGAAGAACTCGTATATCTGCAGAAAGTCCGCCCCCTCCTCCACCATGTGAATGGCCCGGGTGCGATTGGTCAGCTTGCGCAGGCGACTTGGGTAAGAGGCGAAGGTGATGATCTCCATCAGGATCGCCAGGCCTTCCTGGGTCACCGTGGACGAGGGTGGCCCCTTGGACAGGAAGGTGCAGATCGGCTGATTCAGGCCGTTGAGGGTGGTGCCGACGTGCACCAGACCCTCATGGACTTCCAGGGCCCGAACGTCACGGTCGTTGAACATCGCATCGGTGCGAATCTTGATGTAATCGGCGCCAGCCGCCGCATCGGCCACGATCCCGTCGGACTCGAACACCCGGATGGTTTCCTCGGCCTCGCCAAAGACCCGGTTGAGGCGATGCTGCAGCAGGCTGACAGCGTCCTGGGCGGTCAGAATCTTCGGCTCATCCTTCAGATCGCCACGGCCGTCAATGTTGTTCAGGTAATCGGACAGCATCAAGCCCAGGTCAGCCAGGGTCGGGTCGCCGGCATGGAACGCATCGGAGGCGGCACCATACAACTCCTGGGAGATCAGCCCGAAATCCTCGGTGCCGCGTGCTTCGAGCATGCGCACCACCATGCGGTATTCCTTGCACATGCGACGCATGATCTGGCCGACCGGGTTGAACTGCCCGAGTTGACGGGTGATGTCACGTTCGATGTTCTGGAATTCGAGTTTCACTTTGCTGGAATCGAACGACAGGGGCCGGTTGAGGTAATAGTCGCGGTCCACGGCGGGCATTTCCTTGCCCTTGGCCTTGAGGAAACCCTTGCGGATGCTTTCGTCCCACTTTACTGCGTCGAGAATGCGAATCGGCGTTTGCGCCAGCACAATGCGATCGGACAAGGTGCGTATCGTCTGCTGGTAATCGTCCACCCGGAACTCCTGTGAAAAAACGTCCGCTTGTTGCAATTATTGGGATTTGACCAGCCGCTGGTAGCGCACGGCCTCCGAGAACACATCGGAGTTGGCCGGGTCGTCGAGGTAACGGAAAACCGTACCCATGTCGCTGTCCACCAGCACGCCGTCACCTTCTTCGCTCTGGTTCGGCTGGCCACTGAGGATCTTATGGCTGATGGCCTGGTTGATCTGATCCATATCCAGGTTGTAGATCACCAGTTCCTGCTTGTCGGTCAGTTCAAAACCGGCGATCACGAAATGCCCTCCATAGCGGGCCGGCACCTTGGCCGACAGATACCAACGGCTGCCGTGACGGGAGACGGTCACCGGGATGGCTTCGCGCTCCAGCGGCCTGGCCCTGAAGTAGGTGACGGCTTGATACCGGCGCGGCCCCACTTCATCCAACTCCAGGTTGAGCGGCTCGCCCCAGGCGTTGGTACTGGTCCAGTGGCCGACCAGCCCTTGGGGCGCGGCTTCGCTGTCGGGCAACGGCGCCTTGAAGGACACCAGGCAGCCACTGAGCAGCAGCAACGACACGGCCATTACAACGGCACGCCAGGCTTTCATTTGAACTCCCTATGGCATACGACGCCTAGTCTTTGTGAGGAGCCTTTGTGGCGAGGGAGCTTGCTCCCGCTTGAGTGCGCAGCGCTCACAAAAGGGGCCGCTACGCAGCCCAGCGGGAGCAAGCTCCCTCGCCACATGTGGTGCTCCTGAAAAACTAAACCGACGCCAATACCAGATGCATGTAGCGGGTCAGGATGCCGAGCATTTCTTCTGCCGCTACCGGCTCGGCGCCATTGAGCAAGCCTTGATATTCCATCCGTCCGATAATCGCCGTCAACACTTTGGCATCCTGCTGGGGTTCACGCGAGCCCAAAACCTGGAAAAACTGACAAGTGCCGTGCAACAGGATCTGCTGGTGAGAGCGCACCAGCTCCGCCAGGCGCGGGTTGAGCAGCGCTTCCTGACGAAAAGCCTGTTCCGCCATCAGGTATTCGCGCCGGCTGTGCAATTGATGCTGCACGTAGTCGGCAGTCATCCGGGCGATGTCGTCCGCCAGCTGCGAGCGGGATTCGGCGCTGCCGTCTCCGTAGGCAACCATCTCCCGCAGCAGGCCTTCATTGTTGGTCCACAACTTGGCCATGAACGCCGCGCTGCGCTCCACGTACTGGGCGAAGGTATCGGTCAACAGGTCATCGATGTCCTTGAAATAATAAGTCGTGGCCGACAGCGGCACACCCGCTTCGGCGGCCACGGCGCGGTGGCGTACCGCCCGCACACCATCACGCACCACAATGCGCATGGCCGCATCGAGAATCTCCTGGCGACGCTGTTCACTGCCCTGCCGGCTGGCCTTGCGACCCTGGTACTGAACACTTTCAGCGACAGCAGTGGCGACGCCCGCCGCACCTTCTGGAGCCATTACACGATTCACGACAGGTCTTTCCTCGCTATTTCAAAATTAACCAATTGATACGTTTGTACCAGACAGGCAATAAAAAGCCGCCTGTTCGAGGCGGCTTTTTAATTGAAACACTTACGCTTGGGGCCGCATGTGCGGGAAAAGAATGACATCCCGGATCGACGGTGAGTTGGTCAGCAACATCACCAGGCGATCGATGCCGATGCCTTCGCCGGCCGTCGGCGGCATGCCGTACTCAAGGGCGCGAACGAAGTCGGCATCGTAGTGCATGGCCTCGTCGTCGCCGGCGTCCTTGTCGGCCACCTGGGCCATGAAACGCTCTGCCTGATCTTCTGCGTCGTTGAGCTCGGAGTAGGCGTTGGCGATTTCGCGACCACCGATGAACAGCTCGAAACGGTCGGTCACGCTTGGGTTCTCGTCATTGCGACGGGCCAGCGGCGACACTTCGAACGGGTACTGGGTGATGAAATGCGGCTGCTCCAGCTTGTGCTCGACCAACTCTTCGAAAATCATCACTTGCAGCTTGCCCAGACCCTCGAAGCCGAGCACCTTGGCGCCGGCCTTCTTGGCGATGGCGCGGGCCTTTTCGATGTCCTGCAAGTCGGCCGCGGTGATGTCCGGGTTGTACTTGAGGATCGAGTCGAACACCGACAGGCGCACGAACGGTTCGCCGAAATGGAACACCTTGTCGCCGTACGGCACGTCGGTGGTCCCGAGCACCAGCTGCGCCAGTTCGCGGAACAGCTCCTCGGTCAGGTCCATGTTGTCTTCGTAGTCGGCGTAGGCCTGGTAGAACTCGAGCATGGTGAACTCGGGGTTGTGCCGGGTCGAAACGCCTTCGTTACGGAAGTTGCGGTTGATCTCGAAGACTTTCTCGAAGCCACCCACCACCAGGCGCTTGAGGTACAGCTCCGGCGCGATACGCAGGAACATTTCCATGTCCAGAGCGTTGTGGTGGGTTTCGAACGGCTTGGCCGCCGCACCGCCGGGGATGGTCTGCAGCATCGGCGTTTCGACTTCAAGGAAGTCACGCTTCATCAGGAAGCTGCGGATGTGGGCGATGACCTGCGAGCGCACGCGGAAGGTCTGGCGCACGTCTTCGTTGACGATCAGGTCGACGTAACGCTGACGATAGCGTTGCTCGGTGTCGGTCAGGCCGTGGTGCTTGTCCGGCAGTGGGCGCAGGGACTTGGTCAGCAGGCGCACGCTGGTCATTTCGACGTACAGGTCGCCCTTGCCGGAACGGGCCAGGGTGCCTTCGGCGGCAATGATGTCGCCCAGGTCCCAGGTCTTGACGGCGGCCAGGGTTTCTTCCGGCAGCGTCTTGCGGTTGACGTAGACCTGGATGCGCCCGGTCATGTCCTGGATCACCATGAACGAACCACGGTTGAGCATGATACGACCGGCCACCTTGACTGGAATCGCCGCCTCGGCCAGCTCTTCCTTGGTCTTGTCCGCATACTGCTTCTGCAAGACGTCGCAGTAGGCGTCGCGGCGGAAGTCGTTGGGGAAGGCCTGGCCCTTGGCGCGCTCGGCAGCAAGCTTTTCCTTGCGCAGGGCGATCAGGGAGTTTTCTTCCTGTTGCAGGGCTTGCGGGTCGAGTTCTAGGTCGCTCATGTCTTTAAAGATTCCATCACAGGTTCGTTGCCCCCGGCCCCGGGCCGGAGTTTGCGGCCAGGCCTCGCTCCTGGGTGGAAGCGCGCCTGCCCGCCGCATGGGTGTCGCGTTACAGCCCTTGTTTGAGGCTGGCGATCAGGTATTCGTCGATGTCGCCATCGAGCACCTTGTCACAGTCGCTGCGTTCGATGCTGGTGCGCAGGTCCTTGATGCGCGAGGCGTCAAGTACATACGAACGGATCTGGTGACCCCAGCCGATGTCCGACTTGGTGTCTTCCAGGGCCTGGGACGCCGCGTTGCGCTTCTGCACTTCCTGCTCGTACAAACGGGCCCGCAGCATTTTCATCGCGGTGTCTTTGTTCGCGTGCTGGGAGCGTTCGTTCTGGCAACTGACCACAGTGTTGGTCGGTACGTGGGTAATCCGTACGGCCGAGTCGGTGGTGTTAACGTGCTGGCCACCGGCCCCGGAGGAACGGTAGGTGTCGATGCGCAGGTCCGACGGGTTGATGTCGATTTCGATGTTGTCATCGATTTCCGGCGAAACGAACACCGCCGAGAACGACGTGTGACGACGGTTACCGGAGTCGAACGGACTTTTGCGCACCAGGCGATGCACGCCGATCTCGGTGCGCAGCCAGCCAAAGGCGTATTCGCCCTTGATGTGCACGGTGGCACCCTTGATTCCGGCGACCTCACCGGCCGACAGCTCCATGATGGTCGCGTCGAAGCCGCGTTTGTCGGCCCAGCGCAGGTACATGCGCAGCAGGATGTTGGCCCAGTCCTGGGCTTCGGTGCCGCCGGAACCGGCCTGGATGTCCAGGTAGGCGTTGTTGGCATCCATCTCGCCACTGAACATGCGCCGGAATTCCAGCTTGGCCAACGCCTCCTCGAGGCGTGTCAGCTCGGCGACGACATCGCCGACGGCACCTTCATCGTTTTCTTCGACAGCCATGTCCAACAGGTCGCGGCAGTCGGCCAGGCCGCTGGACATTTCATCCAGGGTCTCGACGATCTGCGCCAGCGCAGCGCGCTCGCGGCCCAGTTCCTGGGCGTACGACGGGTTGTTCCAGACATTCGGATCTTCAAGCTCGCGATTGACTTCGGTCAGACGCTCATGCTTTTGATCGTAGTCAAAGATACCCCCGAATAGTTTCGGAGCGCTCGGACAGGTCCTTGATGGTGTTCAGGATCGGGTTGATTTCCATGGCGGGCAGCACTCGTTGGCGAACTTTTGAAAGCCGGCGAGTATAACGTAATCAAGCGCCAGCGGCAGCCCGCCTGGCGGCTTTAGGGACACCAATTCTTGTGGCGAGGGAGCTTGCTCCCGCTGGGCTGCGCAGCAGCCCTAAAAAACACAGCTCAGTCAACCTGACTCACCGAGCTATCTGGTTTCGGGGCCGCTACGCGCCCCAGCGGGAGCAAGCTCCCTCGCCACAAGAACTCTCCAGCCGGCCGGACGCACTACTCGATACCAACCCGATTACGCCCATTGTGCTTGGCCGTGTACAGCCCTTTGTCCGCCGCCGAAATCAGCTGGCGGCAATCGCCACCTTGCTGTGGCGTGAAGGTCGAGACGCCAACGCTGACAGTCAGGTTCGCCCCCTCATGAGGCGTGATGTGGGGGATGTTCAGGGCAACGACGCTCTGGCGCAGCTTTTCGGCCATCAACCGGGCACCGCCAGGCGAGGTGCCGGGCAGTACCAGGGCGAACTCCTCGCCGCCGTAACGGGCCGGCAGGTCGGACGGACGACTGCACGCATCACGGATCGCCGTGGCGACCTTGCGCAGGGCTTCATCCCCCTCCAGGTGGCCGAAATTGTCGTTGAAGGACTTGAAGTAATCCACGTCGATCATCAACAGCGAGAGCTGGGACTGGTCCCGCAGCGCCCTTCTCCACTCCAGCTCCAGGTATTCATCGAAGTGTCGACGGTTGGACAGCCCGGTCAGACCGTCGGAATTCATCAGCCGCTGCAGCACCAGATTGGTGTCGAGCAGTTGCTGCTGGCTGACCCGCAGGGCGCGATAGGCCGCATCGCGTTGCAGCAGCATCATGTAGGACCGCGAGTGGTAGCGAATGCGCGCCACCAGTTCGATGTTGTCCGGCAGCTTGACCAGGTAATCGTTGGCCCCGGCGGCGAACGCCGCGCTTTTGACCAGCGGGTCCTCCTTGGTGGACAGGACAATGATCGGAATATCCCGGGTCGCCGGATGGTTACGGTATTCGCGCACCAGGCTCAAGCCATCAAGACCGGGCATCACCAGGTCCTGGAGGATCACCGTTGGCTTGATGCGGACCGCATGGGCGATGGCCTGGTGTGGGTCGGCGCAGAAGTGAACGTCGATGTTCTCTTCATTGGCCAGCCCGCGCCGCACCGCCTCGCCGATCATCGCCTGGTCGTCGACGAGCAAGACCATGGCCGCGTTCTCGTCACGCTTGAAATCGTCGAGCTGTAAATCACTCATGGGAACTCACCTGAATACGGCTGGTGGACAAGGCTGCCGGGGTTCTTCATTGGGTAAAAATCTCCACTAACCGTGGCGCTATGTGGTCCAGCGCTAGAATCTGCGCAGCCGCGTCGATGGCCGCGGCCGCTTTGGGCATGCCGTACACCGCGCTGCTCTGCTGGTCCTGGGCGATGGTCAGATAGCCCTGCTGGCGCATGAGTTTAAGCCCTTGGGCCCCGTCGCGGCCCATGCCAGTGAGCAAAACGCCTACCGCGTCACCGCTCCAGAAGTGGGCGACGCTCTCGAAAAACACGTCGATGGAGGGCCGGTAGATCTCGTTGACCGGCTCGGCGGTGTAGGCCAGAGTGCCGTTTTTCAACAGGCGCAGATGGTGGTTGGTGCCGGCCAGCAGCACCGTACCGCTTTGCGGCGGCTCGCCGTGTCGGGCCAGGCGCACCTGGTGGCCTGACGCACTGCTCAGCCACTGGGCCATGCCCGCAGCAAATACTTCGTCCACATGCTGGACCAGCACAATGGCCGGGGCGAAATGATGGGGCAGGCCCTTGAGCAGGATCTCCAGCGCGGCCGGGCCACCCGCCGACGACCCGATGGCAACCAGGCTATTGCGTGACACCGACATCCGCTGCGCAGCCGGTGCAGCGCGCTCACGGTGATTGCGCTCACCGATCAGCCAACCGATGTTGGTGATCTTGCGCAGCAGCGGTGCCGCCGCGTGCGCAGGGTTGCCCACCCCCAAGGTGGGGGTATCAACCACATCCAGCGCGCCATGCCCCATGGCTTCGAACACTCGGTGAACGTTCTGCTGGCTGTCACCGGTGACAATCACAATGGCGCATGGGGTTTCGGCCATGATCCGCCGGGTCGCCTCAACGCCATCCATGATGGGCATGAGCAGGTCCATCAGAATCAGGTCCGGGGTGTATTCGGCGCAACGCTGAACCGCCTCGGCACCGTTGGCGGCTACCCAGACCAACTGGTGCGCCGGCTCGAAAGCCAGGGCACGGCGCAGGGCTTCGACCGCCAGGGGCATGTCATTGACGATGGCGATCTTCAAGCGCGTGCTCCTCCGATCAATTCGACGACGGCATCGAGCAAGGCGTCGTCATGGAAACTGGCCTTGGCTAGATAATAGTCAGCACCGGCATCCAGGCCACGGCGACGATCTTCTTCACGATCCTTGTAAGACACCACCATCACCGGCAGCGACTGCAGACGGTTATCGCGCCGCAACAGCGACACCAGCTCGATGCCGTCCATGCGCGGCATGTCGATGTCGGTGATCAGCAGGTCGAAATCCTCCGCTCGCAGCGCGTTCCAGCCGTCCATGCCGTCCACGGCCACCGCCACGTCATACCCACGATTGAGCAACAGCTTGCGTTGCAGCTCGCGCACGGTCAGGGAGTCGTCCACCACCAGGATCCGCTTGCGCGGTGTCTGCGTCTGGTTCTGGCGGGCGATGCGTTCCAGGCGCCCGGTGTCGAGCAACTTGTCCACCGAGCGCAGCAGGTCTTCGACATCGACGATCAGCACCACCGAACCATCGTCCAGCAAGGCCCCGGCGGAGATGTCCTGGATCTTGCCCAGGCGTTCGTCCAGGGGCAGGACCACCAGCGTGCGCTCGCCGATGAACCGTTCGACCGCCACGCCGTAGATGGCCTCGCGCTCACGGATCACCACGACCTTGAGCGCCTGACTGTTGTGCTGCGATGCCGGACGATTGAGCAACTGACTGGCGGCGACCAG
Source organism: Pseudomonas sp. JL2 (assembly GCF_031570495.1). NCBI lineage: Bacteria > Pseudomonadati > Pseudomonadota > Gammaproteobacteria > Pseudomonadales > Pseudomonadaceae > Pseudomonas > Pseudomonas sp. JL2. The sequence goes on from NZ_JAKUDH010000005.1 coordinate 174,071, forward strand.
CCCGACATGCCGCCCTTCGTGCCAGAAGTGCTGGCGCCCTTCGACTTGCACAATGTCCTCAGGAGCGAGATCGCACATGCGCTCGATGTGAGCCAGGGGAAAGGCGTAGGCTTCACCGCCGACTTCCACCACCAGGCTGCGCACCACTGAGAGCGTCAGCGGCACCTCAAGATGGAAGCGGCTGCCCTCGCCCGCTGTCTGCTCCAGCACCACCGCGCCGCGCAACTGCCGGACCATATGCTGAACGGCGTCCAGGCCGACGCCGCGCCCGGACACTTCAGTGACGGTGTCGCGCAGGCTGAAGCCGGGCAGGAACAGGAACGTCAGCAGTTCCTCTTCGCTCAAATTGGCTGCGGTCTGCTCAGGGGAAAGCCCTCGTTCGACGACGCTGCGCCGCACCCGTTCCAGGTCCACACCGGCGCCGTCGTCCGCCAGTTCCAGCACCAGCAGGCCAGCCTGATGGGAGGCGCGCAAGCGGATCAGGCCTTCGGCGGGCTTGCCGGCCAGCACCCGTTGCTCCGGAGATTCGATGCCATGGTCCACGGCGTTGCGCAGCAGATGGGTCAGCGGCGCTTCGAGTCTTTCCAGCACGTCGCGGTCGACCTGGGTTTTATCGCCCTCAATCTCCAGGCGCACCTGCTTGCCCAGGCTGCGCCCCAGGTCACGGACCATCCGGGCCTGGCCGGATAGCACATCGGCAAACGGTCGCATGCGACAGGCCAGCGCCGTGTCGTACAACACCTGTGCTCGCTGACCGGCCTGCCAGGCGAACTCGTCCATCTCCGCGGTTTTCTGCGCCAGCAATTGCTGGGTTTCGGCCAGCAAACGGCGGGCGTCGTTGAGCGCTTCCTCGGCCTGCAAGCTCAACGCGTGTTCCTTGAGGTGCACATTCAGCTCTTCCAAGGCCCGCAAGCCGTTGCTCTGCTGGCGCTTGAGCCGTTGCATCGTCGCCAGCCAGGGCTTGAGGCGCTGGGTTTCCACCAAGGATTTACTGGACAGGTCCAACAGGCTATTGAGGCGCTCGGCGGTGACCCGCAAGACCCGCTCGCCCCCTTCGGTGACCCGCTTACCCTTGGGCAGCGGTTCCGTTGCCGCGAGCGGTTCTGCCTCGGCCGGCTCAACGCGAAAAGTCTCGGTTTGCATCTCGACTCGCGGCGACCCGGCAGGCGTGTGCGCAGCGGCAGTATCGAGCAGTTGCCCCATCAACGCCACATACGCATCGACGTCCTGGGCTCCGATGCTGTTGCCTGGCGTGGCAATTCGCGTCAACAGGTCGGTGCCTTGCAGCAAGGCGTCGATGTGCTCGGCGCGCAGGACCAGACGGCGCTCCTGGGCGCTGACCAGGCAATCCTCCATGACATGGGCCACGCTGACCCCGGCGTTCACTCCAACGATCCGCGCCGCGCCCTTGAGGGAATGGGCCGCGCGCATGCACGATTCAAGATAATCGGCCTGGGTCGGGTCGCGTTCCAGGGCCAGCAGGCCGGCGCTGAGCACCTGAGTCTGGGCTTCGGCTTCCAGGCTGAACAACTCCAGCAACGAGGCGTCACGCATTTGATCAGGGGTCATGACAGGCTCCGGGTCATGGCGGACAACAACTGTTCTTCGTCCAGCCAGCGCAGGCTGCGGCCCTTGAACTTCAATACGCCACGGGTGTACTTGGCCGCCGATTGCGAGGCCGCGCCCAGGACGCGCTCATCAATGGCGTGAATGCCGTCCACCTCGTCCACCGGCACCACTACCGGACCGCCCTGGGCCGCGACGATCAACATGCGCGGCATGACCCGCGCGCCGGCCACCACTGCCCCGCCGGGTTCCAGGTCCAACAGTTCCACCAGCGACAGGCAGGCCACCAAGGCCCCGCGCACATTCGCCACGCCCAACAAGGCCCGCGAGCGCTGGTGGGGCAGCGAGTGAATCGGCTGCAACGGCGCCACTTCCACCAGACTGCGGGTGGTCAGGCCCAGCCACTCTTCGCCCAGTCGGAACATCAACAGCGATCGTGTGACGATATCGGTGTCCAGCGGCGCGTGGGCCAGATCCCGGTCGTCGTGCTGCAAGGTGTAGCGATCGAGCAAACGGGTGGCAGCCGCCGAATACACCGCGCAGTTGCGGCAGTGAATATGCTCGGCCAGCAACGGACAGGATTTATCGCCATGCACCCCGATGCGATTCCAGCAATCGTCGATGGCCTGGGCATCGTCATGGGTCAGGTTGTCATTAGCCGAACCACTCATTGTTTACGCTCACTGTCAGCCATGCGCCCGCTGCGAGCGGCGCGGTCCTGCAATCGACGGGCACCGGCCGCGTCTCCCTGGGAAGCCAGCAACGCCGCCAGATGCACCAGGGCCTCGGCGTGTTGCGGTTCAAGATAGAGCGCCTTGCGATAAAAACCCTGGGCCTCAAGCGCGCTACCGGCCATGTCACTGAGCAGCCCCAGCCAGTAGAACACTTGGGCCGCCGGCGCATGATTGCGCAGGTACTGCTGGCAGGCCGCACGGGCTTCGGCGCTTTTGCCAGCATTGGCCAGCGCCGCGATATTGGCCAGTAAGGTAGTGGCGTCGCTGTTTTTCGGCTCAGTGATCGGGGTCACGCTGGCTGCGAACGGCCGAGGCCGGACCACCGGTGGAATGACTCGAGGCGCGACCTGGCCAAGCGGCAGCGGGGCCGGCAGTGGCGTCGACATCAAGGCGGGCACTGGCTGTGGCTGCGGGGCACCTTGGCGACTGAAAGCAAACGACTGGGCAATCCCGATTGAACGCATGCCCAACCGCCCCAGCAAACTGCCCTCGGCGGGGCCGATAAACAGCACGCCGTCCTGGTGGGTCAGGCGCTTGAGCACCTCGAACACCTGCTGCTGGGTCGGCTGGTCGAAATAGATCAGCAGATTGCGGCAGAACACAAAATCGTAAGGGGCCTCGTTCACCAGCAAGGTCGGATCCAGCAGGTTGCCCACTTGCAGACGCACCTGTTCACTCACCCGCTCGCTGAGGCGATACCCCTCTGCCTCGGCGCTGAAATATCGCTCGCGAAAGCCGAGGTCGGCGCCACGGAACGAGTTCCTGCCGTAAAGCGCTTGCCTGGCACGTTCTATCGACAGCGGACTGACGTCCAGCGCGTCCACCTTGAACTGATGCGGTCCCAGGCCCGCGTCGAGCAAGGCCATGGCAATGGAGTAAGGCTCTTCGCCAGTGGAGCAGGGCAAGCTGAGGATGCGCAGCGCACGCAGGTGCTTGATCTCGGCCAGGCGCTTGATGGCCAGCCTGGCGAGGGTGGCGAAGGACTCGGGATAACGGAAGAACCAGGTCTCCGGGACAATCACCGCTTCGATCAGCGCCTGTTGCTCCTGGGCAGAATGTTGCAGGCATTGCCAGTACTCATCTGCCGTACGCCCAGGCACGGCAATGATGCGCTGGCGCACGGCCCGCTCGATGATGGCGGTGCCGACGGAGGTGACATCCAGGCCGATGCGCACCTTGAGAAAATCGAAAAACCGCTGGTCGCTGTTCATGCCCGTCCCTCGAGGTCATCGAAGTTCAAGGGCGGCGTGGGAAACAGCACGGCACGGACCGACTCGTCGAGCAGGTCATTGACCCGCACCCATTGCAACAGGCCTTGCGCGTCTTCGCGCACCGGGCCCAGATACGGCGCCTGTGGGTTATCCAAGCCATAAGGTCGGAAATCCGCCGGATCGCAACGCAAGGTGTCGGTGGCCTGTTCCAGAATCAGCCCCAGAACCTGCCCCGCCTGCTGCGCGTCGGGTCGGTAATGCACCAGCACCAGTCTCGTACTGGTACGCGTCTGGGCGCTCTGACCGAAGGTCAGCGTGCACAGATCGATCACGGGCACCACCGCGCCGCGCCAGGCAAACACCCCCGCCACCCAGGACGGTGCCTGGGCAATCGGTTTGAGGGGCAAGCGCGGCAGCACTTCCACCACATCGATGGCTTGCAGGGCGTAGCGTTCGTTGCCGATGCAAAACACCAGGAACAACGACTGACGGGCCGCCGACACGGCGCCACGTCTGGCCTCGAACTCGCTCATCAGACTTTGAAACGCGAGACGCCACTGCGCAGCCCCACGGCCACCTGGCTCAGTTCATCGATGGCAGAACTGGCCTGGCGCAGGGACTCCACCGTCTGACTGCTGGCATCGCCCAATTGCACCAGGGCATGGTTGATCTGCTCGGCGCCGGTGGCCTGGGCCTGCATACCTTCATTGACCATCAACACCCGCGGCGCCAGCGCCTGTACCTGATGGATGATCTGCGACAGTTGCTCGCCGACCTGCTGCACCTCGGCCATGCCACGGCGCACTTCTTCGGAAAACTTGTCCATGCCCATCACTCCAGCGGATACGGCGGACTGGATCTCGCGCACCATCTGCTCGATGTCGTAGGTCGCCACGGCTGTCTGATCCGCCAGGCGCCGAACCTCAGTGGCGACCACGGCAAAACCGCGGCCATACTCTCCCGCCTTCTCGGCCTCGATGGCGGCATTGAGGGACAACAGGTTGGTCTGGTCGGCCACCTTGACGATGGTCACCACCACCTGGTTGATGTTGCCGGCCTTCTCGTTGAGGATCGCCAGCTTCGCGTTCACCAGATCCGCCGCGCCCATCACCGAGTGCATGGTTTCTTCCATGCGTGCCAGGCCTTGCTGGCCGGAACCGGCCGCCACCGAGGCCTGGTCGGCGGCGCTGGAAACTTCGGTCATGGTGCGCACCAGATCCCGGGACGTGGCGGCAATTTCCCGAGAGGTCGCGCCGATCTCCGTAGTGGTAGCGGCGGTTTCGGTGGCCGTGGCCTGTTGCTCGCGGGAGGTGGCGGCGATCTCGGTGACCGAGGTGGTGACCTGCACCGAAGAGCGCTGGGCCTGGGACACCAGCGATGTCAGCTCGGCCATCATGTCGTTGAAGCCGGTTTCCACCGCACCGAACTCGTCTTTACGCGCAAGGTTCAGGCGCCCGCTCAGGTCGCCGCTGCGCATGATGCCGAGGATTTCCACAATGCGGTTCATCGGCGCCATGATCGCGCGCATCAACAACAGGCCACAAAGCATGGCAATGAGCACCGCCACGAGAAACGACAGCCCCATGGCAACTTCAGCGGCGGTTACCGACTGACTGATGGTCAGGGCGGCTTTTTCCGCCAGCTCCCGGTTGCGTTCGATGATCTGGTTCAAATGCCCGCGACCGTCGAGCCATGCCGGCGTCAGCTCTTTCTCCAGCGCCAGCTGTGCCCCTTCGAAATCCTTGCGTTCATACAGGTCCAGAACCTTCGCCAGGGCCTTGTTGAAGTCCTGATGATTGACCTCGAATTCATCGAAGGAGACTTGATCGGCAGGGTCCTGGATCAGCTTTTGATAGTGCTGGATTTCCTCGCGCAGATGCTGCTCGTAGCCCTGGTAGAGGGCCTTGTCCTCGGCAGTGATTTCCCGCTGGCCCGAGAGGCCGACGATCTGCTGGGTCTTGACGTAGCTGTCGACCCAGCCACCGCGAATCATGGAACTGTAATACACCCCCGGCACCGCGTAGACGCGTACTTTTTCTTCGCTGGCCTCGATCCTCAATAACCGCGAATACGTGACGACCACCATCAGCAGCATGATGGCGATGATCACCGCAAAACTCGCCAGGATGCGTTGGCGCAACGTCCAGTTCTTCACAGTACAACCTCGGGCATTTTGAAATGCTGGGGAGTATAGCCGAGGGCGACGTTGCGGCTGTATGGCGGTGAGGAAGGAGTTTGGTGATTCGCTCAGCTGTTCAAACAGCTCAAGCCAGGCATCAATGTGGCAGTCGATGCAAAAGTTCTATGGGAGCGAACCTGCTCGCGATTGCGATGCATCAGTCAATAATAGTGTCGACTGACATACCGCTATCGCGAGCAGGCTCGCTCCCACAAGAGGTGATGTTTACCCAAGGGTCAGGCCTGACTCAAAGAGACGCCTGACGTACCTGCTTCTCCAGCTCAGTCTTCAACCCCGGCTCCAGTTTGAGCTGGCGCGCCAGTTCATCGAGGTAGGATTTCTCCATGAAGTTTTCCTCATCCACCAGCATCACACTGGCGATGTACATCTCGGCGGCCATTTCCGGCGTGCTGGCGGCCCGGGCGACGTCGGCGGGGTCCAGGGGTTTGTTGAGCTCGGCGTGCAGCCAGTGTTGCAGCTCCTGATCGTTGTCGAGCTTGGTGAACTCGCCTTCGATCAACTGCTTTTCACGCTCGTCGACATGGCCATCGGCCTTGGCCGCCGCCACCAGGGCCGTGAGGATCGCCTGGCTGTGCTGCTCGACCTGGGCCGGGGGAAGACGATCCAGCGTCTGCGGTTCAGTTTTCGGCGCACTGCCCTGCTGGGCTTGCCAATTGCCATAGGCCTTGTAGGCGATCACGCCCAATGCCGCCAGACCACCATAGGTCAGGGCCTTGCCGCCAAACTGGCGAGCCTTCTTGTTGCCCAGCAACAGGCCCATGGCTCCGGCGGCCAGCGCCCCGCCACCCGCGCCAGAGAGCATCCCGCCCAAATTGCCAGCACCACCGCCGAGCAAACCGCCCAGGCCGCCGGATGACTTGCCTTGGGAGCCGCCAGCCTTGTTCTGCAACATTTCCTGACCGGACTTGAGAAGCTGATCGAGCAATCCACGGGTGTTCATTTGCTGCCTCCACGCATTCGGGTAACCGGATCATTAAGGCAATCAGCCTAGTTCGAAAGTGCCCGAGTCTGTCGGTGAGAGTGCTTCGAGATGTTGCTTGCCAATTTTCCTGTGGCTGCGGCGAACCCGATAAAACGATATAGACTCGAATCAACTGAAAAACCGCAGCAAAAACAGCTTTGACGAGGGCTTGGACATGCAAACCAAACTGCTGATCAATGGTCACCTGGTGAACGGCGACGGGCCCGGCCAGGCCGTGTTCAACCCCGCGCTGGGCCGGGTGCTGGTGGAAATCAACGAAGCCAGCGAAGCTCAGGTCGATGCCGCCGTGCGCGCGGCCGACAGTGCCTTCCAAAGCTGGTCCCAGGTATCGCCCAAGGACCGCTCCCTGCTCCTGCTCAAGCTGGCCGACACCATCGAAGCCCACGGCGAAGAACTGGCCAGGCTCGAATCGGACAATTGCGGCAAACCTTTGAACGCCGTGCTGAACGACGAGATCCCGGCAATTGCCGACGTGTTCCGTTTCTTTGCCGGCGCCAGCCGTTGCATGAGCGGCTCGGCGGGTGGCGAATACCTGCCGGGGCACACGTCGATGATCCGCCGCGATCCGGTGGGCGTGATCGCCTCCATCGCGCCGTGGAATTACCCGTTGATGATGGTCGCCTGGAAAATCGCCCCAGCCCTGGCCGCCGGTAACACCGTAGTGCTCAAACCCTCGGAGCAGACCCCACTGACGGCGTTGCGGCTGGCGGAACTGGCGTCGGAAATTTTCCCCGCGGGTGTACTCAACGTGCTGTTCGGTCGTGGTCAGACGGTCGGGCAACCGTTGGTCACTCACGCAAAGGTGCGCATGGTTTCGCTGACCGGCTCCATCGCCACAGGCGCGAACATCATTTCCAGCACCGCCGACAGCGTCAAACGCACCCACATGGAACTGGGCGGCAAGGCCCCGGTGATCATTTTCGACGATGCCGACATTGACGCAGCCGTGGAAGGCATCCGCACCTTCGGTTTCTACAATGCCGGCCAGGACTGCACCGCTGCCTGCCGCATTTACGCCCAACAAGGCATCTACGACAGGTTCGTCGAGAAACTCGGTGCGGCGGTGGCCAGCATCAAATACGGCCTGCAAACCGCCCCGGACACCGAGATGGGGCCGCTGATCACTGCCCAGCACCGCGACCGCGTGGCCGGCTTTGTCGAACGGGCCATCGCCCAGTCGCATATTCGCCTGATTACCGGTGGCAAGGCCGTGGACGGCAACGGATTCTTCTTTGAACCAACGGTATTGGCCGACGCCCAGCAGGACGACGAAATCGTGCGCCGCGAGGTTTTTGGGCCGGTGGTGTCCGTCACACCGTTCATCGACGAAGCGCAGGTGCTGGCCTGGGCCAACGACTCGGACTACGGCCTGGCGTCTTCAGTCTGGACCGCTGACATCGGCCGCGCCCATCGCTTGGCGGCACGCCTGCAATATGGCTGCACCTGGGTGAACACCCACTTCATGCTCGTCAGCGAAATGCCCCATGGCGGTCAGAAACGTTCCGGTTATGGCAAGGACATGTCGATGTATGGACTGGAGGACTACACAGTAGTGCGGCATGTGATGTTCAAGCATTGAACCAAAGAACGACTACCACGGCCGGACGGCAGAGTCTGGTCGTGGCGGTTCAAGTGTCATGACGGCACTACCAACGCCACTGAGGGAAAATAACTTCGGTAGCGTTTGGCATCACGAGTGAGCAAAGGCAGGCCATTCACAGCCGCATGGGCACCGATAAAAAAATCGGCCAGCACGTTATTTTTTCCGCCTCCTACTGGCTGATGTGAAACCAGAAAGATGGATAAAGGCGCAATCCGAGCTCTCTACGAGCTGATCCGCACTCATTCAAAACCTCGAAACACTGCGCATCGCATCCATCAGGCAACGCATGGCGATCCGGTCGTTTTCCGACAGTTCGCGATAGCGTTCCACCAGTCTTAGTTCGTCCATGCTGAGCGGCCGGGTCCGGCGCGCGCTCGTCAAGCATGGAAGGATCCCCAGCAATTGGGTGATGCCCTGTATTTTTGTCATTGAGCCTTGTCCTTCTGTACGTCGAATTGACCGATAGCACCTGCTGAATCCGCGGGTTCAACCTCTATCACGCTAAAGGATAGGGAGGATTCACACCGTGAACAGGGAGTTTTAGAGTAATTAGTCAAAAAATGCAGAGTTACCCGTTAAAAAAGGAAATATCTGTAAGGAAATTTAACTAAACCACGCTTTCCTCTCTCTCCCGTGCCACGTATCCCCTATGATTTTGCGCCTCGGTGAACCGATCCAGCTCTCAGGCATCTGTTCTAACGTCCGTCGCGTTTGGCCAAAGGCATGTCCGAACTTCTTTACCAGTCTCTGTTGCCAGGAAAGGCTCGGGATTGTTTCCAGAAAGGTTGTATTTATGCACCGCAGGAATCTGCTCAAGGCGTCCATGGCTTTCGCTGCCTACACCGGGCTTTCGGCCTCAGGGCTTATGGCTGCACGCGCCTGGGCTGCTGACCGGACCGCCGACGGCGAGGCCCGTCCTTTCGATTTCAATGGGTTGAAAGAACAGGCCCGGGAACTGGCCAAGAGCCGTTACGTCGACACCAAGCAAGTTTTGCCGCCGACACTGGCGATGATGTCCCCGTTGCAATTCAACGCCATCCGCTACGACGCCAACCACTCGCTGTGGAATGAGCTGGACGGTCAGCTGGATGTGCAGTTTTTCCACGTCGGCATGGGCTTCAAGCAACCGGTGCGCATGTACAGTGTCGATGCCAAGACCCGCATGGCCCGTGAAGTGCACTTCCGCCCGGAGTTGTTCAACTATGAGAAAACCACGGTCAACACTTCGCAGTTGACCGGTGACCTGGGCTTCTCAGGGTTCAGGGTGTTCAAGGCGCCGGAGCTGGACCGGCACGATATCGTTTCGTTTCTGGGGGCCAGTTATTTCCGCGCCGTGGACAACACCGGCCAGTACGGATTGTCGGCCCGGGGCCTGGCCATCGACACTTACGCCAAGAAGCGTGAGGAATTCCCGGACTTCACCAAGTTCTGGTTCGAAATCCCGGACAAGAACAGTACCCGTTTCGTGGTCTACGCCCTGCTCGACTCGCCCAGCGCCACCGGCGCCTATCGTTTTGACATCGATTGTCAGCCCACCCGCGTCGTGATGGAAATCGATGCGCACATCAATGCCCGTACCGCCATCGAGCAATTGGGCATCGCGCCGATGACCAGCATGTTCAGCTGCGGCACCGTTGAGCGGCGCATGTGCGACACCATCCACCCGCAAATTCACGACTCCGACCGGCTGGCGATGTGGCGCGGCAATGGCGAGTGGGTTTGTCGCCCGCTGAACAACCCCGCCACCCTGCAGTTCAACGCCTTCGCCGACAACAACCCCAAAGGCTTCGGCCTGGTGCAGACCGATCACGACTTCGCCAGCTACCAGGACACCGTGGACTGGTACAGCAAGCGCCCGAGTCTGTGGGTCGAACCGACAACGGCCTGGGGCGAAGGCTCGGTCGATCTGCTGGAAATTCCTACGACCGGTGAAACCCTGGACAACATCGTCGCCTTCTGGACGCCGAAGAAGCCGGTCGCTGCCGGTGAATCGCTGAACTACGGCTACAAGCTCTATTGGAGCGCCTTGCCACCGGTGAGCACCGAGCTGGCCCAGGTCAATGCGACCCGTTCAGGCATGGGCGGCTTCATCGAAGGCTGGGCACCGGGCGAGCACTACCCCACCGTCTGGGCCCGACGTTTTGCCGTGGACTTCAACGGCGGCGGCCTCGATCAGCTCCCCCCTGGCACCGGTATCGAACCGGTAGTGACCTGCTCCCACGGCGAGGTGAAGGACTTCAACGTGCTGGTGCTCGATGCGATCAAGGGTTACCGCATCACCTTCGACTGGTACCCGACCGACGATCGCGTGGACCCGGTGGAGATGCGCCTGTTCCTGCGCACCAATGACCGGACCTTGAGCGAGACCTGGCTGTACCAGTACTTCCCGCCGGCGCCGGATAAGCGTAAATACCCTTGATCCTTGCGCGTCAGGGATGACGCCATCGCGAGCAGGCTCGCTCCCACAGGGTGGGGTGTGGATCACAAATTCTGTGAACAACTCCAATCCACTGTGGGAGCGAGCCTGCTCGCGATGAGGCAAGTACAGACGCCGTACCATCCAGCCCAATAAACAAAAGCCCCGGCCAAAACGACCGGGGCTTTTTGTTTCAAGCTAACCCTTAATCGCGCAAATCCGACTCATGAATCGGCTGGTCCCGATGCGTGGCTCTCTGATACTGCGCCGGCCACGTGGCCTTACGGCCCCCCAGGTCATCATCGGCATGCAACGCCCAGTACGGATCACGCAACAGTTCGCGGGCCAGGAAAATGATGTCGGCCTGGCAGGTCCGCAAGATGTGCTCGGCCTGGGCCGGTTCGGTAATCATGCCGACAGTGCCGGTGGCGATTTCCGACTCCTTGCGCACCCGTTCGGCAAAGCGCGTCTGATACCCCGGACCGGTGGGAATTTCCGCATTCACAGCGGTGCCGCCCGATGACACATCGATCAGGTCCACCCCCAGCGCCCTGAATCGCCGCGCCAGCTCCACGGTTTCATCCGGGTTCCAGCCATCCTCGACCCAGTCGGTGGCCGATACGCGCACGAACACCGGCAATTCCTCAGGCCATACCGCCCGGACCGCTTCGGTCACTTGCAGCACCAGCCGGATGCGATTCTCGAACGAGCCGCCGTATTGATCGCGCCGCTGATTGCTCAAGGGAGACAGGAATTGATGCAGCAGATAACCGTGGGCTGCATGGACTTCCACGACTTTGAATCCGGCCGTCAGGCTACGTTTGGCCGCCTCCACGAACGCCTGAATGACACCGGCGATCTGTCCCTCGTCCAGTTGGATCGGCTGGGTGTGCTGCGGATCGAAGGCAATCGGCGACGGGCCGACCGGGACCCAGCCGCCCTCTTCCGGTTTTACGCTGCCATGCTTGCCGAGCCAGGGTCGCCAGGTGCTGGCCTTGCGTCCGGCGTGGGCCAGTTGAATGCCGGGTACGGCCCCTTGGGCGGTGATGAAGCGGGTGATGCGTTGCAGGGGGCCGATCTGTTCATCGTTCCACAACCCCAGGTCCTGATCAGTAATGCGGCCGTCGGCAGTAACGGCAGTGGCTTCGGTGAACACCAGGCCGGCACCGCCCACGGCGCGGCTGCCAAGGTGTACCAGGTGCCAGTCATTGGCCAGGCCATCGGCGCTCGAGTACTGGCACATCGGCGACACCGCGATACGATTGGGCAGGGTCAATTGGCGAAGGGTATAGGGTTCCAGCAGCAGACTCATGGGGCACCTCTCGAATCAGTGGGCAGGCTCCAGGGTTCTGTTTGAAAAGTCGACGAGTGACAAAAGGTGCAACACCCGCCCCCGCGGGCAAAGAAATCCGACAAGACGTCACAAGGGCTATCAAGCAGTGCTTAGAGCCTAGTCGACAACCTGGGAGGCGGGAGGGTTCAGAACTTAAAAATCCACGGTGTGACGCAATGGTGTACCCCTGTGGCGAGGGAGCTTGCTCCCGCTGGGCTGCGAAGCAGCCCCGGCATTGCAGCCATCACATCGCAAGGGGACGCTGGCGCGTCCAGCGGGAGCAAGCTCCCTCGCCACAGAGTACGAACGCAAGATGGCGGCGTGTCTACCGCGGTTCGATATGGGCAATCATCAACTGCACCGTTTCCTGGCCGCGAAACTCGTTGAGGTCGAGTTTGTAGGCCAGTTCCACCCAGCGCACGGTGGGGTTTGGCCAGATATCGCGGTCGATGCCGAAGGCGATACCGTCGAGTTTCACCGAGCCGCATTCGCTTTTGAGGACGACCTTGAGGTGCCGTTCGCCCACCACGCGCTGTTCGACCAACTGGAACACACCGTGAAACATCGGCTCCGGGAAATGCTGGCCCCAGGGCCCGGCGTGACGCAGCGCCCGAGCCAGCTCCAGGTGAAACTCTTCCACCGCCAGGGTGCCGTCCGACAACAGGCGCCCGGTCAGGTCTTCTTCGCGCAATTGGCGGCGCACTTCAGCGTCGAACGCCTCGGCGAACAGTGGAAAATTCTCTTGCGCCAACGTCAGGCCCGCCGCCATGGCGTGGCCGCCATACTTGCTGATCAGCGTTGGATGTTGCGCCGCCACCACACTCAGGGCATCACGAATATGAAAACCCGGCACCGAGCGCCCCGAGCCCTTGAGCAGGCCGTCTCCGGCATCGGCAAAAGCAATGGTCGGGCGGAAATACCGCTCCTTCATCCGCGAGGCGAGGATTCCGATAACGCCCTGGTGCCACTGAGGATCGAACAGACATAGACCGAACGGCATGGACTCCACCGGCAAGTCCTTGAGCTGGGCCAGCGCTTCACGCTGCATGCCCTGTTCGATGGATTTGCGATCCTGGTTCATGCCGTCCAGTTGCGCCGCCATCTCCCGCGCCAAGGCCGGATCGTCAGTGAGCAGGCATTCGATGCCCAGGCTCATGTCGTCCAGACGCCCGGCTGCGTTCAGGCGCGGGCCGAGGATAAATCCGAGGTCCGTGGAAGTGATACGAGAATGATCGCGCCTGGCCACTTCCAGGATCGCCTTGATGCCGGGTCGGGCGCGCCCTGCACGAATGCGCTCCAGGCCCTGATGCACCAGGATCCGATTGTTGGCGTCCAGGGGCACCACATCCGCCACGCTGCCCAGCGCCACCAGATCCAGCAGTTCGCCGATGTTTGGCTGGGGGCTGCTGGCGTACCGGCCCAGGCTGCGCAGACGCGCCCGCAAGGCCATCAGCACATAAAAGATCACACCGACACCGGCCAATGCCTTGCTCGGGAACTCACAGCCCGGCTGGTTCGGGTTGACGATGGCATCCGCCGCCGGCAGTTCGAGGCCCGGCAAATGGTGGTCGGTAACCAGCACCTTGAGCCCCGCCGCTTTCGCCGCTGCCACACCTTCGACACTGGAAATGCCGTTGTCCACGGTGATCAGCAACTGCGGCTCACGGGTCAGGGCGACCTCGACAATTTCCGGGGTCAGTCCGTAGCCATACTCGAAGCGATTGGGTACCAGATAATCGACATGGGCCGCACCGAGCAAACGCAGGCCCAACATGCCCACCGTGCTGGCTGTCGCCCCGTCGGCATCGAAGTCGCCGACGATCAGGATGCGCTGGCGCTGCTCCAGCGCCACCACCAACAGATCCACGGCCGCGTCGATACCCTTGAGTTGCTGATAAGGAATCAAGCGCGCCAGGCTCTTGTCCAGTTCAGCCTCGGACTGCACGCCACGGGCCGCATACAGGCGCGTCAACAGGGGCGGCAGGTCACCGAGGAATGGCAGGGTGTCGGGTAGCTGGCGGGGTTCTATGCGCATGGGGTGACAAAGTTTTCTCTGGAAATCGTGAAGGTAATGGCAAGGAAAGCTTGGGTGGGAGCGGGCTTGCTCGCGAAAGCGGCGGCACATTCAACATCAATGCAAACTGATCTGCCGCCTTCGCGAGCAAGCCCGCTCCCACAATGGCTCACTCAATACCGGGTCAATGGCTCAGCCGCGCTCACCCAGCAACCATTGCAATTGGACTTCATGCTGGCCGCGATCATCGGTCACGAAAATCGTCCCCTCGCTGATCATCACATCCCACTTGATCACGCGGGGCATGTCCTTAGCGAGCGTCTCCAGCACTTCCTGGGGCACGGCGGCGATGTTGACGTTCTTGAGGTTCTTTACCGCCGGGATCACCTTGCCTTCCCAGACTCGCAGGCTGCCGTAGGCCAGCAGGCTGGTGCGTTCGGTGCGGCGAGAGCACCAGGTCAGGCGGTCGGCGTCGGGTTGGCCCACTTCGATCCAGTGCAGCACACGGTCATCCAGGCTTTTTTCCCACAGCGCAGGTTCATCGACATCCGACAGACCTCGGCCAAATGCCAGCAGCTCGTTGTACCAGAAAGCGTAGGCCAACAGGCGCACGGTCATGCGTTCTTCGGTTTCCGAAGGATGACGGGCGATGGTCTGCTTCACGTTCTCGTACACACTGCGGTCGAGGTCGGTGAGGTTCAGTTCAAACTTATAGGTCGTGGACGGCTGGGCCATGAACGGGCTTCTTGATACGAGGAAAGGCGGCAAGTCTAACCGATGAGGCGGGCATTCCACGAATTGCCGACCATCAACCTGCGGCGACTGACGCCGGCCTATGATAAAACGCTCTTTCGTTCTGCCTTTGTTCTACAGGATCCGTCATGTCGCTTACTGCCAAACCCCTTGCGGGCGTCAAAGTCATCGAACTCGGTACCTTGATCGCCGGACCTTTTGCCTCGCGGATCTGCGGTGAATTCGGTGCCGAGGTGATCAAGGTCGAATCGCCCGATGGCGGCGACCCGTTACGTAAATGGCGCAAGCTGTATGAAGGCACGTCCTTGTGGTGGTTCGTCCAGGCGCGGAACAAGAAATCCCTGACCCTGAACCTCAAGCACCCCGAAGGTCTGGCGATTCTGAAAAAGCTGATCGGCGAAGCCGACATCCTGATCGAGAACTTTCGCCCCGGCGTGTTGGAAAAGCTCGGCCTGGGCTGGGATGTATTGCATGCGCTGAACCCGAAGCTGGTCATGGTGCGGCTCTCGGGCTTCGGTCAGACCGGGCCGATGAAAGATCAACCCGGGTTTGGCGCAGTGGGCGAGTCCATGGGCGGCCTGCGTTACATCACCGGGTTCGAAGACCGGCCACCGGTGCGCACCGGCATATCCATCGGCGATTCGATTGCCGCCCTCTGGGGCGTGATTGGCGCACTGATGGCGCTGCGTCATCGCGAGGTCAACGGCGGAACCGGGCAAGTGGTGGATGTGGCGCTGTACGAGGCGATTTTCGCCATGATGGAAAGCATGGTGCCGGAGTTCGATGTGTTCGGTTTCATCCGTGAGCGCACCGGCAACATCATGCCCGGCATCACCCCGTCGTCGATCCACACCAGTGCCGATGGCAAGCACGTGCAGATTGGCGCCAACGGCGACGCGATCTTCAAGCGCTTCATGCAGGTCATCGGCCGTGAGGATCTGGCCAATGACCCGCAACTGGCCAGCAATGACGGGCGCGACAGCCGCCGCGATGAGCTGTACGGGGTCATTGATCGCTGGGTCAATTCACTCCCGCTCGATACCGTTATCGAGCACTTGAACCAGGCGGGAGTGCCGGCCAGTCGGATTTTCAGTGCCGAAGATATGTTCAGCGATCCGCAGTTCCTGGCCCGGGAAATGTTTCTCCAGGCCAAGCTGCCGGACGGCAAGGCGTTCAAGATGCCGGGCATCGTCCCGAAACTCTCCGACACACCGGGCAGCTCTGAATGGGTGGGGCCGGCGCTGGGTGAGCACAATGCCCAAGTGCTAGGCGAGCTTGGCTACGATGCACAGCAGATCGCCCAACTGCGCATCGACGGCGCCATTTGATGCGGTGAACGAAAGTCTGTGGCCACTGAAGATCAACTGTGGGAGCGAGCCTGCTCGCGATAGCGTCGGTTCAGTCGACTTGATATTGACTGACACTCCGCAATCGCGAGCAGGCTCGCTCCCACAAGGGTTCGGCATCGCTCAGCGCCAGAGCACGCTAAAACCTTAAACGCCGGGCAAAAAGAAACCCCGAGAAGTGGGGAGACAACTCGGGGTTAAACGTGACCATTCAGGTCCGTACAACAAGCGACAAGCACCGGAGCACAATGCTTGATCTTGCTGGTAAAGGGTCTGACTCATCAGGACGTAGGAAGGTTCCCACGAAATAGTGTTCAATTCGGGAGAGCCATCACCTTGTCACGTGCCAGATTACGCAGCGCCGCGATCACACAGGGCTCAAGCCGGCCCTCGGCAATCAGCACGTCGCGGTGCAGGCCATCGACCACGTCCGTCAGTTGGCGTCTGTCGGTCAATTGCGCTTGGTTGAACATGCGTTCGACCATGATGGCCCCGGAGGCATTCTTCAGCGTTACCAGACACTCGCCCCTGGCGCCAGAGGGAGTCAGCGTCACCTGATACGGGCTCAAAGCCTCACCCAGCAATAGGCTGATACTTTCCATTCGCTCACCCTTCAATAGTCCGAAAACAACTGCGTATTCACAGTAAATGACCGTGGGCCGCAGCAGAAAGTTCGTTCGCATACCGAGCCGGTACACCTCGAAGCCGTTGAACCGAGCATGCGCGTCCAATATGACAGGCAAACAACAGCTACCGCTTGAAGAAATTTCCTCACGAGCAGCCTGCATCAAGCCAGCAATGGCTCAGCGCGGTTCCACCGGCGCCCGACATCGATCCAGCCTCCCAGCAAACCACGCAACTGCCCATCGGCCCCATAAAAAGGCACCGACCAATGATAGATTTTGCGTAATCCACTCCTGAACATCAGTTGACGATCGACGAACCGGGACTGGCCGGTTCGCAGTTGCTCCATGACCTCTCCATGCAGCAGCTCGGCAGTCGCCGGCGGGAACACCGCGGAATCCGTCAGCCGGGTCCCCCGCAACTTTTCAAAGCGCGTCGCGAACTGCTCTTCGTAACTCTTGTTGCACATGATCAGGCGCCCTTCCAGGTCACGAATGAAGATCGGATCGGGGATGGCATCCATCAAGGCCCTCTGGAGCATCAACTGATCATTGAGGACAGCCTCGGCCTTGAGGCGCTGGTCGATTTGTGTCTGCAGGCGGCGGTTCCAGAGCAGGGACAGCAGAGCGAACAACACGACCACCGTCACACACCAATAACCCCAGCGGGAAAGCCGCAACCAGACCGATGGCGCCTGGCCAGGGGCGATACCGGCCATCCATTTGGAACGCAGCGCCCGCATTTCTTCGGCCGGAAAAGCTTCCAGCGCCTTGTTCAGAATACTCAGCAATGGGAGCAGATCCTGACGTACAGCCAGATAATCCGGTTCCCACTTGCCCTCCAGACTTCTTCCTACGCGCAACTGTCCCGCCGGATAAAGGTGCACCCCGGTTTCGTTTTCAATGGTGGCGTGGGCCTCCCGGCTCTCCACCAAGGCCCTCGCTTCCCCGTAAGTCTTGACCGTGCGCAACTCGATGGCCGGGTAGTCGCGCCGGATCTGCGCCTCCAATGCATGCCGTGCCGGCAGTGCCAGGATCTTGCCATTGAGCTGCTCCAGCGAATCGGGGACGGACTCGCCGTCGCGCCCGACGAATACCCAGCCGGAACCGCCAAAGGCGTGGCTGAAGCTCAGAAAATCCCTGCGTTCGTCGTTCATCGCCAGCGTGGTCGTCATGTCGGCCTCTGCGTTTTCCAGCATCGCCAGCAATTGTTCAGGGGAGAACGACTCCCGATGCACAAACTCAAGGCCTGTCATGCGCGCAATACGCTGGAGAATGTCGTTGTTCAGGCCGTTCCACTGCCCATGCTCATTCTTGAACAGGTACAACGGAAACTGCATCGAGGCCACGATGACCTGCGGGTTTTGCTCGATCCACTTCAATTCCTGCGGATCCAGCACCAACCGCTCGCCGGGGCCGAACGGTGGCGTTTCGTAGGCCGCCAACTGTGCGGCGTCCACCCCCAGTGCCCAGTACACCAGGACCAGGCCCATCATCCAGCCCAGGGCTGGTTTGCGTCTGATAAAAAACAACATCTGCATATCCTTCGAGATTACTCGCCCGTCCCTCCAAGGGCGAAAACCCGATCAGTTTGGCATGCAGAAACAAGAAAGCCCGTCAGGAGACGGGCTTCAAAATGTGACAGGTTTCAGCGCTCAGAGAGGCTTGCCGCGGTTGCCATGCTGACTGACAAAGGCCTGCACGGCTTTCAAGTCATTGGGCAACACGGTGCAACGCTCATCTCGCTCAAACAAATCAGAAAGATGTGCAGGTAGTTCGAGCGCTTTTCCTACACCAGCCTTCTCCACCGCTTCCGGAAACTTGACCGGATGAGCAGTGCCCAGGATCACCATCGGAATGTCCAGACTGCGACGGCACTCACGAGCGGCTCTCACACCGATGGCCGTATGTGGATCGAGCAATTCACCGCTCTGCTCG
This sequence comes from Pseudomonas sp. JL2, assembly GCF_031570495.1. Taxonomy (NCBI): domain Bacteria; kingdom Pseudomonadati; phylum Pseudomonadota; class Gammaproteobacteria; order Pseudomonadales; family Pseudomonadaceae; genus Pseudomonas; species Pseudomonas sp. JL2. Next base: position 192,790 of record NZ_JAKUDH010000005.1, read on the forward strand.
AACACCTCGGCAATGGTCTCGCAGGTTTGCGCATCATCCACCGCCAGGGAGTCAAACAGCTTGCGCGCTTCGGTCCAGCGCTCAGGCTCGACGCTGAAACCACCGCCCTGCCGGAAGCTGTCCATCAGGCCGGCAATTGCCGCGCCATTGCGACCGTGCAGGTCGAACAGCAAGCGCTCGAAGTTCGACGACACCATGATGTCCATGGACGGCGACAGCGTAGCGTGCAGGGTTTCCTTGACGTACTGGTTGCCGCTCATGAAGCGGTGCAGGATGTCGTTGCGGTTGGTGGCGACGATCAACTGGTTGATCGGCAGCCCCATGTTGCGCGCCAGATAACCGGCAAAGATATCGCCGAAGTTACCCGTAGGCACCGAGAACGATACCGAACGGGCCGGGCCGCCCAGTTGCAGGGCCGCGTGGAAGTAATAAACGATCTGAGCCATGATCCGCGCCCAGTTGATCGAGTTCACTGCGACCAGCCGCGTACCTTTGAGGAAGCTCTGGTCGGCAAAACTGGCCTTGACCATTTCCTGGCAGTCATCGAAGTTGCCTTCGATGGCGATGTTATGGATGTTATCGCCGAAAATCGTCGTCATCTGCCGACGCTGCACTTCCGAGACACGGTTGTGCGGGTGCAGGATGAAAATGTCGACGTTCTCGCAATGCTTGCAGCCTTCGATGGCGGCCGAACCGGTATCGCCGGAAGTGGCACCGACAATCACGACACGCTCGCCACGCTTTTGCAGCACGTAGTCCAGCAGACGACCGAGCAATTGCAGGGCGAAGTCCTTGAAAGCCAGGGTCGGGCCGTGGAACAGCTCCATCACCCATTCGTTACCGTTGAGCTGACGCAACGGCGCGATGGCGTTGTGGGAAAAGACGCCATAGGTCTCTTCCAGGATTTTCTTGAAATCGGCGTCCGGGATGCTGCCGGTGACAAACGGGCGCATGACCCGGAAGGCCAGCTCGTGATACGGCAAGCCGGCCCAGGAGGCGATCTCTTCCTGAGTGAAACGCGGCAGGTTTTCCGGCACATAGAGGCCGCCGTCCGTGGCCAGGCCGGCCAGCAGGACATCTTCGAAATTCAGGGCCGGTGCCTGGCCGCGGGTGCTGATATAGCGCATGGGGGCAAACCTTTGGTTTGAGCTTCGAGCGTCAAGCTGCAAGCTACAAGTTAAAAGCAGCCGGGCTTTTATTTGTAGCTTGCAGCTCATGGCTTGCAGCTGTATTGATTTAACTTGCAGCTTTTAGCTTGGAGCTTGTAGCTGCTTCAATTCAAATGCTCGACGCGGATACGGACCACCGGCCCGACGACGCCCTGGAGAGCCTCCAACGCGGTGATCGCGTCGTTGATGCGCTGCTCGACCACTCGGTGGGTCAGCAGGATCATCGGCACCAGGCCATCGTGCTCCTCGACTTCCTTCTGCATGATCGACTCGATGTTGATACCACGCTCCGAAAGGATGCTCGCCACCTGAGCCAGTACCCCTGGGTGGTCCTTGGCCTGGATACGCAGGTAGTAGGCACTTTCGCATGCTTCGATCGGAAGAATCGGATGATCCGACAGCGAGTCCGGCTGGAAAGCCAGGTGCGGCACACGGTTCTCCGGGTCGGAGGTCATCGCACGCACCACATCCACCAGGTCGGCCACCACCGAGGAAGCGGTCGGTTCCATGCCGGCGCCAGCGCCGTAGAACAGCGTGGAGCCCGCGGCGTCGCCGTTGACCATCACAGCGTTCATCACGCCGTTGACGTTGGCGATCAGGCGATCGGCCGGGATCAAGGTCGGGTGCACGCGCAGCTCAATGCCACTGGCCGTGCTACGGGCTACGCCCAGGTGCTTGATGCGGTAGCCCAAGGCTTCAGCGTAGTTCACGTCAGCAGTGGTCAGCTTGGTGATGCCTTCGGTGTAGGCCTTGTCGAATTGCAGCGGAATACCAAAGGCGATGGACGCCAGGATCGTCAGCTTGTGCGCCGCGTCGATGCCTTCCACGTCAAAGGTCGGATCGGCTTCTGCGTAACCCAGGGCCTGGGCCTCGGCGAGCACGTCTTCGAAGGTGCGACCCTTTTCGCGCATCTCGGTGAGAATGAAGTTCCCGGTGCCGTTGATGATCCCGGCGACCCAGTTGATGCGGTTGGCCGAAAGGCCTTCACGGATCGCCTTGATCACCGGAATGCCACCGGCCACGGCGGCTTCGAACGCAACGATCACGCCCTTTTCCCGCGCCTTGGCGAAAATCTCATTACCGTGAACAGCGATAAGCGCCTTGTTCGCGGTGACCACATGCTTGCCATTCTCGATGGCCTTGAGTACCAGCTCGCGGGCAACGGTATAGCCGCCCATCAGCTCTATGACGATGTCGATCTCAGGGTTCGTGGCCACTTCGAAGACATCGTTGGTAATCGCAATACCGGTCGTCTGGAACTGAGGCTTTGGCGTGCGCATGGCAATTTGTGCCACTTCGATTCCACGCCCGGCACGACGAGCAATTTCCTCGGCGTTGCGCTGAAGTACGTTGAAGGTGCCGCCACCGACGGTACCTAACCCACAGATGCCTACTTTGACCGGATTCACTCTTGACTCCCCATGAAACGGCCGACGCAAGGTCGGCCGTGAAATACAGCCGCGCAGCAACGCGACTTTGTGTTTAACGGCCCGACGAAGGTTTTCGCCGAGCCGTGATCTTCATAAACGCACTGCCCATGATCATTTGGCACCAAGGGCCAGTTTGGCGACTTGTGGCGCCGGCTGGTAGCCCGGAATCACCTGGCCGTCCGCCAAAACGATGGCCGGCGTACCGTTCACACCGATGGACTGACCGAGGGCGAACTGCTTGGAAACCGGGTTTTCGCACTTGGCGGCCTTGATTTCCTTGCCATCGACCATCTTGTCCATGGCCGCTTTTTTGTCCTTGGAGCACCAGACCGCCTGCAACTGCTCATCACCCGGTGAACCCAGGCCCTGGCGCGGAAACGCCACATAGCGCACTTCGATGCCGCGCTTGTTCAGCTCCGGCACTTCGGCGTGCAGCTTGTGGCAATACGGGCAGGTGGTGTCGGTGAAAACGGTGATGTGGGACTTGGTTTCGCCGACCGCCGGGTAAACCACGGTTTCGGCAACAGGAATGCCGTTGATCAGCTTGGAAATGCCCTGGCGCTCGGTCTTCTCGGTGAGGTTGACCGGCTTGCCACCCTTGAGCTCGAACAGGTTGCCCTGGACGATGTACTGACCGTCGGCGCTGGCGTAGAGCACGCGGCTGCCCTGGAGCTTGACTTCATACAGGCCGGACATGGGGCTGGCGGTGATGGTTTCGATCGGCACCTCCATCTGAAGGTTTTCCAGGCTCTTGCGGATAGCCTTGTCGGCCGCGTCGTCGGCGATGGCAACAGTACTGGCCAACGCAATGGCGGCGGCGGTGAACATCTGGATCAAACGCATGGGAGCTCCTGAGACGGACAAATGGGACGGGGAACGCCGACCGGCAGATTCGGGTTCCAACCGCCCACTGTGCAAACCGGCAAAGCCTACCACATAAGGCCCGCATGGCCGAATGCCGGTGATACAAGGCATATGGATGCCTTTTTTCTGTGTGCTGGCGTGGGTTCACCTATCTGGCGCTCACCACAACTCCCTGTGGGAGCGAGCCTGCTCGCGATAGCGGTGGGTGAGCTTGCATTGATTTTGAATGCGCCACCGTCATCGCGAGCAGGCTCGCTCCCACATGGGCTATCGGGTACTCATCAATCCAGGGATCTTCATTCAGCCTCGGGGGTGATGCTTGGCGTGCAGATCCTGCAACCGCGCCCGAGCGACGTGGGTGTAGATCTGAGTGGTGGACAGGTCGCTGTGGCCCAGCAGCATCTGCACCACACGCAAGTCGGCGCCGTGGTTGAGCAGGTGCGTGGCGAAGGCATGGCGCAAGGTGTGTGGGGACAGTGACTTGCCGATCCCAGCCACCTTGGCCTGGTGCTTGATGCGGTGCCAGAAGGTCTGGCGAGTCATCTGCTCGCCGCGCAGGCTGGGAAACAGCACGTCACTGGGACGCCCGCCCAGCAGTTCATGACGCGCATCGCGCATGTAGCGCTCGACCCAGACGATTGCCTCTTCGCCCATCGGCACCAGACGCTCCTTGCTGCCTTTGCCCATCACCCGCAGCACGCCTTGACGCAGGTTGACCTGCTCCAGCGTGAGACTGATCAGCTCGGTGACCCGCAGGCCGCACGCGTACAAAACCTCCAGCATGGCCCGGTCGCGCTGACCGATGGCCTCGCTGAGATCCGGCGCCGCCAGCAGCGCCTCTACATCAGCTTCAGACAGGGACTTGGGTAACGGTCGCCCCAGCTGCGGCATCTCCACGCGCAAGGTCGGATCCACCGCAATCAGCTTTTCCCGCAGTAAATAACGATAAAACCCACGCAAACCCGAGAGAAAACGTGCGGTCGAGCGCGGCTTGTAGTTCTGCTCCAGACGCCACGCCAGGTGATCGAGGATCAACTCTCGCCCGGCATTGGCCAGCTCCAGGCCTTGTTCCTGCAACCAGCCATTGAACAGCGCCAAGTCGCTGCGATAGGCATCGCGGGTGTTGTCGGACAGCCCCTTCTCCAGCCACAGGGCGTCGAGAAACTGGTCTATCAGCGGGTGATCAATGGCTGGCATAAAAACTCATGAGGGATGCGTGCGTACGCGGCATCGAAATGGAAATGATGAGATGCAGGGTGCTCAAAGACCAAATCGCAGGCAACAAAAAAGCAGCCCGCAGGCTGCTTTTTTTGCATCGGAAGCTGGACTTAAGCCAGTTTTTCCTTGATGCGAGCTGCTTTACCGGACAGGTCACGCAGGTAGTACAGCTTGGCTTTACGTACGTCACCGCGACGCTTGACAGCCATGCTGTCGATTTGCGGGCTGTAGGTCTGGAAAGTACGCTCTACGCCAACACCGTTGGAGATTTTACGAACGGTGAATGCACTGTTTACGCCGCGGTTACGCTTGGCGATAACAACGCCTTCGAACGCTTGCAGACGCGAACGGTCGCCTTCCTTCACTTTCACCTGAACGACAATGGTGTCGCCCGGGGCAAAGGTAGGGATTTCTTTGGTCATCTGCTCTGCTTCGAGTGCAAGAATGATTTTGTTAGTCATGCTGTGCTCCTAAGGCAAGTCGTCGGACTTACCATCGATACGTTGTGAACTATCGTCCCGCTCGCGGATATATTCCTCGAGCAGCTTCTTCTCTTCTCCAGAAAGCGAGCGGCTTTCCAGAAGATCGGCGCGTCGTTCATAGGTCCGACCAAGGGACTGCTGTAAACGCCAACGCCGGATGTGCGCGTGGTTGCCACTTAGCAACACGTCGGGAACACGCTGATCCGCATACACCTCCGGTCGGGTGTAGTGCGGGCAATCCAGCAGACCATCCGTAAAGGAATCTTCCTCGGCGGAATCTGCATGCCCTAAAGCTCCAGGCAGCAGTCGTGTAACCGCATCGATCAGGACCATCGCCGGCAGCTCGCCGCCAGACAGTACATAGTCGCCAATCGACCACTCTTCATCGACATGAGCTTCAATAAAACGCTCGTCAATGCCTTCATAACGGCCGGCAATCAGGATCAATGCATCCGAATTTGCCAGCTCGCGTACCGCCGACTGAGTCAGCTGACGGCCTTGGGGCGACAGGTAAATCACCTTCGCGCCCTCCCCGGCTGCGGTTCTGGCCTGAACCAGAGCGTCTTCCAGGGGCTTGATCTTCATCACCATGCCCGGACCACCGCCAAACGGGCGATCGTCCACAGTGTGATGCCGATCCGTGGTGTAGTCCCGCGGATTCCAACAGGTAAGCTGCAACAGCTCCTGTTTCACCGCGCGGCTGGTTATGCCGTACTCGCTGATGGCGGAAAACATCTCGGGAAACAACGTGATGACTTCAACGCGCAAATTAGCCACGTTTAGAAATCCGCATCCCATTCCACCTTCATCTCGCCTGCTGCAAGGTCGACGGCCAACACGCATTGCTCGGTATAGGGCAACAGGCGTTCGCGATCATCCAGGCTGCCGACGCAAGGCTTGACCACCATGACATCGTTCGAACCGGTCTCGAGCAGGTGATCGATTTTCCCGAGCAATTGCCCGAGGTGGTCGATGACCTTCAGACCCACCAGCTGGTACCAGTAGTACTCGCCGTCGGTCAGTTCAGGGAACAGGTTGCGTGGCACGCAGATCTCAAAACCGGCCAGAAGACGCGCTTCTTCACGATCATCGAGATCCTTGAGCTTTGCGACCAGGAACTTGTCGTTCCCACGTCCGCTGACCAGCTCAACCTGTTTCACGCTACCTTCGCGCTTGAGCGTCCAGGTTTTGTAGTCCAACAGGTTTTTGATCGGATCAGTAAAGGAATACACCTTCACTTCGCCGCGAACGCCATGAACAGAATAGATTTTGCCGACAACGATCAAATCATCAGCATCTTTTGGCGTCGCGTTCATATTGCTCAGGCCGCAGCCTTAGCCGATTCCTTCAACAACTGAGCAACACGCTCAGAAGGTTGTGCACCAACGCTCAGCCAGTAGGCTACGCGCTCTTGGTTCACGGACAGACGAACTTCCTGACCACGGGCAACAGGGTTGAAGAAACCAACCTGCTCCTTGTGGGAACCGTCACGCGGGTTGCGGCTGTCGGTTACGGTCAGGTGGTAAAACGGGCGCTTTTTGGAGCCGCCAAGGGCAAGACGGATTGTTAGCATGTGAACATCGTTCCTGTAGTCGGTGCTGCAAATCTAAATGCACAGCGGGCATAGGTGCCCGAAAGGCCGCATATTCTAAGGAATATCCGGACTTTTGCAAATGTCTTTTTCCGGCGCCTGGCGCCATGCGATCAAGATTTGCCATAGAGCCGTCATGAAAAACGGCAGGTCAGCTCCCGTGCAGCACGGGTTTGCTGGAGATCCCCGCATCCGTGCGGGGCAACGCCGGCATGACAGCCGGCGCAGATTCTTTACATTTTCGGCATGCCGCCGCCGGGCAACATACCGCCCATGCCGCGCATCATCTTGGCCATCCCGCCCTTGGCGGAGAATTTCTTCATCATCTTCTGCATCTGCTTGTGCTGCTTGATCAAGCGACCGATGTCCTGCACCTGGGTACCGGACCCCATAGCGATGCGGCGTTTGCGCGAACCGCTGATCAGCTCAGGGTCGCGGCGCTCGGCCGGGGTCATGGAGTTGATGATGGCTTCCATCTGCTTGAACTGCTTTTCAGCCGCGCCCTGGGCATTGCCCATCTGCGCCAGGTTCACGCCCCCGATGCTCGGCAGTTTATCCATGAGGCCGCCGAGGCCGCCCATGTTCTTCATTTGTTGCAGCTGATCGCGGAAGTCTTCGAGGTCGAAGCCCTTGCCCTTCTTCAGCTTCTTGGCCAGTTTGTCGGCCTTGTCCTTGTCGAGGGTCTGCTCGGCCTGCTCGATTAGGCTGAGCACGTCGCCCATGCCGAGGATCCGCGAGGCAATACGCTCGGGATGGAACGGCTCGAGCGCTTCGCTCTTCTCGCCCATACCGATGAACTTGATCGGCTTGCCAGTGATGGCACGGACCGACAGCGCGGCACCGCCACGGGCATCACCGTCGACCTTGGTCAGGATCACGCCGGTCAGCGGCAGCGCATCACCGAACGCCTTGGCGGTGTTGGCCGCGTCCTGGCCGGTCATGGCATCGACCACGAACAGGGTTTCCACCGGGTTGATCGCGGCATGCAACGCCTTGATCTCGCCCATCATCTCTTCGTCGATGTGCAGGCGACCGGCGGTATCGACGATGACCACGTCGATGAATTTCAGTTTTGCTTCTTTAATAGCCGCCTGGGCGATGTCCACCGGCTTCTGGCTCAGGTCGGACGGGAAGAACGTCACGCCGATGTCGTTGGCCAGGGTTTCGAGCTGTTTGATCGCCGCCGGGCGATAGATGTCCGCGGACACCACCATCACCGACTTCTTCTTGCGCTCTTTAAGGAAGCGCGCCAGCTTGCCGGCCGTGGTGGTCTTGCCCGCGCCCTGCAGGCCGGCCATCAGCACCACCGCTGGCGGCACGGCGCTCAGGTTCAGGTCTTCGTTGGCGGCGCCCATCAGGCTTTCGAGTTCGGCCTGGACGATCTTCACGAACGCCTGGCCCGGCGTCAGGCTGCGCGACACCTCGGCGCCGACGGCGCGTTCCTTGACCGAATTGACGAAGTCCTTGACCACCGGCAGGGCGACGTCGGCTTCGAGCAACGCCATGCGCACTTCGCGCAGGGTGTCTTTGATATTGTCCTCGGTCAGCTTCGCCTTGCCGGTGACATGGCGCAGCGTCTGCGAGAGACGGTCGGTTAGGTTTTCAAACATGCGCGATCCTTTCAGGCCCAGATAAGACCGGGATAATGGCGGCCCAGACCGTAAAAAATGTGCTCGGCGAGCCTGCGGCGTGGGCAGGTCGCGGATTATAGCGAAGACTGCGCCCGGCGCACACCTCGCCGTCAGTTGCGCTGGTCTTTCGTGCGATGGGGATTCTATGCCAAACTCAGCGCCTTTCGGGCCTGCCTAACAGGATTTATGCTCCCCTTGTCACCCAGTTTGCTTGCCTCCCTCGCCGCCGCTTGTCTTTATGCCGCTGCGACCCTCTATCAAGGCTCCCGCCTGGCCACCGGCGCCAAGGCGAACAAACGCCTGCTGGTCATGCTTGGCGTGCTGGCGGTGCTCGGCCACGCGGCCAGCCTTTATACCCACCTGATGACGCCCATTGGCCTGGGCCTGGACTTCTTCAACGCCGCCAGCCTCATTGCCGTGGCCGTGATCGCCCTGACGCTGCTGGCCTGTTCACGCATCCCGGTGGAAAACCTGCTGGTGCTGCTTTTCCCGCTGGGCCTGGCCACGGTGCTGCTGGCGCAATTCGCGCCGTCGGGCACGGTACAGATCATCGATGAAGAACCGGGCATCCTGGCCCACATCCTGCTCTCGATCCTCGCTTACGGCCTGTTCACCATCGCGGTGTTCCAGGCCTTGCTGCTGCTGGTGCAGGATCACCAGCTCAAGCACAAGCACCCCTCCGGGCTGATCCGCAACTTCCCGCCCTTGCAGACCATGGAAAGCCTGCTGTTCGGCTTCCTCTGGGCCGGCTGGACACTGCTGTCGCTGTCGCTGATCTCTGGCTGGCTGTTCGTCGAAAACCTGTTCGCCCAGCACCTGGTGCACAAAACCCTGCTGGCGTGCCTGGCGTGGGTGGTGTTCAGCGTACTGCTGTGGGGCCGAAATCGTCTGGGCTGGCGCGGCCATAAAGCCATTCGCTGGACCCTGGCCGGTTTCTGCCTGCTGATGCTGGCGTACTTCGGCAGCAAGCTGGTTCGTGAATACATTCTGCATGTCTGACGGACGCCTCTGATGGATATGTTGCCCGTGGGCCCGCTGTTCGCTGTACTGGTCGTGCTGATCCTCTGGTCCGCCCTGTTCACGGCCATCGAAGCCGCCCAGCAACATTTGCTGGCCCAACGCAAAGCTTCGCGCGCCGGTGACAAACCGCTGGCGAAGCTGAGTTTCCCCCGGGACAGTCTGATTCTGTGCAATACCCTCTGCCGCGCCCTCGCGGTGGTGATCGGAACACTGCTGGCGATTTTTACCTGGCTGCAACACGGCCCCTTGGTAGCGTGGCTCGGTACCAGTGCGGCCTTGCTGGTCTTTGCCGATTACCTGCCGCGCACCCTGGCCACCCGCCATCCCGATGCGGTGCTGGCATTGGGCAACGCCTTGCTTGGCGTACCCTTGAAGATTCTTTATCCATTTGCCTGGCTGTTGAATGGCATCAGTCAATTGCTGCTGCGTCCGTTTGCCCGCCAGGCAAGCGTGGTACAGCAAAACGACGATGAAATGCCCACACCCGCGCGCAACGATCACGAACCCGAACACAACAGCGGTCGGCCGCATCCGGTTTCCGGCATCCATGCCCTGGACAACATTACCGTCAACGATATTCTCGTGCCCCGCAGTGAGGTCGATGGCATTAACCTCGACGACCCCATCGGCGACATCATTGAACAGTTGCGCCTGAACCGCCGTACTCGCCTGCCGGTGTTTCACAGCGACATCAACCAGGTCGAAGCGGTGCTCAACACCCGCCAGATCCGCCACCTGCTCAAGGATGCGAGCCTGACCCAGGAAGCGTTGCTGGCTGCCTGCCACGAACCCTACTTCGTTCCCGAGAGCACGCCACTGCAGTTGCAATTGCTGAATTTCCACAAGCAGCAACGGCGCCTGGGCATGGTGGTGGACGAATATGGCGAAGTGCTGGGCATTGTCACCCTGGAAGACATCCTTGAAGAAATCGTCGGGGAGTTCGAAAGCGAGCACAGCCTCGACAACCCCCACGTCCATCCCCAGCCTGATGGACGCCTCATGATCGATGGCGCCGCCTCGATCCGCGAACTGAACAGGACCCTGGGCTGGCACCTGCCTTGCGAAGGCCCCAAGACCCTCAACGGCCTGGTGACCGAAGCACTGGAGACCATTCCCGAAAGCCCGGTCTGCCTGAAGATCGGCCGCTATCGGCTGGAAATCATCGAAACCGTGGATAACCGCGTCAGCCAGGTGCTGGTGTGGCACAACAGTTCGGTGCCGCTGGCGTCCTAAGCCCTCGCCACAGGGTTGTGCGCAAGCGCCACTATTGTGTACGGGCTCTCTTGTTGAATCGTTAGCCCCCTTCCTATACTCAACCCGCTTATCCAGCGCGCGCCAGCGAGCCGAGGGAGTTCGACCATAATAATTAGCTCCAACGGAGCACATGACTGTCAGGGATAACCGCATGACAACGACCACTTGCAACGAAGCTGTGTCTGCCCCGCCGACGAACTCCGCCACCCGCGTGGCGACCGCAAGCTTCATCGGCACGGCCATCGAGTTCTATGACTTCTACGTCTACGCCACGGCTGCGGCCCTGGTGATCGGGCCGGTGTTCTTCCCGCAAACCTCAGGCACGGCACAAATGCTCTCGTCCTTCCTGACGTTCGGCATCGCATTCCTCGCTCGCCCGCTGGGTTCGGCGCTGTTCGGCCACTTCGGCGACCGGATCGGGCGCAAGTCCACGCTGGTGGCGTCCCTGCTGCTGATGGGTGTGTGTACCACGCTGATCGGCGTACTGCCCGGTTACGCCAGTATTGGCGCCTGGGCGCCGATCCTGTTGTGCGTGCTGCGTTTTGGCCAGGGGTTGGGCCTGGGCGGTGAATGGGGTGGCGCAGCGTTGCTTGCCACCGAGAACGCGCCCAAGGGCAAACGCGCTTGGTTCGGTATGTTTCCCCAACTGGGGCCCTCGATCGGCTTTCTGGCGGCCAACGGATTGTTCCTGACCCTGGCCATGACCCTGGACGACGAGCAGTTCCGTTCCTGGGGCTGGCGCATCCCGTTCCTGCTCAGTGCGGTGCTGGTGATCGTCGGCCTCTATGTGCGCCTCAAGCTTCATGAAACACCCGTCTTCGCCGATGCCATGGCCCGCCAGGAACGGGTGAAAGTTCCGCTGGTCGAGCTGTTCAGCCAGTACTGGGCGCCGACGTTGCTGGGTGCCGCGGCGATGGTGGTGTGTTATGCGCTGTTCTACATCTCGACCGTGTTTTCCCTGAGCTACGGTGTGTCCACCCTCGGCTACAGCCGCGAAACCTTCCTCGGCCTGCTGTGCTTTGCGGTGCTGTTCATGGCCGCCGCGACGCCGCTGTCGGCCTGGGCCAGCGACCGCTACGGCCGCAAACCGATATTGCTTATCGGGGGCGTACTGGCAATTGCCTCGGGTTTCCTCATGGAGCCCTTGCTGACCCAGGGCACAACCTTGGGCGTGGCGCTGTTCCTGTGCATCGAGCTGTTTCTGATGGGCGTGACCTTCGCCCCCATGGGCGCCTTGCTACCAGAACTGTTTCCCACCCATGTGCGCTATACCGGCGCCTCGGCCGCCTACAACCTGGGCGGCATCGTCGGCGCTTCGGCCGCCCCGTTCTTTGCCCAGAAACTGGTGGCAATGGGCGGTTTGAGCTACGTCGGTGGTTATGTCTCGGGGGCCGCGGTGCTCAGCGTGATCGCGGTACTGTGCCTGAAAGAGACGCGCCATAACGATTTGAACAGGGTCGCCTGAACCCTCGGTGCGGGCCCGGCGACAGGCCCGCACCGAACCTGTCACAAGGCTGAATGCCTTGCAATGAAATAACAGCTAACAATCGCCCACCATTGAAACCACCCCTCACCTGCCCCATCTAAGACCCATACTCCATTGCGCAGGTGCCCCATGAGCGACCAGCACTCTACTGAAGCCACGAACGAATACGCCGACTCCGAACACATCGAACACACCTCCTCCGGCACCGGCCTGGCCCTGCCCGGCCAAAACCTGCCGGACAAGGTCTACATCATTCCAATCCACAATCGCCCGTTCTTCCCGGCCCAAGTGCTGCCAGTCATTGTCAATGAGGAACCTTGGGCTGAAACCCTGGAATTGGTCGCCAAATCCGAACACCATTCCCTGGCGCTGTTTTTCATGGACACGCCCCAGGAAGATCCGCGCCACTTCGACACCTCAGCGCTGCCGCTGTATGGCACGCTGGTCAAGGTGCACCACGCCAGTCGCGAAGGCGGCAAACTGCAGTTCGTTGCCCAGGGTCTGACCCGCGTGCGCATCCGCACCTGGCTCAAGCACCATCGCCCACCGTACCTGGTGGAAGTCGAATACCCGCACCAGCCAAGCGAGCCGACCGACGAGGTCAAGGCCTATGGCATGGCGTTGATCAATGCGATCAAGGAGCTGCTTCCACTCAATCCGCTGTACAGCGAAGAGCTGAAGAATTACCTCAACCGCTTCAGCCCCAACGACCCGTCGCCCCTGACTGACTTTGCCGCCGCACTCACCTCGGCCACCGGCAGTGAGTTGCAGGAAGTGCTCGATTGCGTCCCCATGCTCAAGCGCATGGAAAAAGTGCTGCCGATGCTGCGCAAGGAAGTTGAAGTCGCGCGGCTGCAGAAGGAGATTTCTGCCGAGGTCAACAACAAGATTGGCGAGCATCAGCGCGAATTCTTCCTCAAGGAGCAGTTGAAGGTCATCCAGCAGGAGCTGGGGCTGACCAAGGACGATCGCAGCGCCGATATCGAACAATTCGAGCAACGGCTGGAGGGCAAGGACTTGCCGGCCCAGGCGCAAAAGCGCATCGAAGAGGAAATGAACAAGCTCTCGATCCTGGAAACCGGCTCGCCGGAATACGCGGTCACCCGCAATTACCTCGATTGGGCGACGTCGGTGCCGTGGGGCGTGTATGGCCAGGACAAGCTCGACCTCAAGCACGCGCGCAAGGTGCTCGACCAGCACCATGCCGGACTGGGCGACATCAAGGACCGCATCCTCGAGTTTCTCGCCGTGGGTGCCTATAAAGGCGAAATCAGCGGTTCCATCGTGCTGCTGGTGGGGCCGCCGGGGGTGGGCAAGACCAGCGTCGGCAAGTCCATCGCCGAAACCCTGGGTCGGCCGTTCTACCGTTTCAGCGTCGGCGGCATGCGCGATGAAGCCGAAATCAAGGGCCATCGGCGTACCTACATCGGTGCTCAGCCGGGCAAGCTGGTGCAGGCGCTTAAAGATGTCGAAGTGATGAACCCGGTGATCATGCTCGACGAGATCGACAAGATGGGCCAGAGCTACCAGGGCGATCCGGCCTCGGCCCTGCTGGAAACCCTCGACCCGGAGCAGAACGTCGAATTCCTCGATCACTACCTGGACCTGCGCCTGGACCTGTCGAAAGTGCTCTTCGTGTGCACCGCCAACACCCTGGACTCGATCCCTGGCCCGCTGCTGGACCGGATGGAAGTGATTCGCCTGTCGGGCTATATCACCGAAGAGAAGGTCGCTATCGCCAAGCGCCATTTGTGGCCCAAACAACTGGCCAAGGCCGGCGTGTCCAAAGGCAACCTGAATATCACCGACAGCGCCCTCAAGGCCCTGATCGACGGTTATGCCCGTGAGGCCGGGGTGCGGCAGCTGGAGAAACAGCTGGGCAAGCTGGTGCGCAAGGCGGTGATGAAACTGATCGATGACCCGAACGCCGTGATCAAGCTTGGGCCCAAGGACCTTGAGGCATCGCTGGGCAAGCCGGTGTTCCGCAACGAGCAAGTGCTGTCCGGCATCGGTGTGATTACCGGCCTGGCCTGGACCAGCATGGGCGGCGCGACGCTACCGATCGAAGCGACGCGCATCCACACGCTCAATCGCGGCTTCAAGCTCACCGGGCAACTGGGGGAGGTGATGAAAGAATCAGCGGAAATCGCCCACAGCTACGTCAGCTCGCACTTGAAGCAGTTTGGCGGCGATCCGAAGTTCTTCGACGAAGCCTTCGTTCACTTGCACGTACCGGAAGGCGCCACCCCCAAGGACGGTCCGAGTGCCGGGGTGACCATGGCCAGCGCCTTGCTGTCCCTGGCTCGCAACCAGGCGCCGAAAAAAGGCGTGGCCATGACCGGCGAACTGACCCTCACCGGGCACGTGCTGCCCATTGGTGGGGTGCGCGAGAAAGTGATCGCGGCGCGACGGCAGAAAATCAATGAGTTGATTCTGCCGGAAGCCAACCGGGGCAACTTCGAAGAACTGCCGGACTACCTCAAGGAAGGCGTCACCGTGCACTTCGCCAAGCGGTTTGCCGATGTGGCCAAGGTGTTGTTCTGATAGTCCTGTAGCGCTTGTGCGGGCCTCATCGCGAGCAGGCTCGCTCCCACAGTGGCTTTGTGTTGTTCACAACATGTGTGATCCACACCAAATCCTTGTGGGAGCGAGCCTGCTCGCGATAAGGCCATGAGATCCAACACATGCCCCGCTGACACACCCAGTAGCATCTTCGGTTATGCTCGCCGTTCGTCGTGAATGCCGGAGCCCTTATGTCCCTCACCCGCCTGCTCATCCCTTTCAGCCTCGCCCTGCTGAGTGCCTGCGCCACGCAACCGAAACACAACGTGATCGTGGAAAAACTGACCCAGTGCCCGGTGCAGCTCACTAACGGCCAGAACCTGATCCTGAATTTGCCCAGCAACCCCAGCACCGGTTATCGCTGGGCGGTCCAGGATTCGGCTGGCGGCGTGCTGAAGGCCTTGGGGCCTGAGGTTTACCGCAACCCGGAAGACGCCGGCATCGTCGGCGCGGCCGGGGTATCAACCTGGCGTTTCCAGGCATTTGCTGCCGGAACCGGTCGCTTGCGCCTGACTTATCAACAGCCCTGGGCACCTGAAGTGCCGCCGGTGGAAACCTTCGACTGCGCCATTTCGGTGAATTGACCATGGGTTGGCTGATCCTTGCATTGATGGGCGCGGCCACCTATGTGTACGGGCTCACTGTGCATGCCACCCTGCTGTGCCTGCTGGTCAAGCCGATGCCGGTGCTGGCCCTGCTCGGCTGGCTGCACGATGCGCCACCCAGCGAATATCGACGCTGGATCAGCCTGGGCCTGATTTTCTCGCTGGTGGGCGATGTGCTGCTGGCTTGGCCCGGGGATCTGTTCGTGTTCGGCCTTGGCGCGTTTCTGCTGGCGCACCTGGCCTATCTGAAAGCCTACCTCAGCGACTGTCGCCGTCCGGCGTTGCTATCGCTGGCTTTGGCATTCGGGCTTGGCGCAACGCTGCTGGGGATTCTGATATCGAGCGGTCTGGGGCCTTTGCTCGTCCCGGTGATTGTCTACGGCCTGGCCATCAGCGCCATGCTCTGGCGTGCGCTGGCGCGATTGGGCACTGCAGTCCCCGAGCGCTCGGCCTGGCTGGCCGCTGCCGGGGCTCTGGCGTTTGTGTTTTCCGACAGCGTCATTGGCATAAACCGGTTCGTGGCGCCCTTTCATGCCGCGCCTTACCTGATCATCATCAGTTATTGGCTGGGCCAGTGGGGCATTGCGGCGTCGGCCTTCACCCAAAAAAACCACTGAACCAGAGAGCAAGCCCGGCGCTCACAAAGGCTCGCTCCCAGAGGTTTTTTGGTTAAAATGCCGGCCTTTTCACCACCCATGCCGCTGGAACTGCCGTGAGCAAAGAACCCGATCGTCTATTCGCCCAGCCCCTGGCCCAGGTGCCTGACTTCGCCTTTAACGAGGACGTGGTGCGGGTGTTTCCGGACATGATCAAGCGTTCGGTGCCGGGTTACCCGACCATCGTCGAGAACCTGGGCGTGCTCGCCGCGCAATTTGCCCAGCCGGGCAGCGTCCTCTACGACCTGGGCTCGTCCCTGGGCGCGGTGACCCAGGCCCTGCGCCGCCATGTGCGCACCGACGGTTGCCGGGTGATTGCGGTGGATAACTCGGCGGCCATGGTCGAGCGCTGCCGCGAGTACCTTAACGGCCAGGACTCGATGTTCCAGGAGTTGCTGCCGGTTGAAGTGATCGAAGGCGACATCCTCGCCCTGACGTTCCAGCCGGCCTCGGTGGTAGCGCTGAACTTCACCCTGCAATTCATCGCGCCGGATCAGCGTACCGCCTTGTTGAGCCGCATTCGCCAGTCCCTGCTGCCCGGCGGTGCGTTGATCCTCTCGGAGAAGCTGCGCTTTAACGATGAACAAGAGCACGCGCTGCTCAACGACCTGCATGTGGCGTTCAAGCGCGCCAACGGCTACAGCGAGCTGGAAATCGCCCAGAAGCGCAGCGCCATCGAAAACGTCATGAAGCCCGACAGCCTCGAAGAACACCGCGAACGCCTGCTGGCGGCCGGCTTCTCGAAAGTCGTGCCGTGGTTCCAGTGTCTTAATTTTGCCTCGTTGATTGCCCTGCCATGATTGATCTGTCTCCCCTGGCCCGCCATCTGGCCGGCACACCTCTGGCCGATTGGGCCGCGACGTTGCAAACGCAACTGGACAGCAAAATGGAAAAGGGTCATGGCGACCTGGAACGTTGGCAGAGCGCCCTCGATGCCTTGCCGGTGCTGCAACCGACCCGGATCGACCTGCTGAACGGCCTGACCCTCGACACCGATTGCTCCGACGAAACCCGAGCTCAAATGCGTACGGCGCTGATGGGCCTGTCGCCATGGCGCAAAGGGCCTTTCGACCTGTTTGGCGTGCACGTTGACACCGAATGGCGTTCGGACTGGAAGTGGTCGCGGGTCGCCCCGCACCTGGACCTGGTGGGCAAGCGCATTCTCGATGTGGGCTGCGGCAATGGTTATTACATGTGGCGGATGCTCGGCGCTGGCGCCGACACGGTGATCGGCGTCGATCCCAACTGGCTGTTCTTCTGCCAGTTCCAGGCCGTGCAGCGTTACCTCGCGCAGCCCAACGCCTGGCACCTGCCATTTCCATTCGAGGCGCTGCCGCCGGAGCTGGAAGGCTTCGACACAGTGTTTTCCATGGGTGTGTTCTACCACCGTCGCTCGCCAATCGAGCATTTGCTGGCGCTCAAGGATTGCCTGGTCAAGGGCGGCGAACTGGTCCTGGAAACCCTGGTGATCGAGGGCGATGAACATCAGGTGCTGGTCCCCGAGGACCGTTACGCACAGATGCGCAACGTGTGGTTCCTGCCCTCGGTACCGGCCCTGGAACGCTGGCTGCGCCGCGCCGGCTTCAGCGATGTGCGCTGCGTGGACGTGAGTTTGACCACCGTGGAAGAACAGCGCAGCACCGAGTGGATGAAGTATCAGTCGCTTAGCGACTTTCTCGATCCCGCCGACCACAGCAAAACTATCGAAGGACTGCCGGCGCCAATGCGGGCGGTGATTGTGGCGCGGAAATAAATCGCCCAGGTACCACAAACCCCCTCTGTGGGAGCGGGCTTGCTCGCGAAGGCGGCAGCACATTCAACATGAATGCAAGCTGACCCACCGCTATCGCGAGCAAGCTCAGCTCCCACAGGGATTGTGGTGAACGCAGGGTCTGTGGACACCCGGGACCCCATGTGGGAGCTGAGCTTGCTCGCGATGGCGGCGAACCATTCAACATCTATGTGACTGACACGCCGCTTTCGCGAGCAAGCCCGCTCCCACAGGGTACAGCGTCAGTCTTGGGATCTGGCTCTGCGGGCCTTGAAGAACTCGCTCAACACCGCACTGCACTCGTCAGCCAACACCCCGCCCTCGAACATCACCCGGTGATTCAGAAACCCCTGGCTGAAAAACTGCCCCTGGCTCTGCACAATGCCGGCCTTGGGCTCCAGGGCGCCGTAGACGACCCGGGCGATGCGCGAGTGAACGATGAGGCCGGCGCACATGCTGCACGGCTCCAGCGTCACGTAGAGGGTGCTGCCGGGCAGGCGATAGTTGTTCACGGCCTGGGCGGCGGCGCGGATGGCGACCATTTCCGCATGGGCGCTGGGGTCGTGGCCGCTGATCGGGCAGTTGAAGCCGCGGCCGATGATCTCACCGTCCTGCACCAGCACCGCGCCCACCGGCACTTCACCCAAAGCCGCGCCTTGTGCGGCGAGGTTCAGGGCTTCGCGCATGAAATCCTGGTCACGGCTGCGGTCGATGATTTTGGCGGGGCGAATCTGGCGCATCACGCCACCTCGATGGCGGCCATCAGGCCGGTTTCCATGTGGTCGATCACATGGCAATGGAACATCCACACGCCTGGGTTATCCGCCACCAGCGCGACCTGCGCCCGCTCGTTCTTGCCCAGCAGGTAAGTGTCGGTGAAATATGGGATGACCTTGTGCCGGTTGGACGCAATCACTTTGAAGCTCATGCCGTGCAAATGGATCGGATGCTGGTACTGAGTCATGTTCTTCAATTCAAAAATGTAACTCTGGCCTTTTTTCAGCATGGCGATTGGCCGATCGGCGCAGGTCTTGTCGGTGATGTCCCAGGCCTTGCCGTTGATCTGCCACAAACTCGGTGGTTTGCCGTTGTCGACATTGACCGACACCGAACCGACCCACTCGAAATTGAAGTTGAGTTTCTCGGCATTGGCCAGGTCTGGCTCGGCCACCGGGTTAGGTGGCAACGCAGGCGGCCACTGGGCCGGCGCCTCGTTGTTGGGCACGGAGCGCAAAGTGCCCAGCCGCACCGGACCATTGCGCAATGACAACTCCTCCCCGGCCGCCGGCGCCTTGATCGCCAGACAAATGCGCATGCCCGGACCCAGCCAGTATTCCTTGCCCAGCGGGCGCGGTTCGATAGGGTTGCCGTCCAACGCATAGATCTGCGCTTCAACGCCGGGGATGTTGATGCGGTAAGTGAGAGTGTTGTCGAGATTGAGCAAACGCACCCGGGTGATCTGCCCGGCCGGCAGATCAATCACCGGCAGCGGCTCGCCGTTGATAGTCGACAGACGCCCGGCCGTCCCGCCACGGGCCGCTTCACGGGGAATGCTGAAGGCGACGAACTCGCCTTGCTCATCCACATGCCAGTTCTTGAGGCTGAGGGTTTGTTCGTATTTGAAGCCGGTGGGCGCACGCTCCTCGACAATCAAAGGCCCAACGAGCCCGCGACCGAGCTCTTCGCTGCTGTTGACGTGGGGGTGATACCAATAGCTGCCGGCGTCCGGCACGCGGAATTTGTAATCGAAGTATTCACCCGGCAGCACCGGCAATTGCGAGACATACGGCACACCGTCCATCTCCAGCGGCAGACGGATACCGTGCCAGTGAATGGTGGTCGCAACCGGCAGGTGATTAATGAAGCGCACTCGCAACCATTCGCCCTGACGCACCCGCAATTCAGTACCCGGTGCCGACGGACCAAAGGCCCAGGCCTGGGTCTTGTGCCCGGCCATCAGCTCCACGTCCAGGGGCGCGGCGATCAACTCATAGTCGTGACCGGCCTCGGCATCGGCCATCTTGCCCAACCAATACCGCGACGCGCCCCCCGCCCCTACGCCAACGACAACAAGACCGGCCAGGCCACCGAGTATTTGGCGACGGGTAAAGGACATGAAGCGACCACCTCTTGAATCTGCGGCGGACCAGTGGGCCCGCAAAAGGCGAATACGATACACCTGCAATTGAGAAATATTAAGTGAAGGATTGTCGCGCCACCCGGTCGAGCCATGATCGTCAGATGCGACAAGGGCGCCTAATGGCGCCCCAAGCGGTTCAGACCGTCACCCAACCAAAGCTTCCAACTCTCTGACAGCCAAGCCAGGTAACCGCCGCCCCTCTTTCGCAACGTTGATCTGCAAAGCCACCTGCGCCAGATCCAGCACGTGCTTGGGAAGTGAATAGCTGCCCTTGGCCTGCAGCCAGGTCAGGATGTCTGCCAAGTGCCAGATAGACGAACTCCCTTCGTGCACAGGCGTCGGGAAGCTGCCAGGATGAGCCAACATCAGCTTGCGCATGTTCTGTCGAGATACGCCTACGATTTCGGCTACGTCGGTCAGCCCGACCCAGTCAGGAGCAACCTCGATCAGTTTGGCCGACGGCACCGCGCGGCGGACATCGCCCAGGGCGCTAAGCACGGCCCTGATCGCATCCGCAGCCTCGCGAGTGAACTCAAGCGCCAGCCGCCCCGGTTGCCCAATGCCTACCAGAGCGTCGTCACAGCCAGCCTCACCCAGCCGCTCGACCAGTTCATCCGCGGGACAGTCATCACCAGCGAGCTGATATTTCAAGGTAAAGGTGTATTCCATTTCCTAGTCCTCGGCACCACGCCACCCCTGCGCTTCGGCAAGAAAGCGTAAAGCCAGCGAAAATGAAAAAAGCCCTGGGAAAGTTATCCACAGGGCTTTTCTTCCATACAGCTCAGGTCATCAAGGCCTGGTCAGGATCACTCCCACTCAATCGTCGCCGGCGGCTTGCTCGACACGTCATACGTCACGCGGGAGATGCCTTCGATTTCGTTGATGATCCGCCCGGAAACGGTTTCCAGCAGCTCGTACGGCAGGTGCGCCCAGCGAGCGGTCATGAAGTCGATGGTTTCCACGGCGCGCAGGGCCACGACCCAGGCGTAGCGACGGCCATCGCCGACCACGCCCACCGATTTCACCGGTTGGAACACCACGAACGCCTGGCTGACCTTGTGGTACCAGTCGGCCTTACGCAGTTCTTCGATGAAGATGTGGTCGGCGCGACGCAGCAGGTCGGCGTATTCCTTCTTCACTTCACCGAGGATCCGCACGCCCAGGCCCGGGCCTGGGAATGGGTGGCGGTAGACCATGTCGTACGGCAGGCCCAGTTCCAGGCCGAGGCGACGTACCTCATCCTTGAACAGCTCGCGCAGCGGCTCGACCAGCTTGAGGTTCATTTCTTCCGGCAGGCCACCGACGTTGTGGTGGGACTTGATCACGTGGGCCTTGCCGCTCTTGGCGCCGGCCGACTCGATCACGTCGGGGTAGATGGTGCCTTGAGCCAGGTACTTGATGTTGTCCAGCTTGCAGGATTCGGCATCGAATACGTCGATGAAGGTGCGGCCGATGATCTTGCGCTTCTTCTCCGGGTCGGACTCGCCGGCCAGGTTGTTCAGGAACTGCTCTTCGGCGTTGGCGCGGATCACCTTGACGCCCATGTTCTCGGCGAACATGGCCATCACTTGCTCGCCTTCGTGCAGGCGCAGCAGGCCGTTGTCGACGAAGACGCAGGTCAGTTGATCGCCGATGGCCTTGTGCAGCAACGCGGCAACCACCGAGGAGTCCACGCCGCCGGACAAGCCGAGCAGTACGTTGTCGGTGCCGACCTGGGCGCGAACCTGGGCGATGGCGTCTTCAGCGATTTTCGATGGTGTCCACAGGGCTTCGCACTCGCAGATATCGAGGATGAAGCGCGACAGGATGCGACCGCCTTGCTTGGTATGGGTCACTTCCGGGTGGAACTGCACGCCGTAGTAACGGCGATCATCGTTGAACATGCCGGCAATCGGGCAGCTCGGAGTGCTGGCCAGGATGTGGAAGTCTTCCGGCATCTTGGTGACCTTGTCACCGTGGCTCATCCACACGTCGAGGCCAAACAGGCCGTCGGCATCGATATGGTCTTCGATGCCGTCCAACAGGCGGCTCTTGCCGACCACGTCGACGCGGGCATAACCGAACTCACGCAGGTCGGAGCCTTCTACCTTACCGCCCAGCTGTTCAGCCATGGTCTGCATGCCGTAGCAGATACCGAAGACCGGCACGCCCAGGTCGAACACCGCTTGCGGGCAACGCGGGCTGTCGGCTTCGTGCACAGACTCGGGGCCGCCGGCGAGGATGACGCCTTTAGGCGCGAATTCGCGAATCGCTTCGTCATCCATGTCGAACGGATGCAATTCGCAGTACACGCCGATTTCACGCACGCGGCGGGCGATCAGCTGGGTGTACTGGGAACCGAAGTCGAGGATCAGGATGCGGTGAGCGTGAATGTCGAGGGCCATGACTCATTCTCATGTAGTGAATCAGAAACAACTCGGGGCTGAATGAACAGCCCCGGTGATTAACGTTTTGCTGAAGGCCTTAACCTACGCGGTAGTTCGGCGCTTCCTTGGTGATCTGTACGTCGTGGACATGGGACTCGGCCATGCCGGCGCCGGTGATGCGGACGAACTCCGGCTTGGTGCGCATCTCTTCAATGTTGGCGCTGCCGGTGTAGCCCATGGAAGAACGCAGGCCGCCCATCAGTTGATGGATGATGGCGCTCAGGGTGCCTTTGTATGGCACGCGACCTTCGATGCCTTCGGGCACCAGCTTCTCGGCACCCGCGGAGGAGTCCTGGAAGTAACGGTCGGAAGAGCCTTGGGCCTGGGACATGGCGCCCAGCGAGCCCATGCCGCGGTAAGCCTTGTAGCTGCGACCCTGGAACAGTTCGATCTCGCCTGGTGCTTCTTCAGTACCGGCAAACATCGACCCCATCATCACGCAGGAGGCCCCGGCGACGATGGCCTTGGACAGGTCACCGGAGAAGCGGATGCCGCCGTCGGCGATCAACGGTACGCCAGTGCCTTCAAGGGCTGCGGCGACGTTGGCGATGGCGCTGATCTGCGGCACGCCGACACCGGCAACGATGCGGGTGGTGCAGATCGAGCCTGGGCCGATACCGACCTTGACCGCATCGGCGCCAGCTTCGGCCAGGGCCTTGGCGGCAGCGCCGGTGGCGATGTTGCCGCCGATCACCTGCACTTCAGGGAAGTTCTGCTTGACCCAGCGAACGCGGTCAATCACGCCTTTGGAGTGACCGTGGGCGGTGTCGACCACCACCACGTCGACGCCGGCATTGACCAGGGCCGCGACGCGGTCGCCAGTGTCCTTGCCGGTGCCGACCGCAGCGCCTACGCGCAGACGACCCTGGTCGTCCTTGCTGGCCAGCGGATAAGCCTTGGCTTTTTCGATGTCATTGACGGTCATCATGCCCTTGAGGGCGAACTTGTCGTCGACGATCAGCACGCGCTCGATGCGGTGCTTGTGCAGCAACTCGCGAACTTCGTCCTTGCCGATGCCTTCCTTGACCGTGACCAGACGCTCTTTAGGCGTCATCACTTGACGGACGGTGGCGTCCAGGCGGTTCTCGAAACGCACGTCGCGGGAGGTGACGATGCCGACCAGGTCACCATCGTGCAGCACCGGAACGCCGGAGATGTTGTGCATGCGGGTCAGTTCGAACAGATCGCGAACCGTGGCGTCAGCCTCGATGGTGATCGGGTCCTTGACCACGCCAGCCTCGAACCGCTTGACCTTGCGCACTTCGGCGGCCTGCTGTTCGATGGTCATGTTCTTGTGGATGATACCGATACCGCCTTCCTGGGCCATGGCAATGGCCAGACGGGCTTCGGTCACGGTGTCCATGGCGGCGGAAACCAACGGGATATTCAGTTCGATGCCACGGGTAAGACGGGTTTTGAGACTGACTTCGTTAGGCAGTACCTCGGAATAACCGGGCACTAGGAGAATGTCGTCGAAGGTCAGAGCTTCTTGGCTGATACGCAGCATCGCGGGGGCTCCCGAGCGGGAAAATGGAAGCGCGCCATTATATACATGCACCCCCTCTGGCTCAATGTAAAACTCTGTCTATTATTGCCGGGGTGATTGAAGGGGCTAAACACTGCCCGATTGCTACACATTCCCTTGTGGGAGCGAGCCTGCTCGCGATAGCGGTGTATCGGTCAACACCGTGCCAACTGACCCGACGCCAATCGCGAGCAGGCTCGCTCCCACAGGGGGGGAATCGCTCTCTTACAACTCCACCTTCACCCAACTCACCGGCTGATCCAGCCAGTCGGCGAACTCGTCGATAAAGTCCTGCTTGAACCCCGCCTCGAGCCAGTTGTTGAAGATAAACCCCAAATTGGAAAAGCCACACGGTTGCAGGAACAGAAAGCCATTGATGTCATCTTCATGCCCACACTCTGGGCAAGTGAAGTTGTCGGTGCGGGCCGGCATCCAGTCTTCCAGGCTTTCGAACAGCGCCTCGCCGATTTCCTTGCGGCATTCGGCGCAGCCCGCTTCCTCGAGAAAGCCTTTGGCCGGGGTATAGATGCAGCGCTTGGTGATGATTTCCAAGCCATTGACCGGTTCGCCAAACGGCAAGGCCTCAGGGTGCATGACCACCTCGCGGGCGCCGGGGGCGATGGCGTGGGCCATGCGATTGCCGGTACGCCCGCAGGTGGTCAGTTGTTCTTCGACGATATTCTTGCGCACCAGCCAGCGCACAACCGCCCGGGCCCGAGGCTCGTGGACCGGCAGGGTAGAAATTTTCGGGACGATGATGCTTTGCGAATTCATGGGACATCCTGCGGCGAATCTACGGGTGGCGACGAGCAAGCCCGCGCCCACCTTGAACCTATGGGCAATGGTGCATTGTACCGCGCCAATTCCCGGAAGGTTTTTCGGTGAACATGGAGATTGAGCAGCGAATGCCCTTATCATGCTGCCCATGATTAAAGATCCCTTTGCCCGACTGGGCCTGGACCGCGAGGTCCTGACTGTCAGCCAGCTCAACGGCCGTGCGCGGGTGCTGCTTGAAGACGTGTTCAGCAACATCTGGGTCGAGGGCGAAATTTCCAACCTTGCCCGCCCTGCCTCCGGCCATGTGTATTTCACCCTCAAGGACAGCGGCGCCCAGGTGCGTTGCGCACTGTTCCGGCAAAATGCCGCGCGGGTGCGTCAAGCCCTCAAAGACGGACTGGCGGTGAAAGTACGCGGCAAGGTCTCACTGTTCGAGGGGCGCGGCGACTATCAGCTGATTCTCGACACCGTGGAACCGGCCGGCGATGGCGCCCTGCGCCTGGCCTTCGATGCGCTCAAGGAAAAGCTCAGCGCCGAAGGCCTGTTCAGCGCCGAGCGCAAGGTGCCGCTGCCGGCCCATCCGCAACGCATCGGCATCATCAGTTCGCCCACCGGCGCGGTGATCCGCGACATCATCAGCGTCTTCCGCCGCCGTGCGCCGCAGATTTCCCTGACGCTGATCCCCACCGCCGTACAGGGCCGCGAAGCCACGGCGCAAATCGTCCGCGCGCTGAAACTGGCGGATGCCCGGGGGTTCGATGCGCTGATCCTGGCCCGAGGCGGCGGCTCACTGGAAGACTTGTGGTGCTTCAACGAAGAAGCCGTGGCCCGGGCGGTGGACGCCTGCGTCACGCCGATCGTCAGCGCCGTCGGCCATGAAACCGACGTGTCCATCAGCGATTTCGTCGCTGACGTGCGCGCCCCGACCCCGTCCGCCGCAGCCGAACTGCTGGCCCCCGATGCCGGCGACCTGGTGCGCCGGGTCGAAAGCCTGCACCGGCGGCTGGTGATGCGCATGCGCGACCGCCTGATGCGCGATCAACTGCGCCTTGAAGGCCTGACCCGACGCCTGCGCCACCCCGGTGAGCGCCTGCGCCAGCAAGCCCAGCGCCTCGACGACCTGGACATGCGCATGCGCCGGGCCTTCGAGCGCAGCCTCAATACCCGCCGCGAACGCCTGATCCGCCTGGAAACTCGCCTGGCCGGGCAACATCCGGGGCGGCACCTGGCACTGCTGCGCCAACGCCTGGACAGCCTCGCCGCGCGCTTGCCCCGGGCCATGCGCGAGGGCCTGAAGGCGCGACGCCTGCAACTGCAAAACCAGATGCAGACGCTGCACATTGTCAGCCCCCTGGCGACCCTCGGCCGCGGCTACAGTATTTTGCTGGACGAACGCGGCCAGGCGATCCGCAACGCCGCGCAGACCCAAACCGGCCAGCGCCTGACCGCGCGGCTCGGTGAAGGCGAACTGCTGGTGCGGGTCGAAGACAATCACCTGACGCCGGTCACCCTTTCTCTATTGGATTGATTCATGCCGCGATATCTCGCCCCATTGCTCTTGCTGTGCCTGACCTTCAACGCCAACGCCGACAGTTACATCACCCGCCTGCTGAACAAACCGGTGCCCGGCGGCGTGGCCGTGGTGGACCTGGGCAGCGCGGCCCAGGCGCCAAAAGCCAGTTACCAGGGCAAACCGGTGCTGGTGGTCAAGGAAAAGGATAACTGGCTGGCGATTGTCGGCATCCCGCTGACGGTCAAGCCCGGCACCCAGCAGATCAGCAGTGGCGGCAGCACCCAGCCGTTCGTGGTCGGCTATAAAAAGTACCCCGAGCAACACATCACCCTGAAGAACAAGCGCCAGGTCAATCCGAACCCGGCGGACCTCAAACGCATCAACGCCGAACTGGCCGTGCAACTGAAGGCCTATCGCAGCTTCAGCCCGAACATCCCCAGCAACCTGCTGCTGGACAAGCCGGTCAATGGTCCGATGTCGAGCAAGTTCGGCGTGCGGCGCTTCTTCAACGGCGAAGAACGCAACCCCCACGCAGGCCTGGACTTCGCCGTGCCCGCCGGCACACCCATCAAGACTCCGGCCGCTGGCAAGGTGATCCTCACCGGCAATTACTTCTTCAATGGCAACACCGTGTTTGTCGATCACGGCCAGGGTTTCATCAGCATGTTCTGCCACATGTCGAAGATCGACGTGAAGGTCGGCCAGCAGCTCAAGCGCGGCACGGTCGTCGGCAAAGTCGGCTCCACGGGCCGGGCAACTGGCCCGCACATGCACTGGAATATCAGCCTGAACGATGCGCGGGTGGATCCGGCGATTTTTATCGGGGCATTCCAGCCCTGAGTTTTTTGCGGTGAAGCTGCCGTCATCGCGAGCAGGCTCGCTCCCACACTTGGATCTCTTGTGAACACAACATTTGTGACCAACAGAAAATCCCTGTGGGAGCGAGGCTACTCGCGATGACGGCAGCCACATCCCCACCATCCAGCGAATTGCCAAGCTCAAAACATCGACGCAATTTCCAAGATCAACACTTCGAACCTGCGCGATTAAATCGCGCAAACCCGCCTAAAAACAGAACTTATCTCAATTTTTCCCGACTGCTTGCGATCCGCCCTCCGCGCGGTTAGGGTTGAAGGCATGAAAACCTCTCACACCCTCATTCAGCTTCGCCAGCACCGCAGCCTGTGCCTCGTCAGCGCACGACTGCCGGGCTGAATCGCGGCACCTCGTTCCGGCTGTAAAGCCACCCCGTTCGAACCACCGGCAGGCCGCCTTTTCCCGGCCACGACAATAAAAGGATTCTGCGATGAGCATGCTCAAAGACCCGTCTTCCAAGTACCGCGCCTTCCCGACCATCAACCTGCCGGATCGCACCTGGCCGTCGAAGACCATCACCGCCGCGCCGATCTGGTGCAGTTCCGACCTGCGTGACGGCAATCAGTCGCTGATCGAGCCGATGGACGCCGCCAAGAAGCTGCGTTTCTGGAAAACCCTGGTCGCCGTGGGCGTGAAGGAAATCGAAGCGTCGTTCCCGGCGGCTTCGCAGACCGACTTCGACTTCGTGCGTACCCTCATCGAAGAAGGCCACATCCCGGACGACACCACCATCCAGGTGCTGACCCAGGCCCGTGAAGACCTGATCGCCCGCACGTTCGAATCCCTGCGCGGCGCGAAAAAAGCCATCGTCCACCTGTACAACGCCACCAGCCCTTCGTTCCGCCGCATCGTGTTCAACCAGGACAAGGAAGGCGTGAAGGAAATCGCGGTGAATGCGGCCAAGCTGTTCGTCAAATACGCCGCGCAGCAGCCAGAAACCCAGTGGCAGTTCGAATACTCGCCAGAAACCTTCAGCGCCACCGAGCTGGAATTCGCCAAGGAAGTCTGCGACGCAGTGATCGAGGTCTGGAACCCGACGCCTGAGCGCAAGGTCATCCTCAACCTGCCGGCCACCGTGGAAGTCGCGACTCCGAACGTCTACGCCGACCAGATCGAGTGGTTCGGTCGCAACATCACCCGTCGCGACAGCGTGCTCATCAGCCTGCACACCCATAACGACCGTGGCACCGGCGTAGCCGCCACAGAACTGGGCCTGATGGCCGGCGCCGACCGTGTCGAAGGCTGCCTGTTCGGCAACGGCGAACGCACCGGTAACGTCGACCTGGTGACCGTCGCGCTGAACCTCTACACCCAGGGCATCAACCCTGAGCTGGATTTCTCCGACATCGACGGCGTGCGCAAAGTGGTCGAAGAGTGCAACCAGATCCCGGTGCACCCGCGTCATCCGTACGTGGGCGACCTCGTTCACACCGCGTTCTCCGGCTCGCACCAGGATGCCATTCGCAAAGGTTTTGCCCAGCAGAAACCGGACACCCTGTGGGAAGTGCCGTACCTGCCGATCGATCCGGCCGACATTGGCCGCAGCTACGAGGCGGTGATCCGCGTCAACAGCCAGTCGGGCAAGGGCGGTATCGCCTACCTGCTGGAACAGGAATACGGCATCAGCCTGCCGCGTCGCATGCAGATCGAGTTCAGCCAAGTGGTTCAGCGCGAAACCGATCGCCTGGGCCTGGAAATGACCGCCCAGCAGATCCATGCCCTGCTCCACAGCGAATACCTGCAAGCCAACACCCCGTACGCGCTGGTCAGCCATCGTCTGCAGGAAGAAAACGGCAACAGCGCCGTGGAAGTCGAAGTGGCCAGCAAGGGCCAGGGCGAAACCAACCTGCACTGGCGCGGCAAGGGCAACGGCGCGCTGGAAGCGCTGGTGGCCGGGCTGCCGATTCCGGTGGAGATCATGGACTACAACGAACACGCCATCGGCGCCGGCACCAACGCCAAGGCTGCGGCGTACATCGAGCTGCGGGTCAACGGTGAGCGTGCGGTGCACGGCGTGGGTATCGACGAAAACATCACCACCGCCAGCTTCAAGGCCCTGTTCAGCGCGCTGAACCGCTCCCTGAGCCAGCCGGAAGCCAAAGCGGCCTGATGGTTTAGCTGAAATGCAAAAGGCCCTGGGGTGTGAACCCTGGGGCCTTTTTGTTTGGCTGATGACTTGGGTGACTGTTCCGGCCTCATCGCGAGCAGGCTCGCTCCCACAGGGAATCTGAGGTGGGCACAGGATTTTGAACCCGCTGAAGATCAGTGTGGGAGCGAGCCTGCTCGCGATGGCGGCCTGTCAGGCAATACAAGTCTCAGGCATGGGTATCAATCGAAATAGTCATCGCCTGCAGCAAAGCAGCCTGCAAGGTCTGCAATGTGGCCTGGGTCGCCATGATCTGAGTCTGGATCGCCATGGCTTCCTGGGCTTTCTGCTCCTGGTTGGCCTGGCTTTTCTGCACGCGAGCCAACTGGGCTTGCTGCTCGGCCAGCAGCTTTTCAGTTTGCTCTATCTGTTTTTTCAGCTGCTCGATGACATCGCCGCTGCCGCTGGCTGGAGCACCGCCGATGTTCGCGCCACTGGTGTCAACTTTCAACTGGCGGTCTTTGTCTTCGCTGGCGTCAGTCGATACCGCTGGGCTGACTGCTGCTTCGTCTTCCGCACCCTTGATGGAAACCTTGGGTGCAGAGAGAGGGTATGGATTTACCGTGATTGCGCTGATGCTGGTCATAAGGGACTTCTCCTTGGCTGCCCCGGTTATCGGCAAACACCAGCGCTTCTGAAGGGCTGAAACGTTTCAATCAGATGAATTCAAAACGATCGGCATCCAGGTTCGCCGGAAAGCGTGCGCGGTAAGCCGCCAGCTCCGCCGCACTCAGACACACAGTGAATACCCCGTCGGCCTCACCGGTGCTGAGCAGGGTTTCGCCCTGGAAGTCCAGCACCTGACTGTCACCGGTATAGGCAAAGCCCTTGCCGTCGTGGCCGATGCGGTTTACCGCGGCCACGTAGCACAGGTTCTCGATTGCTCGGGCCGGCAGCAGACGGTTCCAATGCTGGCGCCGCGCGCCGGGCCAGTTGGCGGTGTACAGCAACAGGTCGGTGTCCTCGGCGTCGCGGCTCCACACCGGGAAACGCAGGTCATAGCAAATCAGCGGGCGGATCCGCCAGCCGTTGAGTTCGAACAGCACCTGGCGCTCGCCCGGCGTGTAGTGATTATGCTCACCGGCCATGCGGAACAGATGACGCTTGTCGTAATGCAGCACTTCGCCGTCCGGTCGTGCCCAGAGCAGACGATTGCGATGGCTGCCGTCGGCGGCCTGGATAATCACACTGCCGGTGATCACCGCTCCGAGCTTCGCAGCCTGAGCCTGGAGCCACTTGTGCGAAGGACCGTTTTCCGGCTCAGCCAGGGTCTCGGACTCCATGGAAAAACCCGTGGTGAACATTTCCGGCAGGATAATCAGGTCCGCCCCGCGCGCCTGCGCAAGCAAGCCCTCGAAATGTTCCAGATTGGCCTGGCGATCGTGCCAGGCCAGGGTGGTCTGGATCAGCGCAACATTGAGATTGGGCAAGGTACTCAGATCACGCATAGTTTTTCCGCCGCTTCGCGCAGCGTCTCCTCGCGTTTGGCAAAGCACAGGCGCACCAAGCGCTGGCCTTCGGGTGGGTTCTGGTAGAACACCGAGACAGGGATCGTCGCCACGCCGTGCTCACGGGTCATCCAGACTGCCATGTCGACGTCATTGAGGTCCGGGCGGATCTGCGAGTAATCCACCAGTTGGAAATAGGTGCCGGGTACTCGCTTGAAACTGAAGCGCGAGGGGGCCAGCAAATCGCAGAACAGGTCACGCTTGGCCTGGTAGAAGTCCGGCAGTTCTTCGACGTGCTCCGGGTGATCGGCCATGTAGTCGGCCAGGGCGTACTGCAACGGCGTCACGCCGCAGAAGCTGACGTACTGATGCACCTTGCGCAGTTCCGCCGTCAGGGCGGGTGGCGCCACCACATAGCCGGTTTTCCAGCCGGTGACGTGGTAGGTCTTACCGAAGGAACTGACCACAAAGGCCCGCCGGTACAGTTCTTCATGGGCCAGGACACTGGCGTGGGCGACGCCGTCGAACACCAGGTGTTCGTAGACTTCGTCACTGATCAGGTAAATATCGCGGTCACGAATCAGCGCCGCCAACTGGTCGAGTTCGGCGCGGCTGATCAGCGCGCCACTGGGATTGTGCGGCGTGTTGAGAATGATCATGCGCGTACGCGGGCTCAGGGCTTCAGCGAGCTTCTGGAAATCGATGGCGAAATCATCCAGGCCCAATTGCACATGCACACAACGGCCACCGGCCAACTCGACGGCGGGCTCATAGCTGTCGTAGCAAGGGTCGAACACGATCACTTCGTCGCCGCTGTGAACCACTGCCGCGATGGCGCAGAAAATCGCCTGGGTCGCACCGGGGGTCACGGTCACTTCCTGGTCGGCATCGACGGTGACGCCATAGCTGCGGGCGATCTTCGCCGCGATCTGCTGGCGCAGCGCCGGCAAACCGGTCATGGGCGAGTATTGGTTATGCCCTTGGGCGACATGCCGGCCGACTGCATCGCGCAGGGCCTGCGGACCATCGAAATCGGGAAACCCCTGGGACAGATTGAGGGCGCCGGTCTGCGCGGCGAGCTGGGACATCTGGGTGAAGATAGTGATGCCGACATTCGGCAACTTGCTGGTGATCATTGGGGGTTCCCTGCGTCTACACCCGGCTCTGGTGCGGCGCGGGAGAGGTCGAGGATAGCCCAATCGCCGGGCATGAAAAAGGGTGCCACCAAGGGCACCCTTCTTACGCTGACACAACTCATACCCTGTGGGAGCGAGCTTGCTCGCGATGGCGGTGGATCAGCATGCATCCCTGTTGATGTACTGCCGCTATCGCGAGCAAGCTCGCTCCCACAGTGGAACTGCGGTGACTATCGATCAGCGTTTATCACGACGCTTCTTGTCAGCCTTCTTATGGTGCGACATCAAGCGGCGCTTCTTGTTGACCTGACGGTCGGTGAGCGTGTTCTTGTTGCCTTCGTACGGGTTCTCGCCGCCCTTGAACTCGATGCGGATCGGCGTGCCGACCAGCTTCAGGACGCGGCGATAAGTGTTTTCCAGATACCGGACGTACGACTTGGGCACCTTCTCGATCTGGTTACCGTGAATCACGATGATCGGCGGGTTGGCACCACCCAGGTGAGCGTAACGCAGCTTGATCCGGCGGTTGTTGACCATCGGTGGCGCGTGCTCGCCGACGGCGTCTTCCAGGATCTGGGTCAGACGGTTGGTCGGCCAGCGGGTGACCGCCGACTTGAACGAGTTCTGCACCGACGCGTAGAGGTTGCCCACGCCCGTACCGTGCAAGGCCGAAATGAAGTGGATGTCGGCGAAGTCAACGAAGAACAGGCGACGCTGCAGTTCAACCTTGACGAAATCCCGTTCGCTAGGCGTCATGCCGTCCCACTTGTTGATCGCGATGACCAACGCACGGCCGGCTTCCAGGGCGAAGCCCAACAGGTTCAGGTCGTGATCGACCACGCCTTCGCGGGCGTCCATCACGAAGATCACCACGTTGGCGTCTTTGATCGCCTGCAGGGTTTTGACCACGGAGAATTTTTCGACTTCTTCGTGGATCTTGCCGCGCTTGCGCACACCGGCCGTGTCTATCAGCGTGTACTTCTCTTCGTTACGCTCGAACGGGATGTAGATACTGTCGCGGGTGGTGCCGGGCTGGTCGTACACGATGACCCGGTCTTCGCCGAGCATGCGGTTGACCAGCGTCGACTTGCCGACGTTCGGGCGGCCGATGATGGCGATCTTGATCCCGTCTTTTTCGCTAGGGCCAGGAATGCGCTTGGCTTCCTCGCCTTCGGCAACGATTTCTTCTTCACCGTCTTCCGGTTCGTCTTCGTCGTCTTTGGGGAAATCAGCCAGGGCGATTTCCAGCATCTGGGTGATGCCACGACCGTGGGCGCCGGCGATCGGGATCGCCTGGCCCATGCCCAACGGCGCGAATTCAGCGCGAGCCATGTCCGGGTCGATGTTGTCGACCTTGTTGGCCACCACGTAGGAACGCTTGTTACGTTTGCGCAGATGCTCGGCGATCATCTGGTCGGCGGCGGTAAAACCGGCCTTGGCGTCTACCAGGAACAGCACCACATCCGCTTCTTCGATGGCGAGCAGCGACTGCTCGGCCATTTTTTCGTCCATGCCGTGTTCATCACCGGAGATGCCACCGGTGTCGACCAGAATATAGGTACGCCCTTGCCACTTGGCCTCACCGTATTGGCGATCACGGGTCAGACCGGACAAGTCGCCGACAATGGCGTCGCGAGTCCTGGTCAGGCGGTTGAACAAGGTGGACTTGCCGACGTTCGGTCGGCCCACCAGGGCGATTACGGGAACCATGCGGCTCTCCACTTCGTTATTTCAGAAAATACAAAAGCCGCTGCGAGGCAGCGGCTGGTGCTCGGGGGCCATCCTGTGGGAGCGAGCCTGCTCGCGAAAGCGTTGGATCAGTCGACATCCATGCCACTGGACCACCGCATTCGCGAGCAGGCTCGCGCCCACAAAAATGAAGCCGCTTGGGATTAACCCAAGCATAGTCTTACTTGATGGTCAGGGCTTCCAGTTTGCCGCTGTTGCCATACACATAAATCATGTTGCCCACCACCAGCGGACGGGCACGCAGGCCGTCGCTGTCGATGCGCTCACGGCCGACGAAACGACCGTCCACCTGGCTGAGCAGGTGCAGGTAACCTTCCAGGTCACCGACTGCAACGTAGCTGGAGAACACTTCCGGGGCCGACAGTTGACGACGGGCCAGGGAGTCGTTGCTCCACAATGCGGTGGTGGAACGCTCGTCGACGCCTTCAACCGTGCCCGAGGACAGGCTCACGTAGACGCTGCCCAAACCCTCGGCGACACCGGCGTAGCTGGACGCATCGCGCTGCCACAGCGGGCGACCGCTTTCCAGGTCCAGCGCCGCAACGCGTCCCTGGTAGCTGGCAACGTACAGCGTACTGCCAGACAACAGCAGGCCGCCGTCGATGTCGACCACGCGCTCCAGTTCCGAACGGCCCTGTGGGATGGCCACGCGCTGTTCCCAGACCGGCACGCCGTTGGAAATATCCAGGGCCACCACTTTACCGGTCGACAACCCGGCCACCGCGAGGCGGTTGGTGACGATCGGCGCACTGGTGCCGCGCAGGGTCAGTACCGCCGGGGTGCTGTCGTACAACCAGCGCTGCTCGCCAGTGGCGGCATCCAGACCGATCAGGCTGTCATCCTGGGTCTGTACCACGACCACGTCACCGTTGGTGGCCGGCGGTGCGAGGACTTCACTGGTCACGCGAGCGCGCCATTTCTCTTCACCGCTGCTGGCGTCCAGGGCCACGATTTCGCCCTTGAGCGTGCCGATCATGACCAGCCCGTAACCCACGCCAACAGCGCCGGAAACGGGCAGTTCGAGATCCTGCTCCCACTTGACGTCGCCATTGGTGCGATCCATCGCCATCACCACGCCAGTGACGTCGGAGGCATAGATAGTGTCGCCATCGATGGCTGGCACCAGCATGTTGTAGGTTTCACCCTGGCCGTCACCGATGGAGCGACTCCATTGCTTCTGCAGCACGACTTCTTCTTTGAAGTCGGTCAGTTCGGCCGGTGGCAGTTCTTTCTTGCTGTTGCTGCTGCAACCCGCGGCCAGAATGGCCAGAGCCAGCAATGCTGCATGTTTCCAACGGATCACGTCACGCATCCCCTTTGGCCAGGTCGTCCAGCTTGATTTGCAGGCCACCGACCGCGGCTTCATCCGACAGCGCAGCCTTGGCTTTTTGGTAGGCCGCATGGGCCTCATCAGCACGACCAAGCTGTACCAGCAGGTCGCCCTTGAGTTCTTCGCGGGTCGCCAGGAACGCCTTGTCGGCATCACCGTCGAGCAGCTTCAACGCATCTTCGGCCTTGTTCTGCGCCGCCAGCACCTGCGCCAGGCGCTGACGCGCCACTTCGCCCAGGGTCGGGTTGACCGGCTTGTCGACAATGGCCTTCAGCTCGGTGGCGGCGTCGTCCAGCTTGCCGGTGTCTACCGCGACCTTGGCCACGAACAGACGGCCATATTGCGCGTAGGCGGTGCCGCCGAATTCGTTGTCGAGCTTGCCGGCCAACTCCGCCACGCGGGCAGCGTCAGGCTTGCCGTCCGGGGTCAGGGTGGTTTCCAGCAACTGCTGATAGAGCATCGAAGCGCCTTGCGCCTGGTTGCTCTGGTATTTCTGCCAGGCCTGCCAGCCGAACACGATGACCAGCGCCAACAGGCCGCCAGTGACCAGCGGCTTGCCGTTGCGCGTCCACC
Organism: Pseudomonas sp. JL2; assembly: GCF_031570495.1. Classification (NCBI taxonomy): domain Bacteria; kingdom Pseudomonadati; phylum Pseudomonadota; class Gammaproteobacteria; order Pseudomonadales; family Pseudomonadaceae; genus Pseudomonas; species Pseudomonas sp. JL2. The sequence continues at coordinate 228,168 of NZ_JAKUDH010000005.1, forward strand.
AGTCCTTCAAATCCGCCAGCTGTTCATCTTCGGTACTCGACACCCCAATACTCCTTAATCGCTAAATCGGCTGTTTGACAGCTTCAACCCTGCACGACGCAGGTGGCCAGGTGTGCGGCAAGCGCATCCCAGGCAATGCTTTGTTGTTCGCCCTGGCCACGCAGGGGTTTGAAACCTACCACTTGCTGGGCCAATTCGTCGTCACCGAGAATCAGTGCATACAGCGCACCACTCTTGTCGGCCTTCTTGAACTGGCTCTTGAAGCTGCCGCCGCCGGCGTTGATCTGCAGGCGCAGGTTGGGCAGCTGGTCGCGGACCCGCTCGCTCAGCGCCAGGGCCGCCAGTTCGGCTGCTTCGCCGAAGGCGCACAGGTAAACGTCGACCTGACGGGCGATTTCCTGCGGGATCTTGTCCAGCGTCTCAAGCATCAACACCAGACGTTCGATGCCCATGGCAAAACCCACGCCCGAGGTCGGCTTTCCGCCCATCTGTTCCACCAGCCCGTCGTAACGGCCGCCGGCACACACAGTTCCCTGGGCGCCCAACTTGTCGGTGACCCATTCAAAGACGGTCTTGCTGTAGTAATCCAGCCCGCGGACCAGCTTCGGGTTGATGACATAGGGAATACCGACGGCATCCAGACGCGCCTTCAGCCCCTCGAAGTGCGCACGGGATTCATCGTCGAGGTAATCAGCCATTTTCGGCGCATCGACCAGGATCGCCTGCGTGTCGGCGTTCTTGGTATCCAACACCCGCAGCGGATTGGTCTTGAGGCGGCGCTGACTGTCTTCGTCCAGCTTGTCCAGGTGAGCGGACAGGAACTCCACCAGCGCTTCGCGGTAGCGCCCACGGGACTCGCTGGTGCCCAGGCTGTTGAGTTCGAGCTTGACCGCATCACGAATGCCCAGCTCGCCCCACAGGCGCCAGGTCAATACGATCAGCTCGGCGTCGATGTCCGGACCGTCGAGGTTGAATACCTCCAGGCCTATCTGGTGGAACTGGCGATAACGACCTTTCTGTGGACGCTCGTGGCGAAACATCGGGCCGATGTACCAGAGTTTCTGCACCTGGCCACCACCGGTAATGCCGTGCTCGAGCACTGCACGCACGCACGCCGCCGTGCCTTCGGGGCGCAAGGTCAGCGAATCGCCGTTGCGGTCTTCGAAGGTGTACATCTCTTTTTCGACGATGTCAGTCACTTCGCCGATGGAACGCTTGAACAGTTCGGTAAACTCGACGATCGGCATGCGGATCTGCCGGTAACCGTAGTTATCCAGCAAACGCGCCACGGTGCCCTCGAAATAGCGCCACAGGGGCGTCTGCTCGGGCAGGATGTCGTTCATGCCACGAATGGCTTGCAGGGACTTGCTCACAGGTAATCCTTAAATTCGTTCGACTCAACCACGCGCGATTACAGCAGCGTCGGCCTCGACCTTTTCGGCCGCTTTCTGGCGGATCAGCCGTTCCAGTTCATCCACCAGATTGTCATTCGTCAGTTTCTGCGACGGCTTGCCGTCGATGTAAATCAGGTTCGGTGTACCGCCGGTGAGGCCGATATGGGCCTCCTTGGCTTCACCCGGCCCGTTGACCACGCAACCAATCACCGCGACATCCAGCGGCACCAGCAGGTCTTCCAGGCGCCCTTCCAGCTCGTTCATGGTCTTGACCACATCAAAGTTCTGCCGCGAGCAGCTTGGGCAGGCGATGAAGTTGATGCCACGGGAACGCAGGTGCAGGGACTTGAGAATGTCGTAGCCGACTTTCACTTCCTCCACCGGATCGGCCGCCAACGAGATGCGGATGGTATCGCCAATTCCTTCGGCGAGCAGCATACCGAGGCCGACGGCGGATTTCACCGTGCCCGAACGCAACCCACCGGCCTCGGTGATGCCCAGGTGCAGCGGCTGGACGATTTCCTTGGCCAGCAAGCGATAGGCTTCGACGGCCATGAACACGTCGGAAGCCTTCACGCTGACCTTGAAGTCCTGGAAGTTCAGGCGTTCCAGGTGCTCGACATGGCGCAGGGCCGACTCCACCAGCGCAGCCGGGGTCGGTTCGCCGTATTTCTTTTGCAGGTCTTTTTCCAGGGAACCGGCGTTGACGCCGATGCGGATCGGAATACCACGGTCGCGGGCAGCATCCACCACCGCACGCACGCGGTCTTCGCGACCGATGTTGCCCGGGTTGATGCGCAGGCAGTCCACACCCAGCTCGGCCACGCGCAGGGCGATGCGGTAGTCGAAGTGAATGTCGGCCACCAGCGGCACTTTGACCAACTGCTTGATTTTGCCGAACGCCTCGGCGGCGTCCATGTCCGGCACGGAAACCCGCACGATGTCGACACCGGCGGCTTCCAGTCGGTTGATCTGCGCAACGGTGGCGGCCACGTCGTTGGTGTCGCTGTTGGTCATGCTTTGCACAGCGATGGGCGCATCGCCGCCAACAGGAACGTTGCCGACCCAGATCTTTCGCGATTCGCGACGTTTGATTGGAGATTCGCCGTGCATGACTTATTGACCCAACTTCAGGCGAGCGGTCTCGCCACTGGTGAACGGAGCCACGTCGACCGGTTGGCCGTTGTAGCTGACCTGCGCGCCACGGGCATAACCCAGGCGCACGGCAAACGGCGGCGTGCCGTTGACGGAAGTGCTGTCGCCCTTGCGCTTGAGGCCACTGAACAGCACCTTGCCGGTGCCATCGGTGATCTGCGTCCAGCAGTCGGCGGTAAATTGAATCTGTACCTGGCCTTGACCGGCTGCGGGAGCGACGGGCGCTACCGCAGTGGTGGAGGCTGTCGGAGTTGCTGGCGCTGCGGCGGGCGCAGCCGGAGTCTCGACGACAGGGGCGGGTGTGCTCGGTACAGCCGGCGCTTGAGTAGCCGGCGCATTGGCGGTCGGGGCTGGCGTGGCGGGTGCAGCAGGCGCGTCTGCCGGAGCGGCCGGCACACTCGGTTCAGCACCGACGGCCGGATCTGCGCCATCCTGCCCCTGAGGCAACACCAGGTTGGTCTCCCCTGCGCTCTGGCCTTCCACCACAGCCTGATCTTCCGGCTCGTCCAGCGGATGTATGCGGGTGGTGCCGTCGGCGCCTTCGACCTCGACATGCTCAGGGTTCATGGCGATGGGATCCTTGGCGCGCAAGGCGGCCTGGTCCTGCCACCAGAGGAAACCGCCACCAATCACCGCGATCAACAGCAACAAACTGACGATTCGCAAAATGGTGTGGGAAACGCGAACCGGCTCTTCGATGCGGCCCAGGCTGTGCACACTGCTGCCCTGGGCGTCGGAACCGGTGTATTGATCGAATTGCTGGACCAGTTCGGTCTGGTCCATGCCGAGCAATTTGGCGTAGGCACGGATGTAGCCCCGAGCGAAAGTATGCCCAGGCAATTTATCGAACGCGCCGGCTTCCAGGTTGCCCAGGGAAGCCACGGTGAGATTGAGCTTGAGAGCCACCTCTGCCAGCGACCAACCATTGCTTTCGCGAGCTTGGCGCAGGGTCTCACCGGGATTTACGCGAGTCGCTGCTACAACTTCAGGATGCGCCGCTTTCATCATTGCTCCGACAGGTATTGCTGATATTCCGGCGTACCGGGATAGAGTCTTTTTAGTTGCAGGCCAAAACTGGCGGCCTTGTCACGATCTTCGAACACGTGGGCCAGCCGAACACCGAGCAATAGACTACGTGCATTTTGCTCGCTCAGCAGGCTAAAACGTTCGTAATAATCGCGCGCGGGCACATAATGCCTGTCTTCGTAAGACAACTCAGCCATTTCCAGCAATGCCCGTGGCTGCTGGCGGTTGAGCCGCAGCGCTTTTTCAAGCTGCTGGCGAGCCAGATCACGCTGGCCGAGTTTCGAGGCCGTCATGCCCAGGTTTTCAAACACCCGCGAACGCTCGGGGTAAAGGGTATCGGCGGTCGCCTGCTCGAAGCGCTCGTAGGCCTCTTTGTAACGCTTCTGCTCGAAAAGGAAGCTGCCGTAGTTGTTCAGGATCCGCGCATCCTGCGGCACAGCGGAGAGCGCCTTGCGAAAATGCGCGTCGGCCAGTTCAGGTTCCATCTCGACCTGGAATACCAACGCCAGGGCCGCGTTGGCATCAGCATCTGAATCGTCCAGCTCCAGGGCTTTCTTGAGCGGCACCTTGGCCCGCTCGGTCATGCCCTGTTGCAGATAGCCTATGCCCAATTGCACATAGGCTTCACGCGCCTCGTCGCGCCCCTTGCTGGTTTTCATGGGGTTGTAGTCACCCGACAGAACACAACCGGTGCAAAGACCGGCCAACAGCAACAGCAGCGCGAAGCGCAGGGACATAGAGTTCCTCTCTTAGTGACTGTTCGCAGCGTTTTGCGCGACATCGTCGGCGGCGTTCAACTCACGCACGGCAATGTAGCGTTCACTGCGACGGGTGCGATCCAGCACCTGTCCTACCAATTGGCCACACGCGGCATCGATGTCTTCGCCGCGGGTGGTACGCACGGTGACGTTGAAGCCCGCGTGATGAAGCTGGTCCTGGAAGCGACGAATCGCGTTGTTGCTCGGACGCTCGTAACCGGAATGCGGGAACGGGTTGAACGGGATCAGGTTGATCTTGCAAGGGATGTTCTTGAGCAGCTCGATCATCTCGACCGCGTGTTCAACCTTGTCGTTCACGTCCTTGAGCAGCGTGTACTCAATGGTCAGCACGCGTTTTTCGCCCAGGGACGACATGTAGCGCTGACACGATTCCAGCAGCATCTTAAGCGGATATTTCTTGTTGATCGGCACCAATTGGTTACGCAATGCGTCATTGGGTGCGTGCAGCGACAACGCCAGGGAGACGTCGATGTGCTTGGCCAGCTCATCGATCATCGGCACCACGCCGGAGGTGGACAGGGTCACCCGGCGCTTGGAGATGCCATAACCCAGGTCATCCATCATCAGGTGCATGGCAGCGATGACGTTGTCGAAGTTCAGCAGCGGCTCACCCATGCCCATCATCACCACGTTGGTGATGGCACGGTCGACGGTCGCCGGGACGCTGCCAAAGGATTTGTTGGCAATCCACACCTGGCCGATCACTTCGGCGGCGGTGAGGTTGCTATTGAAGCCTTGCTTGCCGGTGGAGCAGAAACTGCAATCCAGGGCACAGCCTGCCTGGGACGAAACGCACAAGGTGCCGCGTTTGCCCTGGGGAATGTAGACGGTCTCGACGCAGCTGCCGGACGCCACGCGCACCACCCACTTACGGGTGCCGTCGCTGGAGATGTCCTCGCTGACCACTTCCGGACCGCGAATTTCAGCAACGGCCTTGAGCTTTTCGCGCAGGGCCTTGCTGACATTCGTCATGGCGTCGAAGTCGTCGACGCCAAAGTGGTGAATCCATTTCATCACCTGGCCGGCACGGAAACGCTTCTCCCCGATCGAGTCGAAGAATTTCTCCATTTCCGGCTGGGTCAGGCCCAACAGGTTGGTTTTGCCGTTCGATGTAGTCATGGATTCACCTTCACTCAAAAGCCTGGGCTTAGCGAGTGGTTACTTCAGTAGCGGAGAAAAAGTAAGCGATTTCGCGAGCAGCAGCGGCTTCGGAGTCCGAACCGTGAACGGCGTTGGCGTCGATCGACTCAGCGAAGTCAGCACGGATGGTGCCGGCAGCAGCTTCTTTAGGGTTGGTGGCGCCCATCAGCTCACGGTTGCGAGCAATGGCGTTTTCGCCTTCCAGCACCTGAACGACAACCGGACCGGAAGTCATGAAGGCAACCAGCTCACCGAAGAAGCCGCGCTCGCTGTGCTCAGCGTAGAAGCCTTCGGCTTCGGCCTTGGACAGTTGCTTCATTTTCGAAGCTACAACGCGCAGGCCAGCGTCTTCGAAGCGGGTAACGATCTTGCCGATCACGTTTTTAGCAACGGCGTCAGGCTTGATGATGGAGAAAGTACGTTGAACAGCCATGGTGTAACTCCAGAAACGGTAATTTGCGAAAAATTAAACCCGCGAATTATACGCGGGTTCTTGGGTATTGCCTAACTGCGTAAGGGAAGCTTCAGTCCTGCTCTTCTTTCCAGGCAGTCTGGATCGCTTCAAGGACCTTTTCACCGCCGCGATCCCGATCGTCGTCAAACCCCGGCAAAGCCATGACCATGTCACGCAATGCCACAAAGTTTACCGAATAGGGATCCGTATCCGGATAACCATCAGCCAACAGGATAGCGATCTCTTGTACATCAACCCATTTAAGGCCCATGACAGCTCCTTGAATCAGTGCGGCGCTTCGGCAGCGTGGTTAAGCGAGTATCTTGGGATTTCGACAGTCAGGTCTTCCGTACCGACAATCGCCTGACAGCCCAGGCGCGATTGCGCTTCCAGGCCCCAGGCCCGATCGAGGAAGTCCTCTTCCAGCTCGTCTGCCTCTTCGAGCGAATCGAAGCCCTCGCGAATAATGCAATGGCAAGTCGTGCACGCACAGACGCCGCCACAGGCACTTTCCATCTCGATATGGTGCTCATGGGCCAGCTCGAGAATGGAAATTCCGGGCTCACACTCCACGACCATGCCCTCGGGACAGAACTTCTCGTGGGGCAGAAAAATCACCTGCGGCATCAGTTATTCCTCAATTTCATTCAGGTTGCGCCCCGCCAGGGCGGCTTTGACCGTCGAGTCCAGGCGGCGGGCAGCAAAGGCATCGGTGACTTGCGACAGACGCTTGGTCTGCTGCTCGATGGCATAACCATCGGTGCCTTTGATCAATTCAGACAACTCCTGCATTTGCAGCTCGATCACCATGCGTTCCTCGGCGTCCAGCAGACGGTCACCATCGGCCTCAAGAGCGGCCTGCACGGCTTCGACCAGACGCTGGCCGTCGACCTGCTGCTCGCGCAATACCCGGGCGACCTTGTCGTCGCTGGCATGCTGGAACGAATCCTTGAGCATTTTGGCGATTTCGCCGTCGGTCAGACCGTAGGACGGCTTGACCTGGATGCTCGCCTCGACGCCCGAACCCAGCTCGCGGGCGGAAACATTGAGCAAACCGTCGGCGTCGACCTGGAAGGTCACGCGAATCTTCGCCGCACCGGCCACCATCGCCGGGATGCCGCGCAATTCGAAGCGAGCCAGGGAACGGCAGTCGCTGATCAGTTCACGCTCGCCTTGCAGCACATGAATCATCATGGCCGACTGGCCATCTTTATAAGTGGTGAAGTCCTGGGCACGGGCAACGGGGATGGTGGTGTTGCGTGGAATCACCTTCTCCATCAGGCCGCCCATGGTTTCCAGCCCCAGGGACAATGGAATCACGTCGAGCAACAGCAGCTCGCCGCCGTCGCGCTTGTTGCCGGCCAGTGTATCGGCCTGGATCGCGGCGCCGATGGCAACCACCTGGTCCGGGTCGATTTCTGTCAGCGGCTGGCGGCCAAAGGCCTCGGCAACAGCTTCGCGAACCCGAGGCACACGGGTCGAACCACCGACCATGACCACAGCCTTGACGTCTTCGAGCTCCACGCCGGAATCACGCACGGCGCGGCGGCAAGCCTTGAGGCTGCGGGCGACCATGGGCTCGATCAGCGCATCAAAGGCCTCACGGCTCAGTGCAGCCTTCCAGTCGCCGTACGCCACTTCGACACTTGCAGCGTCGGTCAGGGCTTCCTTGGCGGCGCAGGCCGTTTGCAGCAGATGACGTTGCGCGCCCGGATCAAGGTCGGCGGACAGGCCCGCTTGCTCGATGATCCAGCCGGCGATGGCGTGATCGAAGTCATCGCCGCCCAGGGCGCTGTCGCCGCCGGTGGCCAGGACTTCGAATACACCGCCGGTCAGGCGCAGGATGGAGATATCAAAGGTGCCGCCGCCCAAGTCATAGATCGCGACGAGGCCTTCGGCGTGCTGGTCCAGACCGTAGGCCACCGCAGCGGCGGTCGGCTCGTTGAGCAGGCGCAGCACGTTCAGACCGGCCAGCTTGGCCGCATCCTTGGTGGCTTGACGCTGGGCGTCGTCGAAATAGGCCGGGACAGTGATGACCGCACCGACCAATTCGCCGCCCAATGCCGCTTCGGCGCGCTGGCGCAGCACCTTGAGAATGTCAGCGGAAACTTCCACCGGGCTTTTCGGGCCCTGCACCGTTTCAATGAACGGCATGTGGGATTCGCCGTCGACGAAACGGTACGGCAGCTGATCACCCAATTGCTTGACGTCGGACAGACCACGCCCCATCAGGCGCTTGACCGACACAATGGTATTGAACGGATCGGTCGCGGCGGCCAGCTTGGCTGACTCGCCCACTTCCACATGATCGGCGTGATAGCGCACGGCGGACGGCAGGATCACCTGCCCCTGCTCATCGGCCAGCGGTTCGGAAAGACCGCTGCGCAACGCAGCGACCAGGGAATTGGTAGTACCCAAGTCAATTCCCACAGCCAGGCGACGCTGGTGCGGTTGTGGACTTTGGCCGGGTTCGGCGATCTGCAGTAGGGCCATCGTAATCAGGACTTATCTGTAATCAGGCGTGCGACCGGAGCGGCACTGGGTTAATCGTCGAGGCGCTCTTCGAGCTGGCGCACTTCGTAGGTGAGCTTGTCGAGGAACTGCATGCGCCGCATCAGGCGTTCGGCCTGTTCGCGTTGCGCGGCATCGTCCCAACAGGCTGCGAAGCTTTCATTCAAGGTGTGCTGGGCGTCCTTCAAGCGGCGCTTGAACACCGCGACACCGGCCAGATCGGCGCTGTCCTGCAGATCTTCGAGTTCTTCGCGCCACTGCATCTGCTGCAACAGAAACTCGGGATCATGCACGGTGACTTCCAGAGGCAACTCATGACCGCTGATGGCCAGCAGATAACGCGCGCGCTTGGCCGGGTTCTTGAGCGTCTGATAAGCGTCGTTGAGGTTCGCCGACTGTTCCAGCGCGCGCCGCTGCTCTGCCTCCGAGGCATCAGCGAAGCGGTCGGGATGGACACCGCGGGCCAGCTCCAGATAACGAGCGGACAACTGCTCGAGATCCAGGGAAAAGCCCGGCTGCAACTGGAACAAAGCAAAATGACAAGGAGTACCCACAAGCCGCCTCAGATGTTGAAGCTTTCGCCGCAGCCACATTCACCGCGCACGTTGGGGTTGTTGAACTTGAAGCCTTCGTTCAACCCTTCCTTGACGAAATCCAGCTCAGTGCCGTCCAGGTACGTCAGGCTTTTCGGGTCGATGATCACTTTCTGACCATGACTCTCGAACACCTGATCGTCTTCGCCCACTTCGTCGACGAATTCGAGCACGTAGGCAAGACCAGAGCAGCCCGTGGTGCGAACACCCAGGCGGATACCCTCGCCCTTGCCGCGCCCCTCAAGAGAGCGCTGCACATGCTTAGCTGCCGCTTCTGTCATCTGGATAGCCATGAAAACTCCTTACCTGTGCGCGGATCAGATCAAGCCTTTCTTCTGCTTGTAATCGCGAACGGCAGCCTTGATGGCGTCCTCGGCGAGTACCGAGCAGTGGATCTTCACTGGCGGCAGGGCCAGTTCTTCGGCCAGCTGAGTGTTCTTGATGGTTTCAGCCTCATCAAGGGTCTTGCCCTTCATCCACTCGGTGGCCAGGGAGCTGGACGCAATGGCCGAACCGCAGCCGTAGGTCTTGAACTTGGCGTCTTCGATGATGCCTTGCTCGTTGACCTTGATCTGCAGACGCATGACGTCGCCGCACGCTGGGGCGCCGACCATGCCGGTGCCAACATCAGGATCCTGCGCGTCCATCTTGCCGACGTTGCGCGGGTTTTCGTAGTGGTCGATGACCTTTTCGCTATATGCCATTTGCTTCAATCCTCATCAGTGAGCCGCTCTGGTGGCGACTTCTTCAGTGCGCCGCCCACTCGATTTTCGAGATGTCGATGCCGTCTTTATACATGTCCCACAGCGGCGACAGAGCGCGCAGCTTGGTAACGGCCTCGCAGACTTTCTGCGCGGCGTAATCGATTTCTTCTTCGGTGGTGAAGCGGCCGAAGGTGAAGCGGATCGAGCTGTGAGCCAGTTCGTCGTTGCGGCCCAGGGCGCGCAGTACGTACGAAGGCTCAAGGGACGCCGAGGTGCATGCCGAACCGGACGACACGGCCAGATCCTTGAGCGCCATGATCAGCGACTCGCCTTCAACGTAGTTGAAGCTCAGGTTCAGGTTGTGCGGTACACGGGCAATCATGCTGCCGTTGACGTAAAGCTCCTCGAGGTGCTCGACCTGCTTGAAGAAGCGGTCGCTCAGGGCCTTGATGCGTACGTTCTCGGCGGCCATGTCTTCCTTGGCCACACGGAAGGCTTCGCCCATGCCGACGATCTGGTGGGTCGCCAGGGTGCCGGAACGCATGCCACGCTCGTGACCGCCGCCGTGCATGGTCGCTTCAAGGCGAACACGCGGCTTGCGGCTCACGTACAGCGCGCCGATGCCTTTAGGGCCGTAGGTCTTGTGGGCAGAGAACGACATCAGGTCGACTTTGAGCTTCGACAGGTCAATGTCGACCTTGCCGGTGGACTGCGCGCCGTCGACGTGGAACAGGACGCCCTTGGAGCGGGTCAGCTCGCCGATGGCCTCGATGTCGTTGACGGTGCCGATTTCGTTGTTCACATGCATGATCGAAACCAGGATGGTGTCGTCGCGCAGTGCGGCTTCCACCATGGCCGGGGTGATGATGCCGTCTTCACCTGGCTCGATGTAGGTGACTTCGAAGCCTTCACGCTCCAGTTGGCGCATGGTGTCCAGGACAGCCTTGTGCTCGATCTTGGAGGTGATCAGGTGCTTGCCCTTGGTGTGATAGAAGTGCGCGACACCCTTGATTGCCAGGTTGTCGGACTCAGTAGCACCAGAGGTCCAGACGATTTCACGCGGGTCGGCATTGACCAGGTCAGCGACCTGGCGGCGGGCGTTTTCGACCGACTCTTCGGCTTTCCAGCCGAACACGTGGGAGCGGGACGCCGGGTTACCGAAGTTTCCGTCGACCAGCAGGCATTCACTCATCTTTTGCGCGACACGCGGATCAACCGGGGTGGTCGCAGAGTAATCAAGGTAAATCGGCAATTTCATGGACTTTCTCCTAAATCAGGCTGGCTGGCGTTCCGCTTGCTCTGCGGCGGTCATTCGACGGCGGACGCTTCAATCTTGTCCAGGTGCGGCGTCTTGCCATTGCAACGACGCTGGTCCTGACGCTGGGCTACTTCCTGCACCTCGCGACGAGTTACAAGGTCAGCCAAGCTGATACCGCTAAGAAATTCGTGGATCTGCAGGCTCAAGTCACACCACAAGTGGTGGGTCAGGCAAGTATCGCCGCCATGGCAGTCGCCAAGGCCCTGGCATTTGGTCGCATCGACCGATTCGTTCACCGCGTCGATCACCTGGGCAACCTGGATGCCCTGCATGTCGCGTGACAGCTGATAACCGCCGCCGGGGCCGCGCACACTGGAAACCAGGTTACTGCGGCGCAGCTTGGCGAACAGCTGTTCAAGGTAAGACAGGGAAATGCCCTGGCGCTCGGAGATATCGGCCAGGGACACCGGCCCGTGCTGCGCATGCAATGCCAAATCCAGCATCGCGGTCACGGCGTATCGGCCTTTTGTAGTCAGTCGCATGGACAATTACCACGGAGTTCGGAATGGGGCGAGTATGCAATTCCCGAGTATTTAAGTCAAGTATAAGACCTAGTGCTTTACTCAGGTTTACCCGCAAAAGAGCGCGCGCATCATAGCAAAGGCTGGCCAGTGGCGACCAGCGATACCGCGTTATCGCTCATCGCGAGTAGGCTCGCTCCCACAGGGGGTCTTGGGTGGCTGCACGATTTGTGTACACCACAGATCCAATGTGGGAGCGAGCCTGCTCGCGAAGGGGCCTACAGGATTTCAGCCCGCCTGACTCTGATCCTTATCCTTCACACACGCAAAATCCTCCTCGCGCAGTTCAGGCAGGTCCTTGGCGCAGTAATTACTGCCCAGGTCCTTCAGGGCGCCGCACATGCCCTCCAGGCGCCCATCGACGGCCTGCAGGTGATCGAGCAACTGGTTGATCGCACGGGCGACCGGGTCGGGCATGTCTTCGCCGACACCGTAGGCATCGAAGCCGATCTTCTCGGCCATGGCCTTGCGGCGGGCGTCCTGCTCGTCATCGGTCTTGACGATGATCCGCCCCGGAATGCCCACCACGGTTGCACCGGCCGGCACAGCCTTGGTCACCACCGCATTGGAGCCGACTTTCGCCCCCGCCCCCACCGTGAACGGCCCGAGCACCTTGGCACCGGCGCCAACCACCACGCCGTCTTCCAGCGTCGGGTGGCGCTTGCCTTTGTTCCAGCTGGTGCCGCCGAGGGTCACGCCCTGGTAGAGCGTCACGTCATCGCCGATCTCGGCGGTTTCACCAATGACAATGCCCATGCCGTGGTCGATGAAGAACCGGCGACCGACCTTGGCGCCCGGGTGGATCTCGATCCCGGTCAACCAGCGTCCGAAGTTGGAGACAACTCGAGCCAACCACTTCCAGCCCATGCCCCACAAGGCACTCGACAGGCGATGGATCCAGATGGCGTGCATGCCCGGGTAGCAGGTCAGCACTTCAAAGGCATTGCGCGCCGCCGGGTCACGATGGAAAACGCTTTGGATATCTTCACGCAAACGATCGAACATCTTTATTCCTTCCGCTTAATCAGCTCGCCACGGGCCGCTTTCTGGGTTTCCGTGAGGATGCCGCGCAATATATTCATCTCCGCCCGGCTGACCGAGCTTCGTCCGTACAACCGACGCAGGCGCGCCATCAAGTGCCGGGGCTTGTCCGGGTCGAGAAACTCGATGTCCACCAGGGTCTGCTCCAGGTGTTCATAGAGCCGCTCCAGCTCGTCCATGGTCGCCAGTGTCTCACTGCGCGGCGACGTGGCCTCGAATTTTTCCACCTTGCTGGGCTTGCCTTCGGCTGCCAGCCAGGCCATGCGCACTTCATAACTCAACACCTGCACCGCCGCCCCGAGGTTCAGGGAACTGAACTGCGGGTCGGAAGGGATATGCACGTGAAAGTGACATCGCTGCAGCTCTTCGTTGGTCAGGCCGGAATCTTCACGGCCAAACACGAGGGCGATCTCAGCACCCTGCCCGGCTTCCTCGACCACTTTCGTTCCGCATTCGCGGGGGTCGAGCAGCGGCCAGGGGATACGGCGGTCGCGGGCGCTGGTGCCGAGCACCAGGTTGCAGCCCACCAGGGCGTCTTCCAGGGTGGCGACCACTTGGGCGGCTGCCAGGATGTCACCGGCGCCGGAAGCCCGGGCGTCGGCTTCGTGATGGGGAAACGAGCGTGGCTCGACCAGCACCAGCCGCGACAGGCCCATGTTCTTCATGGCCCGCGCAGCCCCGCCGATATTTCCCGGATGGCTGGTATTGACCAGGACGACACGAATGTTCTGCAACAAGGGAGGCGCTCTCGAACACGATAAAGGGAGCAAATCTTACCTAAGCACCTACCGTTAAGCTATGAAAGCGAACACCAACCTTCTCCTGGGAAAACTTTCTGATAGAATGCGCGGCTTTCTTTAACAACCTTAGGTGACACATCCATGCAGCCCATGCTGAATATCGCGCTGCGCGCCGCCCGCAGCGCCAGTGAACTGATCTTCCGCTCCATCGAGCGCCTGGATACCATCAAGGTCGATGAAAAAGACGCGAAGGACTACGTGTCCGAGGTTGATCGCGCCGCCGAACAGAAAATCGTCGACGCACTGCGCAAGGCTTACCCGAACCACTCGATCCTGGGTGAAGAGACCGGCATGCACGCCGGCACCGGCATCGAAGGTGAAGAGTACCTGTGGATCATCGATCCGCTGGACGGCACCACCAACTTCCTGCGCGGCATCCCTCATTTCGCTGTCAGCATCGCCTGCAAATACCGTGGTCGCCTGGAACACGCCGTCGTGCTGGACCCGGTTCGCCAGGAAGAATTCACCGCCAGCCGTGGCCGTGGCGCCCAGCTGAACGGTCGTCGCCTGCGCGTCAGCGGCCGCACCAGCCTGGACGGCGCCCTGCTGGGCACTGGCTTCCCGTTCCGCGATGACCAGATGGACAACCTGGACAACTACCTGGGCATGTTCCGCGCCCTGGTCGGCCAGACCGCCGGCATCCGCCGCGCTGGCGCCGCGAGCCTGGACCTGGCATATGTCGCCGCCGGCCGTTTCGATGCATTCTGGGAGTCGGGCCTGTCCGAATGGGACATGGCAGCAGGCGCCCTGCTGATCCAGGAAGCCGGTGGTTTGGTGAGCGACTTCACCGGCGGCCACGACTTCCTTGAAAAAGGCCACATCGTTGCCGGCAACACCAAATGCTTCAAGGCCGTACTCACCGCTATCCAGCCGCACCTGCCGGCTTCGCTGAAGCGCTAAGCAGCTCGGCTACAGAAAAAGCACCTTTCGGGGTGCTTTTTTTATGCCTGTCTCACACCACTCACTGATCGTTCCCACGCTCTGCGTGGGAATGCATCCCGTGACGCTCTGCGTCACCTCTAGAAGCGGAACGCGGAGCGTCCCTGGCGGTATTCCCACGCAGAGCGTGGGAACGATCAATGGATGCAAGCTGAACCACCGCTATCGCGAGCAGGCTCGCTCCCACAGGGGATGGGTGGTGGGCCATAAAATGCGGGCGTAAAAAAAGCACCCCGAAGGGTGCTTCTTCATAACCGCTGGATCACTGAGCCGGTTCGTTCTGACCCAGGATCAGTTGGCCTTCCTTGTTCACCGGGATCTGGTTGCCCGGGTCGCGGTCCATGCGGACTTTGCCTTCCTTGCCATCAAGCATGTAGCGAACGTCATAACCTACAACCTTGTCGCTGATGTCGTTGACCGTGTTGCAGCGAGTTTGGGTGGTGGTGTAGGTGTCGCGCTCCTGCATGCCTTCCTGAATCTTGTTACCGGCATAACCGCCGCCGGCCGCACCCGCCACGGTGGCGATTTTCTTGCCGGTGCCGCCGCCGATCTGGTTACCCAACAGGCCACCGGCCACGGCGCCCAATACGGTACCGGCGATCTGGTGTTGATCCTGGACCGGCTTCTGCCGGGTCACGGTGACGTCCTTGCACACTTCACGGGGGGTCTTGATTTGTGTTTTAACCGGGTCCACGGCCAATACTTGCGCATACTCAGGGCCGCTTTTGACCAAGCTGTAGGTGGCTACCGCACCACCGGCAGTCACACCGACAGCACCCAATACCGCACCAACCAGCATCGATTTGTTCACTTGAACCTCCTGACCATCACATGCGGATTTATCCGCGCTTCTCCCAGCCTTGGAGCACAAAAAAAGGCGCGAGTTCAACTCGCGCCTTTCAGGCCGTGACGGACGGAGACCAAACCTTACGGTCGGTCGTCCACTTCCGTATCTGTGGCCACCGGAGGAATCAGATCCTCGGTGCTCAGGTTCAGCCAGATCAGCACCACGTTGGCGATGTAGATCGACGAGTAAGTACCCGCCAATACACCAATGAACAGCGCAATGGAGAAGCCGAACAGGTTGTCGCCACCGAAAATCAGCAGCGCGCCGATCGCCAGCAACGTGGAGATCGACGTCGCCATGGTCCGCAGCAGGGTCTGGGTGGTCGAGATGTTGATGTTCTCGATCAGCGTCGCCTTGCGCAGCACACGGAAGTTTTCACGCACCCGGTCGAACACCACAATGGTGTCGTTGAGCGAGTAACCGATGATCGCCAGCACCGCCGCCAACACCGTCAAATCGAAGGTGATCTGGAAGAACGACAGGATGCCCACAGTCACGATCACGTCGTGGATCAGCGAGACAATCGCGCCGACCGCGAACTTCCACTGAAAGCGGAAAGCCAGGTACAGCAGGATCCCGCCCAGCGCCATCAGCATGCCGAGGCCGCCCTGGTCGCGCAGCTCTTCACCCACCTGCGGGCCGACATACTCGACACGCTTGACCTGCGCCGGGTTGTCGCCACCAGCCTTCTGCAAGGCCTCGGCCACTTGCTGACCCAGTTGCGGGTCTTCACCCGGCATCCGCACCAGCAGGTCTGTGGTCGCGCCAAAGCTCTGCACCACAGCGTCGGTGTAACCCGAGGTCATCAGTTGCTCGCGCACCTTGGTGACATCGGCCGGACGCTCGTAGGTCAGCTCGATCAGCGTACCGCCGGTGAAATCCAGGCCGTAGTTCAGGCCCTTGCTGAACCAGCTGAACAACGCCAGCAAGGTCAGCAATACAGTGACGCCGAACGCAACGTTGCGAACGCCCATGAAGTTGATTGTACGTAACATGGCAGCCCCTTAAATCCACAACTTCTTGAAGTCACGGCCACCATAAATCAGGTTGACCATTGCACGGGTCACCAGAATGGCTGTGAACATCGAGGTAAAGATCCCGAGGGACATGGTCACTGCGAAGCCCTTCACCGGACCGGTGCCCATGGCGAAGAGAATCCCGCCCACCAGCAAGGTGGTCAGGTTGGCGTCGATAATCGCAGTAAATGCCCGGCCGAAGCCTTCGTTGATTGCCCGCTGGACCGACATACCCGCAGCAATCTCTTCACGAATCCGCGAGAAGATCAGCACGTTGGCGTCCACCGCCATACCCATGGTCAACACGATACCGGCAATACCCGGCAGGGTCAGCGTAGCCCCCAGCAGCGACATCAGCGCCAGCAGCAGCACCATGTTCACCGCCAGCGCAACCGTGGCGATCAGGCCGAAGAAGCGGTAGATGGCGATGATGAACAGCGAGACAAACAGCATGCCCCACAGCGATGCATCGACACCCTTGGCAATGTTGTCGGCACCCAGGCTCGGGCCAATGGTGCGCTCTTCAGCGAAGTACATCGGCGCAGCCAGACCACCGGCACGCAGCAGCAGGGCCAGTTCCGAGGATTCACCCTGGCCATTGAGGCCGGTGATGCGGAACTGGCTGCCCAGCGGCGACTGGATGGTCGCCAGGCTGATGATCTTTTTCTCTTCCTTGAACGTCTGGATCGGTACGTCTTTCTCGACACCGTTGACCACTTGCTTGGTGTAAGTGGTGGTCGGCTTCTGCTCGATGAAGATCACCGCCATGCTGCGACCGACGTTACTGCGCGTGGCGCGGCTCATCAGTTCGCCGCCGTGGCCGTCGAGGCGAATGTTTACCTGTGGGCGACCCTGCTCGTCGAAGCCCGCCTGGGCGTCGGTCACCTGGTCACCGGTGATGATCAGGCCGCGCTCGATCTGCGCCGCCGGACGACCGCCTTCACGGAACTCGAAGCTCTCGGTAGTGGCTCGGGAAGCACCCGGTTCGGCCGCGAGACGGAATTCCAGGTTGGCGGTCTTGCCGAGGATACGCTTGGCTTCGGCAGTGTCCTGCACGCCCGGCAGCTCAACCACGATGCGGTTGGCGCCCTGGCGCTGCACGATCGGCTCGGCCACACCCAGCTCGTTGACCCGGTTACGCACCGTGGTCAAGTTCTGCTTGATGGAGTATTCGCGGATTTCCGCCAGCTTGGCCGGGGTCATCGCCAGACGCAGCACCGGCTGACCATTGAGGTCGGCTGGCACAATGTCGAAATCGTTGAAGTTCTTGCGGATCAGCGCACGGGCCTTCTCGCGTACATCTTCGTCAGTGAAACCCAGCTGAATGGCACCGTCGAGCTGCGGCAGGCTGCGATAGCGCAGACGCTCTTTACGCAACAGGCTCTTGACGTCGCCTTCGTAGACTTTCAAGCGTGCATCCAGCGCCTTGTCCATGTCCACTTCCAGCAGGAAGTGCACACCACCGGACAAGTCCAGACCCAGCTTCATCGGATGCGCGCCGAGGTTGCGCAGCCATTGCGGGGTGGTCTGGGCCAGGTTCAGGGCCACGACATAGTCGTCACCGAGGGCCTTGCGCACCACGTCCTTGGCCGGCAGTTGGTCTTCAGCCTTGAGCAGACGCAACAAACCGCCCTTGCCACCTTCGGCAACGGTCGCGGCCTTCACGTCGATACCGGAGGCCTTGAGCGCAGCGCTCGCACGGTCCAGATCAGCCTGAGTGACCTGCAAGGCAGTGCTTGCGCCACTGACCTGAATGGCCGGGTCATCAGGATAAAGATTGGGAGCGGAATAAATCAGACCGACCGCCAGCACCGCCAGGATCAGTAAATATTTCCACAGAGGGTATTTGTTCAGCATCACGCCGCCCGCTTATGACGCGGGGCGCCTTGCGCGCCCCGTCGATTGAATAGAAGTTGTTACTTAGATCGCTTTCAGCGTGCCTTTTGGCAGCGTGGCCGCGATGGCGCCCTTCTGGAATTTCATTTCAACGGTGTCGGACACTTCCAGTACCACGAAGTCATCGGCCACTTTGGTGATCTTGCCAGCGATGCCGCCGGTGGTGACCACTTCGTCGCCCTTTTGCAGGCTGCTGAGCAGGTTCTTCTGCTCTTTGGCACGCTTGGCCTGTGGACGCCAGATCATCAGGTAGAAGATGACCAGAAAGCCAACCAGGAAAATCCACTCGAAACCGCCACCCATTGGCGCTGCTGCAGGGGCAGCGGCATCAGCCATGGCATTAGAGATAAAAAAGCTCATTTAGCACTCCAGTTGCAAGTATTGAATCTTAGGATCGGAAAACTCAGTCCAAGGGCGGAACAGGCAACCCGCGCTTGGCATAGAAGGCATCGACAAAGGCGGCCAATGTACCCTGTTGAATAGCCTCGCGCAAACCAGCCATAAGCACCTGGTAATGGCGCAAATTGTGGATGGTATTCAACATGCTACCCAGCATTTCGCCGCACTTGTCCAAATGGTGCAGATAAGCACGGGAGAAGTTCTGGCAGGTGTAGCAATCGCAGGTCGGATCCAGCGGCGATTCATCATGGCGATGGAACGCGTTACGGATCTTCAGCACGCCTGTATCAATGAACAGATGCCCATTGCGGGCATTACGGGTTGGCATCACGCAATCGAACATGTCCACACCGCGGCGCACACCCTCAACCAGATCTTCCGGTTTGCCAACGCCCATAAGGTAACGAGGTTTGTCAGCCGGCATCTGGCCCGGCAGGTAATCGAGCACCTTGATCATTTCATGCTTGGGTTCGCCCACCGACAGACCGCCGATGGCCAGGCCGTCGAAGCCGATCTTGTCGAGGCCTTCGAGCGAGCGCATGCGCAAATCCTGGTGCATGCCGCCCTGGACGATGCCGAACAGCGCCGCCGTGTTCTCGCCATGGGCGTTCTTGGAGCGCTGGGCCCAGCGCAACGACAGCTCCATGGACACCCGCGCCACGTCTTCATCGGCCGGGTACGGCGTGCATTCGTCAAAGATCATCACGATGTCCGAGCCCAGGTCGCGCTGGACCTGCATCGACTCTTCCGGCCCCATGAACACCTTGGCGCCATCCACCGGAGAAGCGAAGGTCACACCCTCCTCCTTGATCTTGCGCATCGCCCCCAGGCTGAACACCTGGAAACCGCCGGAGTCGGTCAGAATCGGACCTTTCCATTGCATGAAATCGTGCAAGTCACCGTGAGCCTTGATCACCTCCATGCCCGGGCGCAGCCACAGGTGGAAAGTGTTGCCGAGGATGATCTCCGCGCCCGTGGCCACAATATCCCGAGGCAACATGCCCTTGACCGTGCCGTACGTGCCCACCGGCATGAACGCGGGGGTTTCCACCGTACCGCGGGGGAAGGTCAGACGACCGCGACGAGCCTTGCCATCGGTAGCAAGCAACTCGAAGGACATGCGACAGGTGCGACTCATACTGTTTCCTCGGGTCCGCGTGGCGCGGGGTTACGGGTGATGAACATCGCATCACCGTAGCTGAAAAAGCGGTATCCATGCTCGACAGCGGCCTTGTAGGCGGCCATGGCCTCGGGATAACCGGCGAACGCCGAAACCAGCATCAACAGCGTGGATTCGGGCAAATGAAAATTGGTGACCAGGGCATCAACCACATGAAACGGCCGGCCCGGGTAGATAAAGATGTCAGTGTCGCCACTGAACGGCTTGAGCACGCCATCGCGCGCAGCGCTTTCCAGAGACCGCACGCTGGTGGTCCCCACCGCCACCACCCGCCCACCGCGCGCGCGACAGGCCGCTACGGCATCGACCACTTCCTGGCTCACTTCGAGCCATTCGTTATGCATGTGGTGATCTTCGATACGCTCCACCCGCACCGGCTGGAACGTGCCGGCGCCGACGTGCAACGTCACGAACGCCGTCTCCACGCCCTTGGCGGCAATCGCCTCCAGCAGCGGCTGATCAAAATGCAGCCCCGCCGTCGGCGCCGCCACCGCCCCCAAGCGCTCGGCGTACACGGTCTGATAACGCTCGCGGTCCGAACCTTCGTCCGGGCGGTCTATATAAGGAGGCAACGGCATGTGCCCGACACGGTCGAGCAGCGGCAACACCTCTTCGGCAAATTCCAGCTCGAACAACGCATCATGCCGCGCCACCATCACCGCCTCACCGCCGCCGTCGATCAAAATCGACGAACCGGGCTTGGGCGACTTGCTCGACCGCACATGGGCCAGCACCCGATGACTGTCCAGCACCCGCTCCACCAGAATCTCCAGCTTGCCGCCGGAGGCCTTCTGGCCAAACAACCGCGCCGGAATCACCCGGGTATTGTTGAACACCATCAAATCGCCCGGGCGCAAATGCTCAAGCAAATCAGTGAATTGACGGTGAGCCATGGCACCGCTGACCCCGTCCAGGGTCAACAGTCGACTGGCGCGACGCTCGGCCAGAGGGTGGCGAGCGATCAGCGAATCAGGGAGTTCGAAGGTAAAGTCAGCAACACGCATGATGGGGTTCGTCTAGCAGGGCCGGAAAGTCTAGCGGAATTATCAAAAATTCACCATGAAACGTGATTGACCAACGGTAGGCACCTCTCTATACTTCGCCGCCATTGAGCCCTGATGGCGGAATTGGTAGACGCGGCGGATTCAAAATCCGTTTTCGAAAGGAGTGGGAGTTCGAGTCTCCCTCGGGGCACCATATAGCAGTATCTGAGAATCTCTACCAGTCTCTCAGACCCAAAGAAACCGGCCACTTGAGCCGGTTTTTTTGTGTCTGGCTATCTACCTCTGTATCCCCTTATCCGTTGTATCCCTGTATCCCTGCTTGTATCCTGAGAAAAATACCTAACTTTGGGATACAAGGATGAAGCGCGCAGATATCAAGCGCCGCCCTCTTGCAGACACGACGCTTGCGGGGCTGGAGCCGGAATCAAAGGAATATCGAGAACTGGATGGAAACGGCCTCTATTTCAGGGTTAAGCCTGATGGCGGTAAATCCTGGCAGCTCCGCTACAAACGTCCGGCGGGCAATTGGGCTTGGATGGGGCTGGGGGGTTATCCAGAAGTTAGTGGTGCATCAGCACGAGAGAAAGCTGCCGATCTACGCAAAGTAGTGAGCAGCGGTGTTGACCCCCTCGAGCAAAAACGATTTGCGAAAGCTGCTATTGATGCGGCCAGAGCTCGAACCTTTCGAGCGGCTGCTTATGACTGGCTAAAGGCAAAGGAGGAAAAAGGTCTCGCACCCTCCACCCTCAACAAAATTCGTACCTATCTCGAAAAAGACATACTTCCTGCCCTGGGGGACAAGCCCCTAGACGAAATTACACGTACTGATTGTGCAGAGCTCCAAGCATCAATCGAAGCGAGGGATGCACACAACGTCGCGGAAAAGTGCCGTACCTGGATCAATCAGATCTTCGGGCGCGCCATCGGCTTAGGCCTGACTGAAAACGATCCAGGAAGCCGCCTTCGCGATATCGCAGCCAAAGCCCCTAAAACCCAACAACATCCACATCTGCTGGAGCCTGAATTGGGTGAGTTTTTACAGGCTCTCAAGAACACCCCAAGTAGGCTGACAGCCCGCACTGCGGCATGGCTATGCGTATGGACAGCATCACGACCGGGGATGGTCCGCTTGGCAGAATGGAAGGAGTTCGACCTTGAGAAGGCCATTTGGACCACTCCTGCCGCCAAGATGAAAATGCGCAGGGACTTTGTATGCCCTCTTCCCAGTCAGGCTGTTGCCGCGCTGAAAGAGCTGCAATGCCTGACAGGTCGTAGTCGCTGGCTCTTTCCGGGCGTCGGCGCCAAGAATCCGACTATCAGTGAGAACACAATCAACAAAGTCTTCGCCACCATCGGCTACAAAGGCCGCTTAGTGGGGCACGGTACTCGCCACACCGCGAGCACATTACTGCGTGAACATGGATGGCCGAAAGAGCACGTCGAAGCGCAGCTTGCTCACAAAGAGGAAGGTATCTCAGGGGTGTATAACAAGGCCCAATACCTTGAGCAGCGCGTAAAGATGATGCAGTGGTATGCAGATCACCTTGATGCTTTGGAGGCAGGCAATATCGTGCAAGGCCAATTCGGAAAGGCTGTATGAGTACGCATATCCAGCCCACCTCTAAAACCGGTGTAACGCGTGTGACACGTGTAACGAACGACATCAACCAATTGAATTTATTATGTTTTTTTCGAGTTACACCGCGACTACGCCAACGATACACCGAGTGTAACGACGCCAAGTCGTGTAACGAAAATCCGCCTCCTTCAGCACTGCGGGCGGTGGCGTCTTCATATGTGCATCGCTGCGACTGCCCCCCAGCTCCGGGGCGACGGGGTGCCCAATATGCCCATTGAACCGAGCACTGGCATAGAGGAGCTGGAAATTGCAGGGATCGACGTAAAGTGTTTGATTCAGGACATGGACGACGTCGAACGAGCCATTCGTGAATTGGCCCTCTATCGCGAATTCAACGAGCACTTCCGACAAGCATTCGATCTTATCAACGACGCCACATCATTCTGGCTTGAGGATGGCTCCTACGCGCTGTGTGCTGAGCCAGTCACGACAACGGTCTTTGAGCTACGTGACGTCATCGATGACCATGCCAGCATCGCGGGAGCAGCCTCACTGCCAAATGTCATTCGACATCTCCCTGGCTTCAATCATCAAGCTACAGACTCGCAACTGGCAGCGACCTTTGCTCTCGTGCTTGGCACCGAAGCTGTAGAGGTACTCGGAAACTGGTTGTTCGAACTTGAACTTGCGACCTACGACATCGATGCAGAACTGCTAGAGCAGTTGAGAAATGACTCGCCCCGCCAGTATCTAGCCTTGGTCGAAAAAGAACGATTCCGCCGCAGTGGAACCGAAATCAAAGCGCGAGAGCGGTTCGCTGAATTGTTGGGTGAAGCCAAACAGACCCTATCGATGGCAGTACTGTACAGGCAAGCGGAGAACATCGACGTATTCAAGACTGGCTTCAACGCATCCAGCCTGATGCACCAAATGCTCGATGAGGCTTTCTCGGCAAAGGCATCAAAGCGGGGCCATGAGGCCGGTAAGGGAAATCGAGACCCTGAATCAAAAATACAATCGGACACGATGTATAGGCGCGCAAATATCAAGGCAGCAGCCGAAAAAATCATTAGTGGCCGCTTGATTGAAAAGCGCAGTCTGAGCGATGCAGAGCTAACCAATCTGCTTTTCGACCAGAATGTTCATGGAACCAAAAAAACCATCAGGGACCACCTGACCATCCTGGGTCTTAGACCACTCAAATAAAAAAAGGGGAGCGGACACAGTCCGTTCCCCCTCCCCTACGTAGCGTATGGCCTGTTGTCTCATTTCACTCAGGTTAGGCTCGCTATGAATACCGCATTAAAAACCATCGTTTCTCATGACCCGGCATCGACTCTCATCCGAATGCCCGAGGTCATTTCAATCGTAGGGCTCGCACGCCCAACCATCTACAAGCTCATGCGCCAACCGGACAGTGGATTCCCAATGCCGGTGAAACTCAGCAACAGCAACGCCCGAAGCGCTCCGGTTGCATGGGTTTTGGCAGAAGTTCAAGCATGGACACGAGCACGCATCGCTGCCCGTGATCAGGTGGCCGCATGAGCCGCAAGATCGCCAACAAAGCCCTGATGCACCCGTTTTCCATTCTTCGCCAGATCGGCTTTTCGCCCCGCCTCATGCAGCGCCTGGAGCGCTACCGCAGCCAGCAGGACAAACAGGGCCGTGTGGTCAGCGTGCTCAGTTGGGCAGACGGCACCTGGTGCGCGCTCTCCCTCCACTGCGAAAAGACTGGGGCGGTGATCGTCGACGAGGGCCAGCAAGCGGAAGCCTATGAAGATGCTCGCTCAATGCTCCAAGGCGGCTTCCTGCCCCTGCTTTCCCTACGCTTCGACTTTCATGCCTGAAACGAAAACGCCTCCGGGGGCGATCCGGAGGCGTTGAGGTAAATCTACATGCCCGAACAATTTATGCCACACCCAAAAAATCCGCAAGACACCCCCGTAGTTGCACTTTCGAAAAACGAACGTTACTCTCTGGCCGTCGCTGCAAAATCAGCGATCGGGTTTGGCGACCCGACTACATACAGGCGCACAGGCGCCCCCATACCGATTGCAGGCGCTTTTTTTGTGCCCGCATTCATCTTTTATGGTGGCTGTGCGTGGGAGACCTTCGGGTCTGCCGGGGTCCTGTATGCCCGGTTCGCCAACCCGCGCACAGCTGCCACCCTAAATCGTTTGGCGACGATCCGTGGCAGCTCCTCACATACAGGAGTTCCGCTAGATGAAACACGCCCTCAATCCGTCCAAATTTCGCGCCGCTGCACACCGTGCAATGGCTCTCGCCGCTCTACACGCCAACTCCAGCCTCGCTACTCGCCTTGCCCGTTACAACGCCCATATGGTCAAAGCTCGCGCTCTCGAAGCCGCAGGCGGTGCCCAATGAATTCCTCCCTCAGCTTCGCCTTGCCCGAAGACCTGCTCTGCGTCAGCAAAGACATCGAAAAGGGTGTCCCGGTTGATGCAATCACCTGCGCTATCAACCGCGCAGAGTCCGTACTGATGTTGCTTGAGGACCATTTCGAAAGCGAAAGCGACAGACCACGCCTAGCCAATCACGTCCTCGCCGCAGTTATTTGGGATGTCCGGGGCACCCTGGGATTGATCAAAACTCTCACCCTGCACGGTGACACCACGTCTGTTCCGATGGATCAGAAAGGCGGTGCCGTATGAGCGCTCACACCACACTAGGCCGAGCGTCGTTTTTCAATAAAACCTCCGGCCGGGGCGTGTTTCGGGTGAATGCGGGCATTCCTATTGAGGACGCGCTCGAAACGGTTTCGCTCCTCCAGCATTACGCCAATCAACTCTCCCTTGATGCCGCCATGAGCGATAAGGGCGAACGCTACAGCTGGTGCGCGCTCTACCTCGGCGAAATGGCAAAAGCCCTGATCGATGACGTGAACGATGCCATGTTTATGCCGGGGGCCGATACATGACCCAGCGCACGAACAAACCCACAAAACGCCCCAGCTTTGCCGACGTGAAAAGCGCCGCACTCAAGGACATTGATCGCGTACTTGCACACTGGCTACCCAACGGCAAACGGGTCGATGGCGGCAAGGAATACACCGCCCCCAATCCGACCCGCACGGACAAACGTGCCGGATCGCTCAAGGTCAATCTGAGCAAGGGCACTTGGGCGGATTTTGCTACCGGTGACAAAGGCGGCGACCTAATCGATCTGGTGCGCTACCTCGACGGCGGCACAGACGTCGAAGCCTGCAACAAGCTGGCGGATCTGCTGCACGTATCGGCAGGCGCTGCACAGTCCAAGCCAACACCGAGCAAAAGCAAAGCGCCGGAATGGATCGCCATCCAGCCGATCCCGGTCGAGGCCATGAACAAGTGCCCCGCCAAGCACCGGCAACACGGCGCGCCCTCCAAGGTGTGGATCTATCGCGATGCCCAAGGGCACCCCCTCATGGCGCTTTATCGGTTCGACCTGGGGCCGGACGAAGACGGTAAGCCAAGGAAAGTCTTTGCACCGTTGACCTGGTGCCAACGCGCCGACGGCCAAACCACTCAATGGCGCTGGCAAGGTTTGCCCGATCCGCGCCCTCTTCTGCACCTGGACGAACTGTCGCAACGGCTCGATGCGCCGGTCGTACTGTGCGAAGGCGAGAAAGCCGCCGATGCCGCTGCCGAGCTGATGTCGAGCTACGTGGCGACTTGCTGGCCGAACGGCTCCAGCTCTTGGCACAAGGCCGACCTGACACCGCTCAAAGGGCGGTCGATCTTGTTGTGGCCGGACAATGACTCCAGCGGTCAGAGCTGCATGGAGGCCGTCGCGGAAAAGCTGCGTGAAATCGGCGCCGCCTCAGTGCAAGCAATCGCCCTGGACGTCTTCAAACGCAAGCCCACACTGAAGAATGGCAAATCGACCTTTGCCAAAGGTGGTCAATGGGACGATGGCGACGATGCAGCCGACGCACTCGCCAAGGGCTGGACATCGGCCCACCTCGCCGAGCTGGAGCGCACTGGCGAGCTGTTTGGCTCGGCACCCGCCCCCGCTCCGGCCGGAGAAATCGAAACAAAGGCACCACCAAAAACCAAGCGCCCCGCCAAATCAAAAAATGACCTGCTGCCCGGTGGTTTTCGCCTGACGCCTGAAGGCGTGTTTTATTCCGGCGACGATGGCGAAGCGCGGCCTGTGTGCTCGCCTCTGGAGATCCTCGCTCGCACCCGTGACGACAAGGGGCATAACTGGGGCTTGCTGGTCGAGTTCGACGACCCGGACGGCCAGAAAAAACGCTGGAATATTCCGGCCCGCACCATGACCGGCGACTTTGGCAAGGATGTACTCGGCCCTCTCGTGGATATGGGGCTGCGGCTGGCAGGCAGCCGTTCAGGACGTAACGCACGCAACGACCTACAAAGCTATTTACAGGGCTTTGACAGCGCGCAGCGGGCTCGTCTGGTCACCCGTCTCGGCTGGCACGGGAATGCCTTCCTATTGCCCGAACGGCAGATCGGTTCGCATGACGAACACCTGCATTTCTATGAGGCTGGGGCACAACTCCCACCGATCAGTGAGTCCGGCACGCTGGAGCAATGGCAAGACCAAATCGGCGCATTGTGCGTCGGCAACCATCGTTTGGCGTTCGTCGTCAGCGTGGCCTTTGCGGGGCCGCTGTTGAATATGCTCGGTCACGAATCGGGCGGGTTTCACCTCTACGGCGACAGCTCCGGTGGCAAGACCACGCACCTGCAAGTGGCCGCCTCGATCTATGGCGGGCCACGTGTAGTGCGTTCCTGGCGCTCGACAGACAACGCCCTGGAATCCATCGCTGCCGCGCATTCGGACGGGCTCCTGGTGCTGGATGAAATCGGCATGTGCGACCCGCGCATCATCGGCGAAACGGTGTACATGCTTGGCAATGGCACCGGTAAGGCTCGCGCCAATGATCGAGGACAAGCAGGCCGACAAGTACAGGAGTGGCGCTTGCTGTTTCTCTCGACGGGCGAGAAGACGTTGGCGCAGCACATGGCCGAGGCCAACAAGGAGCTGAAAGCCGGTATGGAAGTGCGCATGCTGGCCGTGCCCGCGGACGCTAGCAAAGGCCTCGGCATGTTCGATGTGTTGAGTGGTTTCGATGACGCAGCGGCCCTCTCAGACGCGCTCAAGGCTCGGGTAGCCAAATACTACGGCACACCACTCACCGCGTTCCTGGCGGCTCTTTGCGAGCCCGGCAAGATGCACGGATGGTCAACCATCCTCCGCCGGACTCTGGAAGGCTTCGTTGCCAAAGCGCTCCCCGCTTCGGCCAGTGGGCAGGCACACCGAGCCGCCGCACGCTTTGGGCTGGCCGCCGCAGCCGGAGAGCTGGCGACCGCGCTCGGCATTACCGGCTGGCCCGACGGCACCGCGACCACAGCGGCACGTGTGTGCCTGAGCGCGTGGCTGAATGAGCGTGGCGGCGCCGGAAACCTTGAAGGTGATGCGATCTTGGCCCGCCTGCGCCAGATCATCGAGCGCTTTGGCGAAAGCCGCTTTACGCGCTGGGAGACCGCCGCCGCGAAGATCGATGAGCACGGGCCCCGCACCATCGACCGCCTTGGCTTTCGCAAAACGCTGGAGCACGGCATGGGCGACACCATGCACACCACCCACACCTACTACGTGCTACCCGAGGCATGGCGATCCGAGATATTTCGGGGCATGAACATCAACGCCGTGAACAAGGAGCTGCTGCACCGGGGTGTGCTGGAACCTGGTAGCGATGGCAAGGCATCGAGTTTGGTCCGGTTGCCCGGTTTAGGCCCGCAACGCTGCTACATCGTGAAGACGATTCCGGGAACGGATGAGAGCGAGGCTCGGGCTGCCTGACGGCCTCCCTACTGATCGAGGTAGCGCCGGCTCATTCCCGGCCTCGCCAGCCGCTCAACCCAACCCAATCGAATTACACAGAGACGAAACAATGAACGACATCCAAAAACTGAAAGACCGCCGTGAACAACTGACCTCCGAAGTGGAACGCCTGCGAGTCGAACTCTTGCACTATGAGACCGCTCTAGCCACCCCCGAGTCTATCCCGCGAGGCCGGGAGCGGGACGTGCAGGATCAGTACGCCGACCGGAAAAGAAAATGTGATTCACTGGACTTTGAAATTGATCGGCTGAGTCAAAAAATTGTTCGACGCGAAAACATCGCCAATCACGAAACCCTGATGGCGGGCTACCGCGACGCCATGGCGACGTGGAAAGCCGACGAGCACGAGCTCAACGAAAAGCGGCAGAGTGTCAGCACCCGCCTGAATGAAATCCGTCAGCAAGCCTCAGAGGATATGGCGAAGGCACGTCAGGCCGAGACCGAAGCGGCGACTGCCTACGCTCAGGCTGTCGCGTGGGGCGACACCGATGGCGAGAAGACGGCTAATGCTGACGCCCAAAAAGCCGCGAAAAACCTCGCGACGGTAGCTGGGTAATTGCACGGACTTGCCCACCCATTTGCATTCGACCTGACCAGTCATTTGCATCGGATATGACCAGCACAATTCGTGGACATGACCGGCAGAGAACGACCCATAGCTGTCTTTCGCGAAAGGCAGATAGCGGCTGTGGATCAAATCCGATCTGACAAATTGTGGACAGTTGCCTGTCTTACTCAAATCCGCATTCTATTAAACCTGGTTTCGCGATGTGAAAAAGGCCATCACTGCCGCGAGTACCAGCAAGATAGAGCTTGCGGCAGTCGGCACGAGCGCCAAAGCAAAGGGGCTTGCAATGAGGAGAAGTCCATATACGGTCATTCGTCGAGCGATAACTCGTGGCCGTCAGCAGCCGATCACGAGCGATCGCATTTGGACTGCAACCTGTCATTCCACTACGCTTGATGAGGCGCGAACCTAAAGCCCGGCTTCCAGGTTGGTTGATCGACCAAAATACCTGTAGCGCAACTTTCTCGAGCGCCTGTTTGATTGACTGATAGAGAACCGCGGAATCTGGTTCTCCTGAAAAAATCAACAATCATTGGCAGGGCTAGCGCTCATCGGGTTAAGACTGGGGGTTATAAGCTGTCATGCCTTCCTGCGCCTGCTTGCTGCGTTGGGCTATCGCGCCCTGCACCCAAGCATGGGGAAAGATGTAGAAGCGATTTTCCTCCACGCCCTTAAGGGTGATTTCGGCGATTTCGCGTGCAGAAATCTTGCCGGTTTCCACGGCTCGTCTCACACGCTCCTCGTACTGCCGCTTCATCTCGCTGTCGGCGGCAGCGTCGGCGAATTCGGCCGGGCGATTGCGCTCAGCTTCGATGATGCCAGTCGGGAAAAAGGCGGGTGAGAGCACGCTGACACCGACCGCGCTGTTGACCATTTTAAGGTCATTGACCAAGCTCTCCGAGAGCGCCACCACCGCCGCTTTAGTGGCGTTGTAAATGCCACTGCCAGCCGAGTACATCCAGCCAGCCGCCGAGGCGATATTGACGATGTGTCCCTCGTCCTGCTCGAGCATGATCGGTGTGAAGGCTTTCACGCCCCAGGCGACGCCATAAAGATTGACGTTGGTTACCCAATGCCAATCGGAAACCGTGTTTTCCCAGACGGGCGCAGTGACGCCCACGCCGGCGTTATTGAACAGTAGATGGACGCCTTCAAAACGTTGTATCGCCAGTTGCGCCAGCGCGGCGACTTGCTCGAATTTAGACACGTCTACCAGTAGGGTGGTGATCTCGGTGTCAGGGAGTTCCTGCTGGATCTGCGAGCAGGTGGCCTCCAGGTTTCCGGCTTCGACATCGGCCAGTACCAGCCTCATTCCACGTCGCGCGCAAGCCATCGCCAGCTCGCGGCCCAGGCCTCCGCCAGCTCCGGTGATCACGCTGACCTTACCGTTCAAGTCTTTCATCTGTTGCCTCCTGATGGGCTGTATCGACACGCTGTTTCAGCGCCTCGTTCATACGTTGATAGAGTCGTTTCGATTGGCTCAGGCGCTGCCATAGTGCCGGCAGCAAGAGGCCGGAAAAACGCTCTCCATGGATGAAACGGGTGGACCCATCGGCGTTTTCCACAAGCTGAAAGAAATGTTCGCCGGCCACCGTGAAAGGGTTGCCACCACGCCAGGCGAAGCGGTTTGGCGCTTCGTCGCTGCTGATGCGTGCCTGGAAGGACGCCTTGCGTTCCATGCCCAGCTTGACCGCGAAGTGCACCTGCCCACCCGGGCGGTGGTCGATCCGCTGGATCTCCAGCATGGGGTTCCACTGCGCGTAGCGCTCGAAGTCGACGAGGCAGTTCCACACCGCACTGGGCGGCGCATCAATCTCGATTTCGGTCTTGATCTGCCGCGAGAAGAGACTGTCGCGTCGCGTGCCCAGTGCCTTATAGGCCTGCTTCTCGCGCTGCCGGTTGAACAGCTTGGCCTTCCAGTTCGGTTTGCTGAAGCCCACTAATGCGTACAGTCGCGGCGAGCAGTACAGCATCTCCACCGAAAAACCGTTCGGGTCATTGACGTAGACGCACTGCACCAGCCCTACCTGACCCACCGGGTTGCAGTTGGGCACGAATCCAGCCTTGCGCGCCCGATCGAACTGTGCGGCGAACCCGTCCTGGCTGTCGAAGCCGATAGCCAGGTTCATAATGCCGATGTCGTTCAATCGGTAGCGGGGTGGCCAGGGTTTGGGGTTCGCCGGCTGATGAATGTCCAGCCACATGTCGCCTTTAATCAGGCAGGCGTTGGTGACGGTATAGTTGCTCTGCTCAACGGTGCGGTAGCTACGCTCAAAAGCCAACCCGTCGACAAAGGTCGCCACGCTGGTCGCGCAATCTGCGACAACAAGACCCAAGCCTGTCAGCTTGCATGGATAGGGCGATCCTTGCAGTGAGCTGTCTTCGATCAGCTCGATGAGAATTCCGTCCGGATCCCGGATGAAACGGCGATTGGCAGACCGGCGGGTTTCCATAGATAGGCCAAGAGACTGGGCGAGAGCTTCGAAACGTTCAAGCGAATCAACCCTCGCAAGAATGCGCCGATAACCGACGCGCTCGTCGTCCTCGGGGGAGAGGGGGGCCGAGACCGGCGACTCGAATTCGAACAGTTCCAACTGAAAGAACTCCCGGTCGTCGATCAACCAACTGACTCGCGACGCCACTCCGGCAAGGCCCTGGATCCGCTCGGCCTGCTTGCCGCGAAAAGACAGAGTGCCGAAGACATGCTTAAGGCCGAACAGTTTCTGGTAGAAACGCAGGGACGCGGTGGTGTCACGCACGCTCAGCGCGATCTGGCAGATATTGGTGGTCATGGTCGTTTGCTCAGAAGAGTTTGCTGATCAGCGCGGTCGGTAGCAGTTGCAGCACGGGTCGCAGCAACAGCCAGGGGTAGCCGGGAATTACTGCGCGCTTGCGGCGTTGTAAAATGGCATCGGCAATCCGTTTGCCACCTTCCTCCAGCGGCAGCAGGAAGGGACGGCTCTTGAGCTTATTGTTCATCGGCGTATCGATGTAGCCCGGATAGATGACCGTAACGGTCAGGTTCTTACCCTGCGATTCGGCACGCAGCGCCTCCATGTACACGCTGACTGCGGCCTTGCTTGCGCTGTAGGCGCCGCTGCCGGGCAGGCCGCGCCAGCTGGCGATCGAACTCATCGCCACGATCTGCCCATGCCCCTGGCTCTTGAACAAGGTGATTGCAGCGTCGATGGTCGCGCAGGCGCCGATTACATTGACTTCGAACATTTGACGGGAATTGGCGAAATTGATGCGCCCTATGCGTCCGTCGCTACCCAACCCTGCGTTGGCCACAACGATATCGAGCTTGCCCAGTTCGGCGCTGGCGGTATTCAGCGTGTCGCGCACCTGTTCGGCATCACTGACATCCAGTGGATAGACCAGAACCAGCACGCCGTGGCGTTCCTCCAGCTCGGACTTGATGGTGTGCAAGACGTCGATTTGACGGGCAGCTAACGCCAGGTCATAGCCACGACTGGCGAACTCGCTCGCCACCTGACGCCCCAAGCCAGAGGATGCGCCAGTGATGAAGACCGATTTGCTCATGACAGCTACCTCATTATTGTTTTTCTCCAAACGTATTAAGCCAAGCCGCTCCCTTCGATGCGATGTTCGAACGTGTCAGGTGATTGATAATTACGGCCAAAAATAGGTTAAATAGCCTTTTTGCGAGGCGTAAATCGCTATGAGCCTTTCCATGTTTCCTTGCGCCAGCCAGGCACCGATGTGCTTCTGCATTGAGCAAATGGAGGCCTGGGGGTATTCGTTGCATGAGGTGTTGGCTGGTAGCGGCCTGAGTGTCGACAGTTTCGCGCTACCTGAATCAGTCCCTAACAGCCGCCAGGAACAGACGATTTACGAGAACATTCTGCGTCTTTATCGAGGGACAGCCGCCGGGCTAGACCTCGGTCGACTGATCAATGTGAATAGCGTGGGGGTGCTGGGTGGACTGCTGGCAAACACGATCAATCTTGGCCATGCCGGTTACTTGTCGCGGCGTTTCTCTCCGCTGTCCAATCCCTGGATTGCGCCCGAACTGATCGGAACGCTCTCTGCGGGTCAGACGATAATCCGATACCGTCAGGTCGGCGGATTGCCCGCGTTGTACCGGTTTCTTATCGACCGCGACATCCTTGGCACGCGCCAACTGCTACGTGACATTTTCGGCGTGGGTGCGGATGGTTATGTGCGCGCAGTGGCATTCGGCTATCCCGAGCCGGTGGATGCCGAGCGTTATCCGGTCGAGTTCGAGTGCCCCGTGACTTTCGGTCATGACTACACCTATGTGACCTACGACAATGAGCTGGCTGAGCAGCGCAATGCGCGGCGAAATCCGCACTCGTATCACGTTTATCTGCGGCTATGCCGCGAAGCCCAGGCTCAGCGTACGTCTTTGTCCTGGCAAAGCCGAGTGAACAGCATCCTGGCGTGCATCGACTTCTATCCAAACGCTGCCGACATGGCTAAGAAGCTCAACTGCTCGGAGCGAAGTCTGCGGCGGCACCTCAGTGACGAAGGCGTCCAGTATTCCGAACTGGTGGACAAGATACGGTTCGAGCGGGCGATCTACCTGCTGCATCACTCTGAAGACTCAATCAAAACCATTAGCTTCAAACTGTTCTTCAGCGAACCGCCAGCATTTGTTCGAGCGTTTTCACGCTGGAGTGGAAGCACGCCGGGTGAGTTCAGGTCTAGAGCGGGGAAACGAATTTTTCCAAGCGTCCCGAGTAACCAATTCTAGTAATCGACCTCATAACAGAATTACTCAGCTAACAACCGTCGGCGCTGCGAGCCGACAGTGCATCAGCGCGTTTTTACACTCTGGACCGATAGGTGCCGGTCATAGACCTATTCCAGCCGCTTACCTAATCCGCCTACTGATTAGGGTCTGATGGCTCGCGTATCCCCGAGGATCCTCCCGGCATCTTGTGCAGGAGGAAGCCCAAACACCCGTGCATAATCCCTACTGAATTGCGTCGCGCTTTCATAGCCGACCTCGAAGGCAGCAGCCATGACGCTCTTGGCATTGGCCACCATCAGCGTTCTGGCCTGGAGCAGGCGAACCCGTTTCTGATACTGCAAAGGGCTCAGATTGGTGACTGCCTTGAAGTGGCGGTGAAACGCCGAGACGCTCATTGATGCTCGTTCCGCCAAGCGTTCCACCCCAATTGGCTCCGCGAAGTCACGGCGGATCCACTGGATTGCCATGTTGACTCGGGCCATCGCAGTATCCGGCGCTGCGATCTCCCGCAACATCCAGCCATGGGGGCCCTGGAGTACACGGAAGATAATTTCTCGCTCGTACACCGGGGCCAGGGCTGCGATGGCGTCCGGGTCGCCCATCAATCGCAGCATTCGCACCCAGGCATCCATCAGGTCGGTTGTGACTGGTGCGACTGAAAACCCAAGATTGTGCTCGACGCGGCCGACAGGTTTGGGCAGGTCGGCAAATAGCGTCGACAACACTGTCGGATCTAGCGTCAGACTGACTGCCAAGTAAGGTTCTCCCGAGACGCTCGGATGCACAGATCCCACCGCTGGCAAATCAATGGACATGACGAAATAGGTCGCAGGGTCATACCGAAGCGTCCGATCCCCCACGGTCATGCTCTTACTGCCTTGCAGGATCACATTGATCATTGGGTCGTAGACCGCCGCCAGCATGTGCTCGGGGATTTTTCCCTGAACCATGGCCACACGGGGAATGCCCGTTTCGGTACGGCGATTTTCAGCCTTGGCCGCGAGCGACCTGAGTTCATTCAGTTGATTGTTCATGCTGGGCATGCTGCCGGCAGAACCCGCCGCCGTGCAAGCGAAAAGCAGAAACAGGCAGGTTTCAAGTAGAAACAGGTACGACCCTGGCGACCATGGTAAGTACTGTGGGGGCACATATGAACCACAGAGGAACATCAGATGAGCGTCATCGTCATTACCGGTGGCAGCCGTGGAATCGGTGCCAGTGCCGCCGAGCACATTGCTCAGCGTGGTATGGGGGTCATCCTGACCTACAACACTAATCCCCAGGCTGCCGCTACGGTCGTGGAACGCATCGAGCGAGTCGGTGGCAAGGCTGTCGCTCTCAAGCTCGACGTGTCTGATGTTGGCAGCTTCGAGGCGTTTCGGCAGTCAGTGGTACTGACCTTACGGGACACCTGGGATGCCACCACGCTGAGTGGCCTGGTCAACAACGCCGGCTACGGCCTGTTCAATCCCTTGGCAACTGTCACCGAAGCGCAGTTCGATGGCCTGTTCAACGTGCACCTCAAAGGTCCGTTTTTCCTCACCCAGACACTACTGCCGCTGTTCGCGGAAAACGCCAGTATCGTCAATCTGACCAGTGCCACCACCCGCGTCGCCACCGCTGGTGTGGCGCCCTATGCTGCGTTTAAGGGCGGGCTCGAAGTGCTCACCCGTTACATGGCCAAAGAGTTCGGCGAGCGGCGCATACGGGCCAACGCCGTATCACCCGGCGCCATCCGTACCGAATTGGGTGGCGGACTGAACGATGAGTTCGAGGCGATTCTGGCGGCGCAAACGGCACTCGGCCGGGTCGGCGAGCCGGAAGACGTCGCGCGCGTCATCGCCATGTTGCTGTCCGAGGAGGGCGCTTGGATCAATGCCCAGACCCTCGAAGTTTCCGGCGGCTACAACATCTGAATACGTGAGGATTTTGCCATGCTGGATCATATTTTTTTGTCCGTGAGCGATATCGCCCGGTCCATCCGTTTCTACGAAACTGCCCTGACCCCGTTGGGTATCACCGCGCGCCTGGACTACGACGGCAAGGACGGCCCGCCGGGTCATCCTGACCTAAAAGGCTTCGGCGCCAACGGCCGGATGTTCTTCTGGTTGCGTGAGGGAGTTGTCGAAGGGCGCGCGGTACATGTTGGCTTTGTCGCAAACAGCAAGGCTGAAGTTGACGCCGCCTATGCCGCTGCCATGAATCAGGGTGCGGTCGACAACGGCTCGCCTGGCGCACGCTTGCACTACGACCCCGATTACTACGCTGCAAATGTGCTGGACCCGGATGGGTACAGCCTCGAATTCGTCTACAAAAAATGGCAGCACGTCCAATGAGCACACTTCTGATCTACGGAGCCACAGGCTATACCGGTCGTATGGCAGCAGGGCGGGCGAAAGCGCTCGGCCTGACATTCGAAATCGCCGGGCGCAATCACCAGCGCCTTGCGGCACTCGCTGCGCATCTGGACGTGCCTTTTCGCGTGTTCGATACCGGCGCGGATGCCGAGAACGCTTTGTCAGATGTCTCGGTATTGCTCAACTTCGCGGGGCCATTTGCGCACACGGCCGAGCCTTTGATGCGCGCCTGCATCAAGGCCGGGGTCGACTATCTGGACATTACCGCCGAGATCAACGTTTACCGGCTAGCCGAGAGGCTGGATGCTGAAGCGGCCGCTAATCACGTCATGCTGTTGCCTGGCGTCGGATGGGATGTTGTCCCTACCGACTCGCTGGCAGTGCATGTCGCCAAGCGTGTAGAAGGTCCTCTCGCTCTGAGCATCGCGCTTCAAGTCCCCGGGTCGATGTCCCGTGGATCAGCCATGAGCGTCAGCGAAATCATCAGTGCAGGCGTGCTCGCAAGGGTCGATGGCGAACTCGTTGCAACGCCCGATGCCACGCCACGTCACTTTGATTTTGGTGACGGTCCGGTTCTCTGCGTGCCGCTGTCTTTCGGTGATCTGGTAACCGGCTGGCATTCGACCGGCATTCCTAATATTGCGATGTTCGTGCATATCGCGGGCGATGCGTTTCCAGAAGGTGATCTATCCCAACTGCCTGATGGTCCAACGTCAGAGGAGAGGGATGCTCATCGGGCGCGTGCGGTGGTTGAGGTCACTGGCGCCGATGGTGCAATCGCACGGTCTGTGATCGAAACCGTGAATGGTTATTCCTATACGCCGCTGGCGGCCGTCGAAGCAGCCCGTCGCGTATTGGAAGGTGAGCGACGGCCTGGATTTGCAACCCCAGCACAGGTCTTCGGTGGTGGATTTGCCGAGAGCATTGCGGGGACGGTGATCAGCGACCTGTAAGAATGGAGGCGGTCGCTCAAGAGGCGGCTGTCAGCTCACTGGCGGGGGCGGGCGACCTGAATCTTGCCGCATCCCGCGCAGGTGGCAGGCCAAATAACCGAGCGTACTCTCGATTGAATTGCGACGCGCTTTCATAGCCTACGGTGTAGGCAATGGACGTCGCATCCAGCGTATCGAACAGCAGCAACCAGCGAGCCCTAAGCAAGCGCAGGCGCTTCTGATATTGGATCGGTGTCATGGCCGTCACCGATTTGAAGTGCCGGTAGAAGGCGGCCACGCTCATGTCAGACATGAGCGCGAGCGGCTCGACGCGAAAAGGCTCGGTGTAGTGCTCACGAATCCACTGGGTGACACGGCGGATTTGTGTCATCCGGCCATCCGGTCGCGCAACGTCACGAAGAATACCGCCCAGTGGCCCCTGCAATGCACGGAACAAAATCTCGCGCTCGATCATCGGCGCCAGTACCACAGCCTCATGCGGGCGATCCATGAGCCGCATCATACGTAACCAGGCATCAATCATTTCAGCCGGCGCGAGCACACCCTCGAAACACGAATTTTGCGGCGCCCTTGGCGTCTTGCCCTCATCCATCAGCAGCATAGCGATCACATCGGGCTCCAGGGTCAGGCTGACCGCGAGATAGGGTTGATCCGCTGCGCCGGGCTGAATCTGGCCCGTAGCGGGTACATCGACAGGCACCAAAAAATAGCTGCCTGCCGGATACCTGGAAACTTCTTCCCCTATCGACAGAGTCTTGGTGCCCTGAAGCACCAGATGCAGCATCGGCTGATAGACCTGATCCGCACAGGCCTCGGCCCGGACCATGGCCACACGGGGCAATCCGGTTTCGGTCCACTTGTCTTGTGCGCGCATCACGATGCTGCGCAGTTCTGCCATTGGTTTTTCCATGCCTCTCACCGTGAGCTATATCCCTGGGCATAGCAAGCCAACTGAGAAGAATAGGCAAGGATGTGCGAATAACCGGCAAACGTTGGTGTGTCCGTTACCGGAATACTGATGGCACGCAGTTCGTTGCATTTCAGTCATTCACGATCCGACAGCAACAAAGCCCTCATATCAATCAACTTCAAAAAGGTCACGTTATGAAACTCGAAGGAAAAATAGCAGTTGTCACCGGTGCGTCGAAAGGCATAGGCGCCGGAATCGCCAAAGCATTGGGTGCGCAGGGCGCAACGGTCATCGTCAACTACGCCTCCAGTAAGCCTGACGCCGATGCCGTGGTGGCTCATATCACAGAGCACGGCGGCTCAGCCTTCGCCGTACAGGCAGACATGAGCCAGGCAGCCGATGTTGTGCGCCTGTTTGACACGGTCCGGACGAAGTACGGCACCCTTGATGTTCTGGTCAACAACGCCGGCGTCGCGGTGTTCCAGATGATCGATGACCTGACCGAAGAAGCATTCCACAAGCAATTCAATCTGAATGTGCTGGGCTACCTTCTTGCGGTACGTGAGGCCGTCAAATTGCTAGGGCCGAAAAGCAGCATCATCAATATCAGCTCGATCCTCAGCACCGATCCCTACCTGGCTTCGAGCGTGTACTCGGCGACCAAGGGCGCGGTCGATACCTTGACCTTTGCACTGGCCAGGGAGCTGGGACCGCGTGGCATCAGGGTCAACTCGATCTTGCCAGGGCATACGAACACCCCGGCTACTGACGGGAATTTTGCCGGTGAATTGGGCGAAAAGCTTCTTGCGGGTACTCCGTTGGGTCGCTTCGGAGAGCCTGAAGACATCGCACCTTTGGCAGTGTTTTTGGCATCTGAAGAGTCGCACTGGGTGACAGGCGAATCCATCAGGGCGTCAGGCGGTGTTCGCGGCGTTGGTTACTAACGCGACTGGTTAAACCGAAGGCGCACGGAAGCGTGTGCCTGAAGGTTTTTTGGAATTCAGATTATGACGCAGCATGTAGTTGAAGCAGATTCATCCACGCCTGTGGCGCTGCATGAAACTCCTGCTCCCTGGAGCGCAGTTGCCGCCATCGGGGTAGGAGCTTTCGCTTTGGTCACGGCAGAGTTTTTGCCAGTTGGCCTCTTGCCCCAAATAGCCAATGACCTGGCGATCAGTGAAGGACGCGCGGGTCTTGTGATTACCATCCCGGGTATCGTCGCCGCCTGTTCAGCGTTTCTGACTATCAGCCTGGCCCGAACCTTTGATCGACGATACGTGCTGTGGGTGCTGCTCAGCCTTCTGATCATTTCCAATGTCCTCGTTGCGACCGCCACCGAACTGTACGTGCTGTTGCTGGGCCGAGTTTTGCTCGGTATTGCGGTGGGTGGATTCTGGACCATAGGCGTTGCTCTAGGGCCCAGGCTTCGACCCGACGCGGTCGGTAGGGCAACCTCCATCGTTTTCTCGGGCGTGACCTTGGGGACAGTTCTCGGGGTTCCAGCAGGGACGCTGCTAGGCGGCGCGTTCGGTTGGCGGGCGGCTTTTGCTGTGTCTGCCGTCTTGGGCTGCTTGGTGGTAATCGCGTTGATGTTGCTGCTTCCAAGGATCCGCCCGGAGCAATTGTCCGGAGCTTCACAACTGCCAGCCGTACTGCGCATACCGAAGGTACAGGTAGGGTTGGTGGCCGTGGTCTTGATATTTACCGGACAGTTCGCAGCGTACACGTACATCACACCCTATCTGAACCAGATCAGTGGGATCGAATCCGCGCAGCTAAGTCTTCTCTTGCTGGGGTACGGTGTGGCAGGAATCTTTGGCAATGTACTGTGCGGCTGGTGCGTCGAACGTGATGTGCGCCTGGCAGTATTGAGCACCGCACTGCTACTGGGCTGCTCGATGCTATTACTGGTCTGTACGGGTGAACATCCGCTAGTCGTCATAATAGCGGTGGTGACCTGGGGACTAGGGTTTGGGATGTTGCCTATCGCCATTCAGAGCTGGATCTTCAGTGCAGCGCCTGAACGTCTGGAGACGGCTGCCGCTCTATTCGTTTCCATAGGGCAATTGGCTATGGGCGCGGGTGCTTTGCTCGGCGGCATCGCTATCGATCAGTACGGTGTTGCAAGTGCGCTCTGGCTGGGCGCTGCTGGCGTGTTGGTTGGCGGGGCATGGATCTGGATGCGATTTCCGCTCACGCGGGTGGAATAGCACGCATCAAGTCAGCATTTTTGGCGTACCTGTTCCCCCTGGCAGTGGGTGCTCACCCGCTGCTAACTAGCAACGGGTGCAAGCTTGCAAATGAGCGGGTCAGACCTGCACCATGCCACCGTCTGCAAAAATTTCGGCACCATTGATGAAACTTGAGTCGTCACTGGCCAGAAACAGGGCTGCTTTGGCGATCTCATCCGCTTCACCGACTCGCCCCATCGGGACAATGGTGCCCAAGTAATCGAGCATGCCTTGCTGCTGCGCAGGATCGTCACCTGCATATTCCAAAAGTGCCGGCGTGCGGACGGGGCCCGGGCTCAACACATTGACCCGAATGCCGGTGCCTTTGAGGTCAAGAATCCAGCTGCGCGCCAGATTGCGCACCGCTGCCTTGGACGCAGAGTAGACGCTGAAGGCAGCAGTTCCGGCGATGCTGGCGCTTGACCCTGCAAGGATGACCGATGAGCCGGAGACTAGTAGTGGCAGGGCTTTTTGGACGGTGAAGATCAGCGCTTTGACATTTAGCCCGAAGGTATCGTCGACCTGCTGCTCGGTGATCTGCCCCAAGGTCAGCAGCGTGCCGCCACCAGCGTTTGCATACAACACATCAATGCGGCCTGCCTCGGCCTTGATCTGTTCGACCACGTGATCCAGATCAGCAATATGGGTCGAATCTGCCTGTATGCAAGTCACGTTAGCGCCGATTTCGTCCTGCGCTGTCTTCAGTGATTCCGCGTTGCGTCCGGTGATGTAGACATACGCACCTTGCGCTGCAAAAAGTTTGGCGGTGGCCAGGCCGATGCCGCTGGTAGCGCCGGTGATAAGTGCGATTTTGCCGTCGAGTCTGTCGGACATGGTCATTGTTCCTAGTGCCTGAAGAGCCTGACCTGAAGGGTTCAGGTCAGC
The DNA here is from genome assembly GCF_031570495.1 of Pseudomonas sp. JL2. Taxonomy (NCBI): domain Bacteria; kingdom Pseudomonadati; phylum Pseudomonadota; class Gammaproteobacteria; order Pseudomonadales; family Pseudomonadaceae; genus Pseudomonas; species Pseudomonas sp. JL2. The sequence goes on from NZ_JAKUDH010000005.1 coordinate 268,977, forward strand.
AACTTGGGGCGAGTCTAGGGTGGGTTTATCCATGACAGAAGCCCGCCAGGATAGAGACATAATCCATCAGGGTGGATGATCGGATTCTCGCAATCCAGGATGCATGTGAGTGCCGCTCAACTCCTCAGGATCTACAGTTTTCGCTGCTGAACAGCTATATGTGTCCGGTCAACACGCCTTCCACATCTCGTCCGTCAAACGCTACACGCGCATCGATGACTGCGGCTGAATGATGAATCGTCCAGAAAAACAAGGCTTTGAAGGGCTCTTCCAGCGTCCGACCCAATGCCGTGACGCTGTACTCTACTGCCACCTGAGACGACGGAATAACTCGCCGGGCAAGAATCCCGTTCCGCTCAAGCCGTCGAAGGGTTTGCGTCAGCGCCTTTTGAGTTATCCCGTCCAGACAACGCTTGAGTTCGTTGAAGCGCAATGGTTTTTTACATAGCGCGGCGAGAATCAAAATCGACCACTTGTCTGCGATTTGATCCAGCATCAACCGGCTCGAAGGATCAGCCATGTAAGCCCCCAGATCAAGTTCGTCTCTGAGGATCTGATCATCCGTCGTTAGCATATGGTTTCCTCGTGTATACCTGATGGCCTTCAAGTGCCGTATTGATATTAGGTATACATCTTATACCATGAAGGCTCATTCACACGGTGCCTCATCTGATGAGTTCTACGTATCTTGACCCCCTATTCCGGCCTTTCGCGCTCAAATCTCTGGCTTTGAAAAACCGTATCGTTATGGCTCCCATGACGCGTTCCTTTGCTCCAGCAGGCGTGCCCAACGATAGAAATACGGCCTATTACCGCAGGCGTGCGGAGAGCGAAGTAGGTTTGATTCTTTCCGAAGGTACCGGCGTTGATCGGCCGGGGTCTCGTAACGATCCCAATGTTCCGCTCTTCCATGGCGAGGAAGCGCTTGCCGGGTGGAAACAGGTAATCGACGGTGTTCATGAAGCTGGCGGCAAAATGGGGCCTCAGCTCTGGCACGTTGGATCATCGGTCAGCCCCCAGACCGACTGGAAACCTGAACGCGGGATTGAAAGTCCTTCAGGACTGGCCGCACCCCGCGCTCTTAGAGGTGAGGCGATGACTGATGAGGCTATCGCAGACACGATTTCCGCCTTTGCCAGAGCAGCAGCTGACTCGAAGCGTCTGGGGTTCGATACGGTCGAAATCCACGCGGCGCACGGCTACTTGTTAGACCAGTTCTTTTGGGAAGGTACCAACCAACGCATTGACCATTTCAACGGTACATCCACCACTGAGCGTTCGCGGTTTGTGGTTGAAATCGTAAAAGCCATTCGTAAGGCAGTCGGCCCTGACTTCCCGGTGATACTGCGTTTGAGCCAATGGAAGCCGCAAGACTATAGCGCGCGCTTGGTTACGGCGCCGAAGGCGATGTCCGATTGGCTCGTTCCGTTGGTGGAGGCGGGCGCTGATATTTTGCACTGTTCTCAACGACGCTTCTGGGAGGCTGAGTTCCCCGAGTTGGATGGCGAGCAGGGACTGAATTTCGCCGGCTGGGCGAAGAAGCTGACTGGAGCCGCCACTATCAGTGTGGGCTCCGTAGGGTTGTCCGGAGATTTCATCGGTGCCACTCGCGGCGAAAGCTCGAAACCAGCGAGCCTTGAAAACTTAGTGCAGCGCTTAGAGCGGGATGAGTTCGATCTTATTGCGGTTGGTCGCGCGCTCCTCAGCGATCCGCAATGGGTCACGAAGATTCGATCAGGGAGCACTGATGGCTTGAAGCCTTTCACTCCAGCCGACTTAGCTGAGCTGGTCTAGAAGCCGCTTAAAATTCCTTCCAGCTCTTTTCACCTAGGTACGTAGTCATGGAATTCAAAAACAAAGTTGTCTTGGTTACCGGCGGATCATCAGGTTTGGGATTTGCTATTGCACAGGAGTTCGCCACGCAAGGCGCGCGAGTAGTCATCACGGGACGTCGGCAAGAGCAGCTGGATCAGGCTTTGACTATCTTGGGTAATAACGTGGCTGCATTTGCTGCTGATGTCTCACGCCCAACCGATCTGGCCCTCCTTTTCAGTCATGTAGAGGCGATTCATGGCCGTATCGATGTCTTGGTAGCGAATGCCGGAATGGGCGAGATCGCCCCGTTAGGTACGATAACTGAAGCAGGCTTTGACCGAGTATTTGAAACGAATGTCAAAGGCGTCACTTTCACTGTCCAAGGCGCGCTGCCTCTTATGAGCAAAGGAGCCAGCATTGTCATCATCGGCTCTACAGCTTCGATCACTCCTGGGCCAGGGCTGAGCCTTTATGGCGCAACCAAGGCTGCACTTCGAGCATTGGTCAGAAGCTGGATTTTGGACATAAAAGGTTCCGGCGTTCGAATCAATCTTCTCAGTCCCGGCCCGGTGGATACCCAATCCTTGCGGAACATGGCAGGCGATCATGCGGAGCAGCTAATCCAGTCCCTCAGTGAAAAAAGCACTCTGGGACGCATTGGCGAAGCGCAGGAAATAGGTAAGGCGGTTGCGTTCCTGGCAAGCGATGCTTCGAGCTACATCAATGGTATTGAGCTGTTTGCCGACGGTGGGGCCTCTCAGGTCTGAACAGCGCCTGCCAATCAAACGGCCGGACTTCGTTCAGGCCGTTCTTCGCCACCTCTGGGAACGACCATGCCTCATTCGCCGTCGGCGCAAGCGCCATCTATATCCAAACAGGACACGAACCGAATTCTTGCGTTGGCCGTCATCCTCAGCGCCCAACTCATGCTGCAAATGGACTTTTTGATCGTGATGGTCGCTTTACCTCAAATACAGGCTGATCTGGGATTTTCCCCCGCAGCCTTGTCTTGGGTACCCAATGCATTCGCTCTGGCACTTGGCGGTTTGCTTTTACTGGGAGGCCGATTGGGGGATGTGTATGGGCGTGTCAGGGCGTTCAAAGCAGGCCTTGCCGTTTTTGTACTGGCCTCGCTACTGGGGGGATTAGCGAACAGCCCGCTGATGCTAATTACTGCAAGAATCCTCCAAGGGATTGGGGCTGCTATAGCTGCACCCAGCGTGTTGGCATTGGTGATGAACATCGCGCGCAACGAGGCGGAACGTAATCGGGGGCTTGCCCTTTTCATCACTGTGTCCTCAGTAGGTGCCTCTGCCGGACTGATTCTAGGAGGTGCGCTCACAGAGTATTTCTCCTGGCGCTGGTCGCTGCTCATCAATGTGCCCGTTGGGATTTTCATTCTGGTCATGATTGGCAGCGTTGTTAAGGAAACAGTAGGCCAGCGTGCTCAATTCGACATAGGTGGAGCATTGACCGCTACAGCCGGTTCGATTGCGCTGGTATTTGGTTTCATTAACGCCGCAGAGCACGGTTGGGCACACTTCGGAACCCTGCCTTCCTTTGTAACTGCTGTTGCGCTACTGACGGCATTTTGGATCATAGAAGGCCGAGCGAAGCAGCCACTATTGAACCTGAATCTCCTACGGAACCGAACCCGCATTGTCGCTCTGGCTGTAATGGCGATTATCGTCGGCATGCATTTTTCGATGCTATTTCTGGTCGTCCAATATTTTCAGAAAGTGCTTGGGTTTGGGCCTCTGGCCGCCGGTCTGGCCTATCTGCCAGTCACTTGCACCGTTTTTGCCGTAACCCATTTCATGCCAGGCTTGATCGAACGCTTCGGTGCCAGCAGACTTCAATTGAGCGGATGCATACTCGTGGCGTGCAGCTTTGCAGGGTTTGCCTTTATAGACATTGACGGCAGCTATGCGGGTTCAGTGCTAGGCCCAATGTTGGTGCACAGTTTGGGTATTGCACTGGTATTTACACCTGGAACGGTGCTGACGATGGAGGGCGTGGCTGCCGAGCAATCGGGTATTGCGTCAGGCCTATTACAGATGGATCAGCAAATCGGCGGTGCATTAGGAATCGCTGTGGTCACCTCAGTTTTCGCCTTTACTTCACTACCCGGAGACTTCGTATCTGGATTACCAATGGCATTCGGTGTGGCCGCGCTGTTGTCAGCTATGGCAGCAGTCTTGACGTACGTCGTTATGCTTAGAGCCCCCTCCTTGATTAGGCCGATTTAGCGGCAACTAGGTAGGTTTCGGGGAGCCGCTTAGAAAATGAACGGGATCAGTACGGAGCATTAGGAGGTCGTGCTCACGCAGCTTTGAGCACGCTCAATGCTTTTGGCGTTGCTGGCAAGCAAGAGGGGATCACCGGACGCATACGAACAGCTCAACTGCCCAATCGATAAAAGCGCGCAGCTTTGCGCTGGGATGGCGCGTTGCTGGGTAGACCAACTGGAGCGGATGGGAGGGTGGAGTCCAATCCTCCAGGATCGGCACCAAGTTTCCCGCAGCGATATGCGCACGCGCGCTGAAACGAAAGATTTGCCCGACACCAATCCCGGTCAGTACCGCCTCGGTCAGGGCAGTGCTTTCGCTCACGTTGAGGGTAGGCTGGCCATTCACCTCGTATCTTTCGCTGCCTTTGCTGAAGTGAAGAGGCAGCGTTTTACCCGAGTGTGGAAAAAAATAGCGGATCGTGCGGTGGTTTTGCTCAAGATCCTGTGGATGTATCGGGGTACCAAAAGAAGAAAGATAGTCAGGCGTCGCGCAGGTGACGAAGTCCGCATTGCAAAGGTGGCGTCCGATCAGCGAGCTGTCAGGTAATGCGCCGCCGCGAATCACGCAGTCGACGCCGTCGCCGATGAGATCGGCAGGCCGATCACTGACCCCAAGCAATAATTCCAGATCAGGATAGCGCGCATGAAATTGCGGTAGCGCTGGGATGATCACCAGATTGGCCAGCGATGAACCTATGTCCACACGAAGACGGCCGTGGGGACTTGCCCGTGCCTGTCGAGCGGCGATATCCATATCCTCCAACCCCGCCAGCAGATTCAACGCTTGTTCCCTGTAGACCTCACCCGCCTGCGTGATGGTGAATGAGCGCGTACTACGCTCGACCAGCTTGGTACCCAGGTGTTGTTCCAGATCCTGAAGCAGCTTGCTGACGGAGGAGCGAGGAATATTCAACGAGTCAGCCGCTTTCGCAAAAGAGCGAGCGTCCGCAATGCGGATGAAGACCCGTATGGCGAGAAGTTGATCCAAATCTGCGCTCCATGAAGGGGGGATGGCCGAACTTAATCTGACGGCTAAACCTCTGCCGCCTCGATCTCTCGTGTAGCGAAGGTCGTTTGGGCTTGAATGACCGCAGCCAAGTGATTTAGCGTCCAGTGGTACAGGGCGTTGAAGGGTTGTGCAAGCGCCCCGCCTAACGGGGTGATGCTGTATTCGACCGCGATCTGCGAGGAAGGAATAACCCGCCGGGCCAAAATGCCGCTGCGCTCAAGACGACGAAGGGCTTGAGTCAAGGCTTTCTGGGTAATGCCGTCCAGACACCGTTTTAGTTCATTGAATCTCAACGGCTTCTTACACAGCGCTGCGAGAATCAGCACTGACCACTTGTCAGCCATTTGGTCGAGCAGGAAGCGTCTGGAGCAATCTACGCTTCGATCTGTGGATGGGGCATCGATTTGCGCTGCGGTCTATGACTTTGAAATAGAAATCAGGTATGTCAGGCATAGCTACCAAAACCCATCATCAAATACACAATGCTTGGATGCCCCGGTATCCGCGTTGTTGATGATAAACGCGGTAAATTCCTGGAGCTTGCGGCGTCAAATATTTCTACTGAGCGATACGAAGGGTATTCAATGATCCCATTCGGTTTAAGTCTGTGGGTCGAACCACAAATCTTCCTGGAACCGTTCACTTATCCGTCTGCTTAACGTGAAGAGCAGACGGCCATGAACGTCCGCTTCTGGCCGTTTTCTGCCTGTGGTGACCGGCAGAAAACGACCCAAAGCGGACGGTCAAAGTGAACGCGTGCGCATTGCTTTGACGATCCGTCATCGGCCTTTCAAACGCTTTATTCCATTGGGCACCTCATCCCCAAGTTTCTTTGAGTACAGTTCGAAACAGTTCCGAAAGTAATGGCTCAACGTCTTTGCGCTCGGTGCGTATCGGCTTAATGGACTCAAGTCGATTCAGTTCACGCTCAATGAATTGTTGAATGGGAGTGATCTGAGGTGATAACCCCATCTCCGGAGACGCGCGCTTGATCGCAAGCAATTCATCAATGGCCTGCTGGAGCCCGGACTCTCGCTCGATGACACCGCGCAGCTTCTCAAACTCTATGGGGGCAGGTGTACCAAACTGCTCAAGCCACCGCACCGATAACAGCGGGCGCAGAACGTAGAAGTATTTTTTCAGCGGTACCTGAGGGGCCTGCAAATATCCCCTATAGTTGGTTTTGGCCATGCTGCGATAGTGGTAGATGCCACTCTCCACCGAATACACCTGCGGCAATAACTCCTTTGCCCGCTCGTGGAAACAGCCAGCATGCTCGTAAATGATGGTCGACTGTATCCACTCCACAAAGCCTGGATTGGACTTCCAAAATAGCCTGAGTGCCTTACGTAGATCCCAGCCATTGATATCCATGTCGTCAATGATCGGATACTCGATGACGTCGCGTTGCTCCTCGAGGCCGACAGAGAGATACCACTCGGGTTTATTTACGTAGATGAAGCGTGCGTCGTAGTCGCTGTTGGGAGAGGCAAATCCCCAGGCACGACTGCCAGACTCAATAGCTAAAAGAACTTTCACGTCATGCTCGTTCTCAGCACGACGTAGCCGGTCTCGAACCTCTTCTTGAACAACGATAGAAACCATGAGCCAACTCTAATTAGACGATGTTTCGAGTGCACGCTACTCATCCCGCGGTAGACTGTCCAGCGTCCTCTACTGGCCGTTTACTGCCGCTCATGGTGACAAAGCCTGCTGGTCAAAACCGATGCAAATCGTTGGTCAGAACGAATGCAAATGACTGGTCAGGTCGAATGCAAGCGGGTGGTCAAGTGGAGTGCAATTTCGCAGTAGCCGAGCACAACCGTCGTCAGCAGTTGATCATCAGCGCTCTGGAACAAGAGCTGGCCACCATCGATCAGCACATCGCTGAAGCGCAGCAAGAACACCAAAAAATCGAGAACAAGGCGCTGCACCTCGCCAACGCGGTGCTTGAAGAGAAGTGGAATGAGGCGGCTCAGGCTTTGCTTGATGTGGGCGGACAACTTTGCGCGGCGCGTCGGATGATCGACCGGGATCCTGTTGCGCTGCTCAAGCTCAACGTTCCAGAGCAAGGGGAAAATTTCAGCAGTTGGGACTGGAGTGACCTGTCGGAGCGCTCAGTGCGGTACAAGGTGCAAGACGTGCTGGCTTTGTAACGACCCGCCCCACCTGAAACAGCCCACTTGTGTGGGTTGTTTAAACACTGCCCAAGGATCAGCACTATGAACACTGCCACGCAGAACAGCCCCAGTCGTACCGAAACACTGAAGGCAAGGAAAACCCATCTGAGCGGCCTGCTCAAGCTCATGCGCTCTCGCTGGGGGAAAAGCACAGCGATACAGAACCTCACCGCAAACGCGATCAAAGCAGAGCTGATTCTCATCGATCAGCAATTGAAGCACCGAAGTTAGGGTGCGGTGGAGGACCTAGTCGGCTTCCGCTGCCCGCTCTATAGGTAGTTGGTTGAGCCGACAGGTTTGTCTGTTCAGTCCCACCCTCACATTGATTTGAAAAGGCAGCCTGAGGCCGAGAGCGGTTATTGAGTCTGCGATATTAGGTCGACTTACCGAAATCGCTCCCCAGATGGTGAATGGCGCTCAGTCCATTCTGTCATGGCATACTGCACTGACCCTCACAGACTCGGTTAGAACATGGATATTGATGGTTTCGCGCAGTGCCTCACCTACATTCAAGCTACGACAGTAAAAACTTCGACGGATAAGTTTTTACCGCTGGTGGGTACGATTATCGGTGCGGGCCTGGCCTTTAGCCTAAATTACTTCTCAACGACACGAAAAGAGGCAAAGACGAAGGTTGCGAAGAAGGAGTGTTGCGAAGAGGATATTCATGAGCTTATGCACATATGTAAGCATGCTTTGGAAAATCTCCTTGAAATGTGCGAAACAATAGCTACAAAAACACGTCCTACTGGACACAATCTGCCATCAACAGTGAGCTTGCCGCTATTGGACAAATATTATCCTGAAATCGCCCACGCATTCAGCGTCGATCAGCGGTATTGGATCAAGCTCGTTTTTAGGCATGTAACCGACATAAGCAAGTATCTCGAACTGCTGACGGAACATGAAGCAGAGACCTCACTATTAAGGATTTCCGTACTAGCAATTAACTTGGAGGCCTGTCTACTTGAAGCCCACAAGCTCTGCTACTGCATATTGAATAATAAACAATTCGAGTTTTCAGAGCATGATGAGGCACTTGCCGAGCTTGGTGTGACTCATGAACGAATAGAATGGTTAAATATGTTGAAATCGAATGCTGAGAAAGCAAACTCGGTACTACGACTCCCAAATGCATAGCATAGGGAGAAGCTGAGCTTCATACATAAGAGAGCCCGCATTACGCGGGCTCTTTATTTTCGCCTAAAATTCTGACCTTCGGGAACAAAACCTTGGAGGACAAAAATTCCTTCTGCATCTCGGCCTCGGTCAGCAGCATGGGTAAGAAGCGGACATTGATGTGCTACAGGCGATGCTTGCAGTTATCCGAACACTTGCCCGTTACCTTTGGTGTACAGCCATCGCCAAGCACCAAGTTGCTCAACTCAGGCAACTATCCACGATCCACCTATACAGCCAATTATCCTAGCTTTGGTTTAGCTCCGACTTATCCAAAGCTGATTATGACCTCAAAGAGCTATTTAAGAAGGCAGTGGTGGATCTTCATTGACTACCGATTCTGGCGCCATGACCCGAAGTCGAGGAAACATACCGGTCTTATGCCCCCAGTTGAAAACCTTCATGAAAGCTTCAAGAAATGCTTCATCGCCGGCCAAAAAGCGAGTGTACTGATGAAGTTCGCTATACGAAAGCGGAATTGTGGGAACTTCAGTTTGCTCATACAAACCTATCAAAATTGGCGTGTACTCATCATAACTGTCATCAAACAATTCCTTCATGATTACCAAGCCATATAAACTTTTGCCTTCGAGATCAACCACCATTTCTTTATCATCGATAAAAAAAACGGCAGGCTTCCTACGCCTAAGATAGGTCGTAGCCCCCTTGACTTGGGCAGCTGCTTTTTTCAGTGCCTTGAGTGCGGTGGCCTTTTTTCTTTTTATCGGAAGATTGATCGTTTTCTCCAAATTAGGGCTGTCTTTAGCCTGTACAATAAAAACGTTCTCATTAGTAATCACCAAAATATCAGAAACCTCTTCTCTGTCGTAATACCGCTTTGGTGAAAAATAAATTTCCTCAGGTGCGAACGTCCGCTGCAACAATGCGATTATCTCTTGCTCCTGATAGTTTCCCGGTTCATTCCGCTCTAGGGTGAAATGGCTCACGGGTGGACTACCATGATACAAGTGACTCTCATCGCGCATATCGGCAAATACAAAATTCTCGGGAAATAGCGGCTCAATTAATTCAACTTTTATTGCCTGCTCGTCTTCCCGCTCCCCAGACAACTGAAACCATCGTCGAAGATCATTCAGTATCGCACTTTGGTTAAGTCCGTCCGCACTAGGAATCTCAGACTGTCCTAATAGACTCCGATGAATATCGGATGACTTGAAACGAGCCTTATAGCCGAGAGATTCACGCCCAAGCTCGTCGAAAAAGTGCACATTTACTTCTTCTGACAAAAAGACTTTACGGAATTCATACCCTAACAACTCTTTGGCAAGCGCTCCAGAAATTACCAATGGGTGTTGTTGATCATCGAAGAACGCCGCCATAAAACCCACTGAATTAACCCCATTAACATCGTACGGAATCAAATGTATCGAAAAACTTCTTCGCACCTTTGCCGAAAGGATAATTTCCTTGTTAGCCTTCACCACTAGTCTTGGCAATGAGTCGCCCTTAAAAATTATTGGCAACAGGCCTACCGGAAGCTCATGGATATACGACATTACAACTGGGTGGGTTATTGAAAGCATGACATTTCTCCTGTCTCTTTGGAAGCGAGCGATTAATCAGGATTTTGGGACGTAAGACCTAGAGTGTAGATACGCTACGGCGACACGGGACTTTCCCCCGAAAAAAACGATAGCAGCCTTTCGCCAACATCCGCTTTGGGACGTTTTCTGCCTCTTGGGATGGGCAGAAAACGGCCAAAAGCAGACGATTATCCAAGTCTAATTTGGCTTAAATGATAATTCCGTATACACCCTTTTCTGTTGACAATGGCACGTGAAGCACCCCACTTACCACTTCATCTTGCCTTGTTCTGCGCGAGTGTCTTCATCAATGGACTGGGCGATCCATCTATCGGCTATTGTACTCAGCACTGATGACATCCTAGGGTAAGAGTGGGCTCTATCAGCCCAGCGCTGATACTGTTCCGCAAGCGCCCGCTCTTGATCTCCCCCCTCATTTATCGCCTTGCTATAAACCCCACGCTTGTTGAAACACTCGGTAATAAAACCTCGAGCCAATTCGGGGGAAGCAGTGCCCTCAATTACTTTTATGACGGCTGTAGTCGGCCAAAGGGAATCGTCAGGATCAAATGGAGAGTGTGCGAGAATTTGTCCAATGTAGCTGTCGCATACCTCCGCTCGATCCTTTTGAGCAGCTAGGCAGCGAGCCTCTGAAACCCAAGAATCAAGAGCCTCGTAATCAACTATTTCACCTACGAGGCCTGGTACCTGTTTGAACGCTTTCAGAAGTCGGTGGGAGGCACGTGCTCGCGCTGCCACCTCGTTCGATACTTCTTCAGATGCGGGTGAACTCTTCTCTCGGAAAACATCAGATAGAATGTCGACAAATATAGAAGGTGTTCGCGCCATTAATTTTATGATAGTTAAAGGCTGATCATTCAAAATAGGAAGATAAGCATATTCGATCTTCGCTATATCGATCTCCAAAACATCTTCTCTCCCCCTTAATTCTGAAAGCGCTTGAGCAACGGAGTACGAGAGCATAGCGCCCGTACCATATTGTGCTTGACCAATTTGAGATATACCTTTAATCAGAAGTTCTTGAATCAACTCTTGGGGAAGATGCGTGATGCGCGTGTACACTAGGCCCAGTACGTCGATGTCTCGGTTATAGCGACGAAACTGTTCAATTGCGAACGCTAGCTGTTCGGGAGTTCCATGAATTGGCAAAGAGTTGATTTGCAGCCAATATTTTTCGCGAACATCTACTCCTAAGCTATCGACAACTGACCAAGTTTCCTCATCCTGCCCCCAGCCCAGAATTAATTTAACCTTAACTGAGTCATCTGATATTCCTGCTAGTACCCTATGTGCAAACATTTGCTTCCATGGAATTCCAAATTTAGCTGCACCTACTGCTGAGATGTAAAATTTAAGCTCAGGTGGTGTGTCAGTCGCACTGATTGCCCCCTCGAGCAGTTCAAACATTTGCTCCATAGACATCGATGTATATCTGAGTGCAGGGCCAATCAGGTTTGGGAGTTTAACCATACTAGCCAATCGCAAAATTCCGACCACGCCCTCTCTCAAAAATACTCGTTCAAGCACTTCCTTACGTATTTCCTCGGGATCAAGTCCGTCACCATTGGCTTGGTACCTCCCAATATGCGGCAGCCAATCATCGAATGCCTGGCGATCCTTCACCAATGGATCGGAGGGACGATTATTTTCAACAATCGTAGCAATAGCCGCCCGTTCTTCAGGCGCCAATGCCCATTCGGCATCAGCAAAATAATCATGGCGCGAAGCTTCATCGTTAAGTGTATGCCAAACTAATCCTCCGTCAGGCGACTGATGATTTTTCAAATAGCTATCGACTGTAGATAGCACCAATGAGCGGCTCTCGGGCTGGAATGACGACATTGATTTTATCAAAAGCGCAATTCGGTCTTCATTAGTGCTGGCAACAGACAGAGCGCGTTCAACGACAGCAGCTTCAAAATCCCATACCAAACCGAACGTAATTTCTTCTGCAATTTTAGGTGCCAAATCTCGAATTTTCGGATGATGAGTCGAAGAGGAAGAGTCATGCGTTCTCGGCAGCAATTTGACAAGCAATTGCCAACCTATTTGAGGAACTGTCCTTAATATTGCGTCTAAGCAAGCGAGTCTCTGCGCCTGAGTTGCATAGGTACTTGGAGACCAACTTAACAAAATGGCTCGAAGACTGTTGATTGGGCGATTTACATAGTTGGATTCCGGGTCTGGATCTAGCTCAGCCAATTTTGCTAGCACTAAGGCAGCACGTTCTAAATATCGCGGATCCCATGCGATCGATTCTAGAGCCCAAAGTATTTTGAAGTGTGGGCTTGAGGCTCCCATCAATTCGTGGCTATTATTCTCAAAGATACTGCTTACTTCCTGGGAGCTACCCTCGAGCATAGACTCGAGGGCCCTCAAAAAAGGGTTGGGGGCCGCCTCCGCAAACAGGGCAGCTTGATCTCCTAAGCGGATTAGTGACTCATGGTTTCGCCCCCAATCCGGCAGAGCACATACGATCTCGTCCACATATTGCTGGGGTGTCTTACCATTTACATGCAGCCCTACGACCCGGTGCATAGCCGCAATGATAACTAAAGTTAGCGCCAAACCATCTCTCAGCCAACTACTATAGTCGGAGGGGGCTACGTAATTGAGACTAAATTTCTCACTGCGCGCTGGAGGTGTTGGTGCATGCCCAAAGACTTTCACAACAGCTTCTCGGAAGCGATGAAGATCTGCATCTGTGATTTGGTGACCATAGAAATAAAATGCATCAACCGGCGCGCGGGTTTGCCAAATCTCGGCTACTCTATCGATAGGACGGTCAGAAAGCGACAGCATTGGCATAAGTACGCTGTCTAAATCCGAGTAGGTATTAAACCCTCCCAGATCTCTAAGCAAGTCTCGGTCCATAGACAAATTTGAAGACCACCCTCCTGCCAAAAACGCAGATTTAAGTGCGCCCGACTGAGGGGCCCATTCTGGCTGACTTGGAGGCGTACCTGGGATTAGCCGTTTTAATATCGTCAAGCTGCGACCACAACGTTGTGCCAGCTCGTAACCATCGTCCCTATCTAATCCCATTTCTAAGAATCCTTCAGCCATACTACTCGCGGAGGGTCTTTGAAGAGGATCGTATCTTCGCGCTGATGCGCCTATAGCAGCCGAAAGAGTTGGACAGTTGGTACTCAAGACACCCGCTAGCGACTCTGCACCTTTCGTAGCAATGAAGATCATTCCCGACTTTCTACTCAACTCTCGGGCAGCCGACTCAGTACGTACGATGAGGGTTCGAGATTCAAGCAAACGTCGTTTTTCAGGTTCTGATTTTCGAATTGCCGCCACAGCAAAAGCGATTACATCTTCTGCTGTTTCTGCACCTTTAATGATGCTGCCTGCTGGGCCTAGCAATTTGCTGATAAGTTCGTCTGCTGCCTTGTGACGATCACCGATTACTACTTTTTCCGTTAATCGAGGTTCGAACTGGCTACTAAACTCATCCCAATATTCATCGGTGCTTAACGCGCCCTCTTGAGGGGCATTATCAAGTACCTCCCGAGCATATTTTGCAGCAACAGCAGGATGTTCATCGAGCCAGTGAACTAGCGTGACCGCGTCGATATAGCGCACGTCTCTCCATTTATTTTCTTTCTTTCGATCATTTTCCCACTTCGTCAACATCTCCCTTGGAGTGTCCCACTCCTCAAGATTCACAAGTACTAGCGCATTCTCTTTCATGTCCTCCGCGGAGGTTTGTTTGGTGCGTTTGTTATAATCTCCTGAAGCCTTCTTTGCTCCAGCTCCAGCTCCAAACTCCCATTTTGATTTACGGCCGGGTATATAACCCACATCTTCAGTTGTTTCCAAGTCACCATCCCAACCGCGAAGCTCGCCTGAATCACCTCCAGGAAATCGAAATCGATAGCGATCAACTGCTGGAATCGTTGCTCGAATCAGATCCGCAACCATGTCGATGAGTAACACGCGGGCATCTTTTCGCTGTGACCACTTTAAAAGATCTTTTTCATTAATCCACTGCATGTGCACGTCCTGTGGGCAATTAGCAACTCTATTGAAAAAGTGCTGGAGGAAAAGTCCTCTGAGATTCAAGACTGTGACTGATCAACCGAGGTTTGATCAAATTTTTTCGTCGGTGATCGTTCCTCCCCCCGCTGTTCGCTTTCGGCCGATAGCTAGCAATCGAAACATGTCTATCAGGGCGTAACACATAAAACTTGCGTAACACTCGAAATAGATTCACTACCAGCGTGATGTAACGGATAAAAAACCGCTTAAAATCAGGTAGTTATGGATATTCGTTACACCTGTAACCTATGTAACACCACTTTATCGGTTCCCCGCCCCCCTAGCAGCGGAATACCGTCAGCGAGCGAACGTCTTTATGATTCCTTGGGTAGGTGATTGATCATTGCATCTGAAAGGGACAGAAATTGCTGGGGTCCCTGACGATATTGAGGAGACACGGGGTCGGAAACCCGCGTGATCGTGTTAGCGAAAAAGTGCACAGCTTAGTGAACAGGTGAACCTGGTGAACTGGTGGTTCACCTGTGCATTTGCCCTATCGCTTGGTAGCTCGCCGGGGACCCTGGGCATTTAGAATGGGTACGGACCAAAGAACCCGCAGCATCTTGTTAGCGACCGAGTTTTCTACGTCGGTTGACAGGTTGACGTGGTTGACACCATCCCCAAGGTTGACCGGGTTCAACCGTTCGCTATCAACAACACAATGGCTCACCTTTACCGTTGCGGTAACGATCCCCTTTTTTCGTCAGGATCCTTTCAATTTCAACGTTGAAATTTCAGTAAGGTGCAATCTCTGTCGCTACCAAGATCCCGCGGGTTTCCGACCCCGTGTCCCTTCGATATCGCCAGGGGCCCCGGCTAATTTCTGCTGTCGTCCACACGCCTAGATTCAGATGGACCGTGCCCGCTTTCAGTGTTCATAAAACGACCTGGCGATTGAAGCCTACACTGTACGTTTCCGTTGGACGTCTATGGCATCGAGGCCAATCATGACCGTTAATTGGGAAGGTGTGAGACGTATCGATGGTGAAGTTCTGATCGTTGAGGACGATCCGACTCTGCGTAGAATTACGCAACATATCGTGGAGGAACTAGGTGCTAAAGCAGTTACGTTTGAGAACGCCGATCATGCGCTGGTGTACCTTTTGCAGTCACGCCAGCATTGCTGTCTTGTGATCACTGATTACGGTGTGCCAGGCCAGATCAACGGAATGGACTTTATCCATATGGTCGGCGAAAAATGGCCGGCAGTGAAGACAATCCTCATGTCCGGCTACGAGCTTTTGCCTGCAACGGTTCCCGCCCCAACGGTCTATCTTCAGAAACCATGGACGGTCGAAGAACTCCTGGTTTCAATATCTGGTCTGCTTCAATCCGACGCTCCCATAAAGAAACTGTAGGCAGCGTGGTCAGTCAGTGAGCCAGCAAGGCGACAGGATGTGGAATAACAGGATGCATTGTGTATCCCGTGCTGTATCCCTAGCTTACAAAAAGCTCTGAAAGCCGCATATTATATGGAATAAGCGAGTCTCCCTCGGGCACAAAAAAGGTCTTGCTAGGCAAGACCTTTTTCAATCCAGGCGGCACGCACGCTGCTGCCCTACCTCACCTCAACAATATCCAAAGCCCGATTCGCCAACAGCTCACTCACCTCAATCACCTGCAAAATCCCCATCGCAACACGCCGTCGCGAACCATCCAGATCAAACGCCAAATCACTGATCATGGCATTCGCCGAAGCCAGATTCTCACTGAGATTCGCAAGCAAACACTCAGAATCCACCCCCGGATCAATCCGTAAAANACCATCCAGATCAAACGCCAAATCACTGATCATGGCATTCGCCGAAGCCAGATTCTCACTGAGATTCGCAAGCAAACACTC
Source organism: Pseudomonas sp. JL2 (assembly GCF_031570495.1). Lineage (NCBI taxonomy): Bacteria > Pseudomonadati > Pseudomonadota > Gammaproteobacteria > Pseudomonadales > Pseudomonadaceae > Pseudomonas > Pseudomonas sp. JL2. The sequence goes on from NZ_JAKUDH010000005.1 coordinate 284,905, forward strand.
AGAATCCACCCCCGGATCAATCCGTAAAATGGAGTCGGACTTGTCAGACGTTTCGCTTTTAGGCTTGGGTTTCAGGTAAAAATCCAACGCTCGCGTAGCAGCGTCTTCGATTTTCTTGTTACGGGCAGACTGGGCACGGGATGTGGGTTCGTCTGTCGCTGGGGGATTTGGTGTAATTTTCGCCATCTACTTAGATTCCTGTAAGTGATGCTGAAACCATCTCGCGACTAAACCAGAGGGCGGCAGCTGTACGCAGGTTAGCGGGAGTGTCAGATTTTTTGTGTGCGGGCCGGTAACGGCC
>NZ_JAKUDH010000050.1:0-6899 GCF_031570495.1 Pseudomonas sp. JL2
GCCAGAGCATCACCATCCCGGTCGGTTCGAGCAGCGGTTCGGTCAATTTCGTTACCCAGAACGACGCCCTTGCTGGCGGCGACAACCTGAGCGTCAAGATCGACGACGCCCAGGGCGGCAACTACGAAAAACTGGACATCGACGCGACTCCAGCTGACACCACCGTTACCGACGTACAGGACACGACCGGCCTGAGCCTGAGCGCTACCGATTCGGTTGCTGAAGGCGGTCAGATCACCTACACCGCAACCCTGACCAACCCCGCTGGCACTCCGGTCACTGTGACTCTGAGCAACGGCGCTGTAATCAACATTGCTGCCGGCGCCACCACCGGCACCGTGACCGTCGATGCGCCAAAAGACGACGTCTACAAAGACGCCGGCAAAGTTGAAGTCAGCATCGACAACGCCACCGGTGGCAACTTCGAAAACCTGGTACCGAGCACGACTCCGGCAGTGACTGATGTCACTGACACCATCGACACCAGCACCGTTTCGCTGACGGCGACCTCGACTGTGGCCGAAGGCGGCACCGTGGTTTACACCGCCTCGGTCAACGCACCAGTCACTGGCGCTCCGCTGGTGATCACCCTGTCGAACGGCCAGAGCATCACCATCCCGGTTGGTTCCAGCTCCGGTTCGGTGAACTTCGTTACCCAGAACGACGCCCTTGCCGGCGGCGACAACCTGAGCGTCAAGATTGATGATGCTCAGGGCGGTAACTACGAAAAACTGGACATCGACGCCACTCCGGCTGACACCACCGTTACCGATGTGCAGGACACCACCGGCCTGACGCTCTCCGCCACTGACACCGTTGCCGAAGGCGGTTCGATTGTTTACACCGCAACCCTGACCAACCCCGCTGGTTCGCCAGTCACCGTGACCTTGAGCAATGGCGCCGTAATCAACATCGCTGCCGGCGCCACCACTGGCACCGTCACCGTCGCAGCGCCAAAAGACGACGTCTACAAAGACGCCGGCAAGGTCGAAGTCAGCATCGATAACGCCACCGGTGGCAACTTCGAAAACCTCGTCCCGAGCACCACCCCAGCCGTCACCGACGTGACCGACACCGTCGACAACACCATCGTCAGCATCACCGGCAGCACCTCGGTCACCGAAGGCCAGGCCGCGACGTACACCGTGAGCCTGACGAACCCGGCGCAAACCGAAGTGACGCTCAAGATCGTCTACAGCGGTACCGCCGCCGACGGTACGGACTTCACCGGCGTCTACACCGTGAAGATTCCGGCCAATGCCACCAGCGCCACTTTCAACGTGGCGACGCTGGACGACAAGATCACCGAAGGTACCGAAAACTTCGTGGTCAAGATCGACTCGGCCACCGGCGGCAACTTCGAAAACCTGGCCGTCAGCGGCACCAACGGCAGCGTCAGCACCTCGATCATCGACAACGATGCACCGCCGGTACTGGACCTGGATGCCAACAACTCCAGCGGCAAGACCGGCGCCGATTACCAGGTGACCTTCACCGAAGGCACCACCGGTCCGGGCGTGTCCATCGGCGACACCGACCTGAAAATCACCGACCCGGACAGCACGATGCTGACCGGCGCCACCATCGTGCTGACCAACCGTCAGCCCGGCGATGCGCTGAACCTGGGTAACAGCGTCAACGGCATCAGCATCAACGCCAACAGCACCAACGGCACGGTCACCCTGACCCTGTCGGGCAATGCGACGCTGGCCGACTACATGCAGCAAATCAAGAACATCAGCTTTACCAACAGCAGCGACGACCCGAGCACCGTGCCGCGCATCATCACCGTGACGGTGACCGACGGCACAAACTACTCCAACACGGCCACCACCACCGTGAACGTGGTCGGGGTCAACGATGCGCCGGTCGCAACCGGCGGCGCGGTGACCGGTACCGAAGACACCTCGTTGATTCTTGGCTGGTCGACCTTTGGTGTCAGCGATGTGGACAGTTCGGCATCCAGCCTTGGGGTAAAAATCACCGGACTGCCCGCTGACGGCAAGTTGCAGTATCTGGACGGTGCAACGTGGAAGGACGTGGCCAACAACCAGACCTTCACCAAGGCCGACATCGACGCCGGCAAACTGCGCTTCACACCGGATACCAATGAGTCCGGCGCCAACGGCAACGCGAACGGCGTGGGCGATCAGAAATCCGATTACGCGCAGATCAAGTTCCAGCCAACCGACGGTCAGGCGCTGGGCACTACCGGCACCGTGAAGATCGACATCACGCCGGTCGCTGACGCACCAACCCTCAACGTAGCCGGGAACGCCGTGACCTCCACTGGTCTGGTCAAGGAAGTCTGGACCGGTCTGTCGGGCCTGGGCACCGATGGCAGCGGCGCGCCGTCCGGTACGCTGAAGTCGGTGATCGATGCCGCCGGAACCCCCAACAGCAGCACCACCGTGAACAACGTGCAGTCCGACAGCAACGTGAATCCGGGCACCGCGTCGAAAACCTCGGGCCTGATTTTCCTCGAAGCTGGCAAGACCTACACCTTCAGCGGTACCGGCGATGACAGCCTGTTGGTGACCATCGGTGGCAAGGATGTCGCGGGCATCACCTGGGGAGCGGGCGGCAAGCTCAATGGCTCGTTCACCCCGACCACCAGCGGCTACTACACCCTGGACATCTACCACCACAACCAGACCGGCCCGGGCAGCTATGACGTGAACCTGTCGGTCAACGGCAGCACCCCGACCGACCTGAGCAGTGCCGGCGTGCCGCTGTACACCGGCGTGGCTGATCTGGTGAATGCGGGCGTGACTGTTTCGGACCTGCACGGCACCAATGGTGAAGGCTACTACGACGGCTTCAAGCTCAACGAAGGCGCCGAAGGCGGCAGTGTGAACCTGTCGAAGATCACCACGGCGCTGACCGATACCGACGGCTCCGAAAGCCTGAGCGTGAAAATCGGCGGGATCCCGGAAGGCAGCGTGCTGAGCGACGGTGCCGGCCACACGGCGACCGTGGGCAGCAATGGCGAGGCCTCGGTCACCGGCTGGAATCTGGGCAGCCTGACCCTGACGCCACCGACCTACTACAACGGCCAGTTCAACCTGACCGTAACCTCGACTTCCACCGAAGCCCTCGGCGGCTCGGCAACCACCACGGCGCAGATACCGGTCACGGTTCATCCGGCGGTCTACAACTCCGCCACGGCCACCTCTGGCAGTGACAACGTCACCGGCACCGACGGCAACGACATTGTGGTCGCCGACATCGGCGGGCTGACCGTCGTGCCAGGCGTCAACTACAACATCGCCTTCATGGTCGACAGCTCGGGCAGCATGAGCGCAGCGTCCGTCACAGCCGCCAAGGACTCGTTGACGTCGGTGTTCAACACCCTCAAGCAGAGCATGGGCGGCAACTCCGGGACGGTGAACATTTTCCTGGCAGACTTCGACAGCCAGGTGAATAAAACCGTATCGGTCAACCTCAAGGATCCGAACGCACTCGCGCTGCTCAAAAGTGTGCTGGATTCGATGGTGTCCGGCGGCGGTACCAACTACGAGGACGTGTTCAAGACCACGGCCAACTGGTTCAAGAGCAGCGAAGCCCTGAGCAACACCGGCGCGACGAACCTGACGTACTTCATCACCGACGGCCAGCCGACCTACTATCAATCCGGCGAGCAGACGAACCCGACCTTGTATGGCGACGTGAAGCTCGACAGTCTGATCACCACGACCAACTACAAGCTGGGCCAGACGTTCAGCGCCGAGCTCGACAGTACGCACCGCGTTCAGGTCGATGAATCCGGCAATCTCACCCTGCTCACCTGGAAAAAATCCTGGGGCGGTTACTGGAGCAGTGAGGAATTGGGCACATTGCGCGCCCAAGGCGACGGCACCTATGAGTTGTCGTACCGCGACGGCACCGGCAGCAGCACCGGCTCGACCACCACCAGCAACTCCCTGAGCGCTTTCGCGCTGTTGAGTTCGGTATCTGGCGTGGAAGCCATCGGCCTGAACAAAGGCGTGACGCTGGATGACCTGAAGGACTACGACTCGGACAAGACTCCGCAGACCAACATCGATCCCAAGAACTTGGCCGACTCCATCATCGGACACACCGAAGCGACCCTGCCGGGCGCTGACACAGTCAACGGGGCAGACGGCAATGACATCCTGTTCGGCGACCTGGTGAGCTTCAATGGCATCGCCGGCGAAGGTTATCAGTCCATTCAGGCCTTCGTGGCCCAACAGAGCGGTGTGGAAGTCAGCAAAGTCACCACCAGCAACGTGCACCAGTACATCACCGAGCACTACAACGCTTTCGATGTGTCCGGTGCCAACGATGGCAATGACACACTGCTGGGCGGTGCCGGTAATGACATCATCTTCGGCCAGGGCGGCAACGACCTGCTCAACGGCGGCAAGGGCAATGACATCCTGCTCGGCGGCAAAGGCAACGACACGCTGATCGGCGGCCAGGGCAACGACACCCTGATCGGTGGCCTGGGTGGCGACACCTTTGTCTGGAAGTCCGGCGACACCGGCACCGACGTGATCAAGGACTTCAAGGCCAGCGAGGGTGACCGGATCGACCTGCGGGATCTGTTGCAGGGCGAAACCGGCAGCACCATCGACAACTTCCTGAAGATCAGCACGGTCGATGGCGTGTCGTCGCTGCAGGTCAGCACCTCCGGCAAGTTCAACGCGGGCGACGCCGCAGCGGCCACCCCTGATGTGACGATCAAGCTGGAAGGTAACAACTGGTCGAACATCAACCTGAACTCGTTGATCGCCGGCAGTGATCCGACCATCAAGGTCGATCACAACAACAGCTGACCGTGGCTTAACGGCCGCCCTTAGGGGCGGTCGTACCGGGCTGCATCCAGGATGACGATTTTGTCGCCACCCTCCATACTCGCGCACAGTTGGCCTATGCTGCCCAGCATGACGCCGCTTCATACATGAGGGATGCCCGATGTTTTATGTGCAACGCGATGCACAAGGCCTGCTGGTGCGCGTGGAAGCCACCGCTTATGCGGAGGCCACCGAAACCCTGCCGGCCGACAGCCACGAAATCCAGGACTGGTTCGCCAACCAGGCGGTAGAAAACAGCCTCAAGCAGCTCAAGCAGAGCGACCTGGAAATGATCCGAGTCCTCGACGACTTGATTCAGGTGCTGACCAGCAAAGGCGTCATCCGCGTCACCGACCTGCCCCCCGCGGCCCAGGCCAAGCTGATGGACCGCAACCAGGCCCGGGAAGCCTTGGGCGGGTTGAGCCGGTTGATCGATGATGATGAGAAAGGGTTGATCTAAGCCTGGTTCATCGGTGTCGGGGCTGCCCTCATCGCGAGCAGGCTCGCTCCCACAGGGGGATGGGGCAAGTCGCAGATATTGCCGTCACGCAGTTCTTATGTGGGAGCGGGCTTGCTCGCGAAAGCGGTGGGTCAGTTTGCGATGATGTTGGATGTGCCGACGCCTTCGCGAGCAAGCCCGCTCCCACAATTGGATTTGTGTCAGGGCGCAATTTTCCATTCGCCAACAGATCTCTTGTGGGAGCGAGCCTGCTCGCGATGGCCATCTTCAATCCGCCACAGGCCTGTCAGTTCGACGTTTGAACCTCAAGCCGATCCATCGCCCGCTCCACCAACAAATGCACCCCGTCGGCCATTCGGCTGATCGCCAGGATCACGCTGCGGCGCGAGCCGTCGACGTCATCAGCCAGGTCGGCGGCGATGGCGCTGATGGACAGCAGGTCTTCGGAGGCATTGGCCAGTAGGGTTTCGGTGTCGATGTCTGGGGAGACCATGAAGAGCTGGGCGGTTTGGGTTTTTCCCGAGGCTTCATTGGTGGGTTTTGGATTGAGGTAATAGTCGAGGGCGCGCTCGGCGGCTTCATCGAGCTTTTTAGATTTCGAGGATTTTCCGGAGATGTTGCCAGGGTTTTCTGGCGGATTCGGAGTTACTTTAAACATTAGAGATTTCCTAAACAGTTAAGTGGAAACCGTCACCGTTCGCTTGCACGCGAATGAGGGTGGCGGCCGAACGCAGGTGTGCAAGACCGGGCCTGTTTAGGACACCCAGCAGATCCAAGGATCTCCTGCGTGCAGCCGCCATAAAGCCAGTGGGCAGAAGAATGCCCCTGAGCGATGTAGCGTCGCATCCTAAACAGTTTCTTCGGACTTGCACGTCCGTGTCACCGTTTTTTCAGTGACAAACCCAGACTAGCGGTGAGGCCAAAGGCGGACAAGTTCACCAGCTTCGCTACAACTTGAGGGAAATCTCCTAGGACCTTACTTTTAGAGGGGGTGTATATCCGTTTCTGCGGTAACGGCTACTGGCGGTTCCGCTCTTACAGCGGGTCACTTTTGGAAGAGCGCCAAAAGTAACCAAAAACGCTTTGCCCCACCACTCGGCACCTCGCCTAGGCTCGGTGTGCCCTCACTCCGGCATTGCTCCGTGGGCTCGCCGCGAAGGGCCATCCATGGCCCAGCGCGGCTACCTCGGCATCCATGCCGAGGTGCCCCCTACGCAATGCCTGCGTTCGGCCAGCGTGGTTAACGGGGCGTCCCAGATCAAAAGCTTGGCGAGGCGGCCTGACAGCCGACCTGTTTTNCCTACGCAATGCCTGCGTTCGGCCAGCGTGGTTAACGGGGCGTCCCAGATCAAAAGCTTGGCGAGGCGGCCTGACAGCCGACCTGTTTTTTGATGACCGCGTTCATCCTGTGGGAGCAAAGCTTGCTCGCGATGGCGGTGGTTCAGTTGATGAAGATGTTGGATGTTGGATGTTGGATGTTGGATGTTGGATGTGTCGGCCTCATCGCGAACAAGTTTTGCTCCCACAAATCCTGCTCAAACTGATCTGATGGTGCACACCCGCAAGAGCAGGTCGGCTATAAGGCCGCCTCGCTTTTGATTTTGATCTGGGGGCCCCGTTAA
>NZ_JAKUDH010000051.1:0-5536 GCF_031570495.1 Pseudomonas sp. JL2
AACTTTCGGTTCATAGCGTCTTCACACACCGCAATCTGGTGCCCTGTATCGGGTCAGCAAATTGCTTGGGTGTTATATGGTCAAGCCTCACGGGCAATTAGTATGGGTTAGCTCAACGCCTCACAGCGCTTACACACCCCACCTATCAACGTCGTAGTCTTCGACGGCCCTTCAGGGGACTCAAGGTCCCAGTGAGATCTCATCTTGAGGCAAGTTTCCCGCTTAGATGCTTTCAGCGGTTATCTTTTCCGAACATAGCTACCCGGCAATGCCACTGGCGTGACAACCGGAACACCAGAGGTTCGTCCACTCCGGTCCTCTCGTACTAGGAGCAGCCCCTCTCAAATCTCAAACGTCCACGGCAGATAGGGACCGAACTGTCTCACGACGTTCTAAACCCAGCTCGCGTACCACTTTAAATGGCGAACAGCCATACCCTTGGGACCGGCTTCAGCCCCAGGATGTGATGAGCCGACATCGAGGTGCCAAACACCGCCGTCGATATGAACTCTTGGGCGGTATCAGCCTGTTATCCCCGGAGTACCTTTTATCCGTTGAGCGATGGCCCTTCCATACAGAACCACCGGATCACTAAGACCTACTTTCGTACCTGCTCGACGTGTCTGTCTCGCAGTCAAGCGCGCTTTTGCCTTTATACTCTACGACCGATTTCCGACCGGTCTGAGCGCACCTTCGTACTCCTCCGTTACTCTTTAGGAGGAGACCGCCCCAGTCAAACTACCCACCATACACTGTCCTCGATCCGGATAACGGACCTGAGTTAGAACCTCAAAGTTGCCAGGGTGGTATTTCAAGGATGGCTCCACGCGAACTGGCGTCCACGCTTCAAAGCCTCCCACCTATCCTACACAAGCAAATTCAAAGTCCAGTGCAAAGCTATAGTAAAGGTTCACGGGGTCTTTCCGTCTAGCCGCGGATACACTGCATCTTCACAGCGATTTCAATTTCACTGAGTCTCGGGTGGAGACAGCGCCGCCATCGTTACGCCATTCGTGCAGGTCGGAACTTACCCGACAAGGAATTTCGCTACCTTAGGACCGTTATAGTTACGGCCGCCGTTTACCGGGGCTTCGATCAAGAGCTTCGCGTTAGCTAACCCCATCAATTAACCTTCCGGCACCGGGCAGGCGTCACACCCTATACGTCCACTTTCGTGTTTGCAGAGTGCTGTGTTTTTAATAAACAGTCGCAGCGGCCTGGTATCTTCGACCGGCGTGGGCTTACGCAGCAAGTGCTTCACCCTCACCGGCGCACCTTCTCCCGAAGTTACGGTGCCATTTTGCCTAGTTCCTTCACCCGAGTTCTCTCAAGCGCCTTGGTATTCTCTACCCAACCACCTGTGTCGGTTTGGGGTACGGTTCCTGGTTATCTGAAGCTTAGAAGCTTTTCTTGGAAGCATGGCATCAACCACTTCGTCACCCAAAGGGTAACTCGTCATCAGCTCTCGGCCTTAAGATCCCGGATTTACCTAAGATCTCAGCCTACCACCTTAAACTTGGACAACCAACGCCAAGCTGGCCTAGCCTTCTCCGTCCCTCCATCGCAATAACCAGAAGTACAGGAATATTAACCTGTTTTCCATCGACTACGCTTTTCAGCCTCGCCTTAGGGACCGACTAACCCTGCGTCGATTAACGTTGCGCAGGAAACCTTGGTCTTTCGGCGTGGGTGTTTTTCACACCCATTGTCGTTACTCATGTCAGCATTCGCACTTCTGATACCTCCAGCAAGCTTCTCAACTCACCTTCACAGGCTTACAGAACGCTCCTCTACCGCATCACCTAAGTGATACCCGTAGCTTCGGTGTATGGTTTGAGCCCCGTTACATCTTCCGCGCAGGCCGACTCGACTAGTGAGCTATTACGCTTTCTTTAAAGGGTGGCTGCTTCTAAGCCAACCTCCTAGCTGTCTAAGCCTTCCCACATCGTTTCCCACTTAACCATAACTTTGGGACCTTAGCTGACGGTCTGGGTTGTTTCCCTTTTCACGACGGACGTTAGCACCCGCCGTGTGTCTCCCATGCTCGGCACTTGTAGGTATTCGGAGTTTGCATCGGTTTGGTAAGTCGGGATGACCCCCTAGCCGAAACAGTGCTCTACCCCCTACAGTGATACATGAGGCGCTACCTAAATAGCTTTCGAGGAGAACCAGCTATCTCCGAGCTTGATTAGCCTTTCACTCCGATCCACAGGTCATCCGCTAACTTTTCAACGGTAGTCGGTTCGGTCCTCCAGTTAGTGTTACCCAACCTTCAACCTGCCCATGGATAGATCGCCCGGTTTCGGGTCTATTCCCAGCGACTAGACGCCCTATTAAGACTCGCTTTCGCTACGCCTCCCCTATTCGGTTAAGCTCGCCACTGAAAATAAGTCGCTGACCCATTATACAAAAGGTACGCAGTCACCCAACAAAGTGGGCTCCCACTGCTTGTACGCATACGGTTTCAGGATCTATTTCACTCCCCTCTCCGGGGTTCTTTTCGCCTTTCCCTCACGGTACTAGTTCACTATCGGTCAGTCAGTAGTATTTAGCCTTGGAGGATGGTCCCCCCATATTCAGACAAAGTTTCTCGTGCTCCGTCCTACTCGATTTCATGACTAAGAGATTTTCGCGTACAGGGCTATCACCCACTATGGCCGCACTTTCCAGAGCGTTCCGCTAATCTCAAAGCCACTTAAGGGCTAGTCCCCGTTCGCTCGCCACTACTAAGGGAATCTCGGTTGATTTCTTTTCCTCAGGGTACTTAGATGTTTCAGTTCCCCTGGTTCGCCTCTTGCACCTATGTATTCAGTACAAGATAACCATCTTATGATGGCTGGGTTCCCCCATTCAGACATCTCCGGATCAAAGTCTGTTTGCCGACTCCCCGAAGCTTTTCGCAGGCTACCACGTCTTTCATCGCCTCTGACTGCCAAGGCATCCACCGTATGCGCTTCTTCACTTGACCATATAACCCCAAGCAATCTGGTTATACTGTGAAGACGACATTCGCCGAAAATTCGCATGCTCTAAGAGCAACTCACAAATTTTACCTTAGCCTGATCCGTTACCAGTGAAAGTAACGTCCAGTCTATCTTTCTATCACATACCCAAATTTTTAAAGAACGATCTAATCAAAAGACTAGAAATCAACATTCAGCACCGTCTTGGTGGAATGCTCATTTCTAAGCTTTAAACGTTGGTGCCAATCTGTAATGGTGGAGCCAAGCGGGATCGAACCGCTGACCTCCTGCGTGCNACTAGTCAAAGACTAGAAATCAACATTCATCATCGAACCGATGGAATGCTCATTTCTAAGCTTTATACAATCGAAGCAGTAGTGGTGGAGCCAAGCGGGATCGAACCGCTGACCTCCTGCGTGCAAGGCAGGCGCTCTCCCAGCTGAGCTATGGCCCCGTATTTCTACAGGGAACACCATGAAATTGGTGGGTCTGGGCAGATTCGAACTGCCGACCTCACCCNCTTTTCCCACACAAAATTGGTGGGTCTGGGCAGATTCGAACTGCCGACCTCACCCTTATCAGGGGTGCGCTCTAACCAACTGAGCTACAGACCCAATTTCGGGCTGCTTCTTTCGTCTTCTTCAATGAATCAAGCAATTCGTGTGGGAGCTCATGAAGCAGCTGCGGTCGTCGATTAAGGAGGTGATCCAGCCGCAGGTTCCCCTACGGCTACCTTGTTACGACTTCACCCCAGTCATGAATCACACCGTGGTAACCGTCCCCCCGAAGGTTAGACTAGCTACTTCTGGTGCAACCCACTCCCATGGTGTGACGGNTGAAGCAGCTGCGGTCGTCGATTAAGGAGGTGATCCAGCCGCAGGTTCCCCTACGGCTACCTTGTTACGACTTCACCCCAGTCATGAATCACACCGTGGTAACCGTCCCCCCGAAGGTTAGACTAGCTACTTCTGGTGCAACCCACTCCCATGGTGTGACGGGCGGTGTGTACAAGGCCCGGGAACGTATTCACCGCGACATTCTGATTCGCGATTACTAGCGATTCCGACTTCACGCAGTCGAGTTGCAGACTGCGATCCGGACTACGATCGGTTTTGTGGGATTAGCTCCACCTCGCGGCTTGGCAACCCTCTGTACCGACCATTGTAGCACGTGTGTAGCCCAGGCCGTAAGGGCCATGATGACTTGACGTCATCCCCACCTTCCTCCGGTTTGTCACCGGCAGTCTCCTTAGAGTGCCCACCATGACGTGCTGGTAACTAAGGACAAGGGTTGCGCTCGTTACGGGACTTAACCCAACATCTCACGACACGAGCTGACGACAGCCATGCAGCACCTGTCTCAATGTTCCCGAAGGCACCAATCCATCTCTGGAAAGTTCATTGGATGTCAAGGCCTGGTAAGGTTCTTCGCGTTGCTTCGAATTAAACCACATGCTCCACCGCTTGTGCGGGCCCCCGTCAATTCATTTGAGTTTTAACCTTGCGGCCGTACTCCCCAGGCGGTCAACTTAATGCGTTAGCTGCGCCACTAAGAGCTCAAGGCTCCCAACGGCTAGTTGACATCGTTTACGGCGTGGACTACCAGGGTATCTAATCCTGTTTGCTCCCCACGCTTTCGCACCTCAGTGTCAGTATCAGTCCAGGTGGTCGCCTTCGCCACTGGTGTTCCTTCCTATATCTACGCATTTCACCGCTACACAGGAAATTCCACCACCCTCTACCATACTCTAGCTCGACAGTTTTGAATGCAGTTCCCAGGTTGAGCCCGGGGATTTCACATCCAACTTAACGAACCACCTACGCGCGCTTTACGCCCAGTAATTCCGATTAACGCTTGCACCCTCTGTATTACCGCGGCTGCTGGCACAGAGTTAGCCGGTGCTTATTCTGTCGGTAACGTCAAAACACTAACGTATTAGGTTAATGCCCTTCCTCCCAACTTAAAGTGCTTTACAATCCGAAGACCTTCTTCACACACGCGGCATGGCTGGATCAGGCTTTCGCCCATTGTCCAATATTCCCCACTGCTGCCTCCCGTAGGAGTCTGGACCGTGTCTCAGTTCCAGTGTGACTGATCATCCTCTCAGACCAGTTACGGATCGTCGCCTTGGTGAGCCATTACCTCACCAACTAGCTAATCCGACCTAGGCTCATCTGATAGCGCAAGGCCCGAAGGTCCCCTGCTTTCTCCCGTAGGACGTATGCGGTATTAGCGTCCGTTTCCGAGCGTTATCCCCCACTACCAGGCAGATTCCTAGGCTTTACTCACCCGTCCGCCGCTCTCAAGAGGTGCAAGCACCTCTCTACCGCTCGACTTGCATGTGTTAGGCCTGCCGCCAGCGTTCAATCTGAGCCATGATCAAACTCTTCAGTTCAAACATCTTTGGGTTTTGAGAAAACCCTAAACTTGGCTCAGCAATCGTTGGTTACATCTTTGATTTCTCGCGGAGTAACTTGTGATGCTGATAATCTGTTGACTAGCAGTCTGACTCCACAAGCACCCACACGAATTGCTTGATTCAGTTGTTAAAGAGCGGTGGGTTGAGCCTTTCG
>NZ_JAKUDH010000052.1:0-4391 GCF_031570495.1 Pseudomonas sp. JL2
TTGAAATGCTACGTCGATATCTGGTTCCCCAACGGCGACGGGGACGCGATTGCCTTCTACTGGAACAACGCACAAAACCCGGTCTGGACCGCCACCATTGATGACAATCCCCCCGATCGGTTGCGGATTCCTCTCAGCGCGGGCCTTCTCATCGAGGGCGATGCCAACCCGGTGTTCTACAGCGTGACCCGCCCCTCGCAAACCCCCGTGGACTCGCCACCGAAAAAGTATCTGGTCAAGCTTAATCGCCCCGGCGGCTATGACGCTGACCCGACCACACCCGGGCATTCGGGCCTGCGCTACACCCTTCCCCAGGAGATTATCGACAACGGGGTCGGCCCCATCGAAGCCGACGCCGGGGTGGTGGTCACCATCCATCACTACGAAAACATGCGCAAGAACGACCGCATTTACCTGGCCTGGGGCAAGGCGACGGTGGAGCACACCGTCCTGCCGGGTGAGGTGGACACCGATATCCCGATTCATGTCGACAGAACGAAGATCGAGGAGGGAGAGGACGGCGAGGTCATCGTTGCCTATCAGGTGGTGGATGTCTGTAACAACTACCCCGACGAGCGTGCACCCTGGTCTGCCACTACCCCTGTGGTGGTCGATCTGAACGGTAACCGCCTTGATGCACCGCAAGTGTTGGTCAACGAGATCCCCACCCAAACGATCGACCTCGAACAACTGGCGGGCGCCGACGTCATTTGCCGGGTGTACACCAACCGAACCGACTATTTGGTGGGCGATACCCTGCGCCTGACCTGGGTCGGCACACCTGCACAAGGTGATTCCCAAGTCATCGTCGGGCCCCTCGACAAAACCGTCGAATACGTGCCGTTCCAATACGACTTTTCGATCCCCAATGAAGATGTGGTCGCCATCGCCAAGGGCCGAGCGTCGGTGTCTTACCTGCGAATCAGGAGCGGCGAAGCGGATCATCCATCGAACAATGCCTCCGTGACGGTTGTCGGCGAGATCCTCCGGCCCGCCGCCCCAAGTTTTGTCGGCGTGACGGGGAGTACCCTGGACCCGGATCTGAATTTCTACACCGTCTCAATCCCCTATTACCCAGGCCGCCAGCCCGGCGACCATCTCTACATCGTGTTTGAAGGCCTTGATGCCAATAATGGCTCGACCAGCTTCGACGATAACGCCTACGTCGGTTCTGAGGCGGATGGCCAACCGGTCCTGCGTAATGTGAACAAGGCCGAAATCAAGAAACTCGATGGCGGCTCGCTCACGGTTTATTACTGGATCAATCGCCAACGTAAATCCTTGGAGCTGCAACTGTCCGTGGGCAGCGGGCAACCGGAAATGGTAAAGCCCAACGTTATCGAGGCCGACAGCAACGATGTGCTGGACCCGGAGAAGGTGAATCCCGATGTGGGGCCCAATGTCATTGTTCCCTTCACTGACACCGTGCCCGGTGACATTATCGGCTTGCGCTGGAGAGGCTCGCGCGTCAGTGCGCCGGTTGACGAGCGGCCGCTCAATGCCAACTCAGCGGGAGCCCCGGTGCCGTTCACCGTGGCTTACCGTTATGTGCTCGACAACTTGAACGGCACGGTGGACGTCGACTATTACCTCAAGCGCGGCGCAGAAGTGCCGCGTTACTCGCGGGTGCGTTCGCTGACCATCGGGGCGATTGCCGCACCGACTCTGGAAAATGTGAAGGACGCAGACCAGGTCGAAATACCAGATAACACGATAACCCAATGGCCGAACGTGACCGTGTTCGGCAGGGCACAGGGTAACGAGCGAGTCGAGGTGTTTGATGGCAGCACGTCGTTGGGGACCGTCGATGTGCCCGATAATGGCCGCTGGCAATATTCGCTGAATAGACTGTTGTCAGGGCCACATAGTCTACGTGTCGAGGCGCTTTATGGCAGCGGTCTTCCCCCGTCCGTCACTCGCCGTTTCACGGTCCGGCTCAACCTGCTCAAACCCTTGATACCCAAAGCCTATAACCCGCCGGCGAATGATCGCATCCGGATGAGTGACATATACGCCGACTCGTATCTGGAAGTTGAAGTCCCGCACTACAAGGGCATGGACTCCATTCATTCGCTCAAGGTCCGCTGGGAAGGCCGGGTCGGCTATCACGACGGCCCGATAACCCCGGTAGGACCCAACCCGGGGTCCAGGCGGCTACGGGTTCCCAGGCTGGAAGTGATCGACAATATCGGCGGTTCCGTGACGGTGGGTTATAGCGTCAAGGAAGACGATGGCACCGATACGCTCGAGTCGCAACGCTTGACCTTGCACATCGATCCGCAAGCCCTGGATCTGCCGGCCCCTACGTATTCGCGCACCGCGAGGAGAGTCACCGTAGATCACGCCGATATCAGGACCGGCTACAAAATCAGAGTGAGATGGACGATCGATGATCTGGCGCTTGAGGGGCCGGAAGAGGATCTGCACACCGGGCAGCCTTATCACTATGAGGTTCCCGCCGAGTGGGTCGGGCTGGGCCAAGACAAGACCGTCCTGGTGAACTACTCGGTCAGGCGAACGGGCAGTAGCGAACTCACGATGTTCTCACGGGTACTGAGACTGACCTTCAATGAGCCGGCCATCAGCGATATCCGTGACTCCAAGGGCAGTATTGCTCCGGGGGGCAATACCGCTGAGACAAGTGTCATGGTCACCGGTACGGCGAGCAAGGGCGAGCGGGTCCAACTCTTTGATACGGGTAACCCCGTGCCCATCAGCGCACCCGCCCTGGCGGATGCCACGACTGGCATCTGGAGCGTGGCGCTCAGCGGGCTTGCCGACAAGCTTTATGTTCTCAAGGCCAAGGCCCTTTATGGCAGCGGCGTGGAATCCTCTGAACGACGTTTTACCGTCAGGGCAATTGTCGCTCCGACGCTGGAGAGCGTGAAGGGCGGTGACGGGCGGGAGATTGCGAACAATTCGACGACGCCATGGCCGAATGTGATCATGTCCGGTAGGGCTCAGGGCAACGAGAAAATAAGAGTATTCGATGGCAGCACGTTGTTGGGTACTGTCGATGTACCGGGTAGCGGCAGTTGGGAGTTTCCAGTGAACAGATTGTTGTCCGGGGGCCATCGTCTGCGCGTCGAGGCGCTTTATGGCAGTGGCTTGCCGCCCTCAGCCACGCGCAACTTCACGGTAAAACTCGATCTGCTCAAACCGTTGGTACCCAAGGCCTACAACCCGCCGGCGAATGATCGCCTGCGGATGAGCGATATCTACTATGACCCGTACCTGGAAGTTGAAGTGCCGCATTACAAGGGCATGGATTCTATTCACTCGCTCAAGGTCCGCTGGGAAGGTCGGGTCGGCTATCACGACGGTGCGATAACCCCGGTAGGACCCAACCCAGGGCCCAGGCGGCTACGGATTCCCCGACTGGAAGTGATCGACAATATCGGCTCCTCCGTGACGGTGGGTTATAGCGTCAAGGAAAACGCCAGCAGCGAGACGCTGGAGTCGCAGCGTCTGACCTTGCACATCGATCCTCAAGCCCTGAATCTGCATACCCCGACGTACTCCAGTGCCGCGAGAAGAATCACCGTGGATCACGCCGATATAAAGACCGGCTACAAAATCAGAGTGAGATGGACGATCGATGGGGTGGCCCTTGAAGGGCCGGACGAGGATGTGTTTACCGGCCAGGCCTATCAATACAATGTCCCCGCCGCGTGGATCACGCAAAGTCAGGGCAAGACCGTATTGGTGAATTACTCGGTCTGGCAGGCAGGCAGTAGCGGACTCACGATGTTCTCGCGAGTGCTGAGATTGACCTTTTGATGGGCTGAGCTGATGGGCGATGGAGGTGGGCGGTGAGCCAGGAATGGTTCACCGCAACCCTTGGATCTGTGTGTACCGTTGTCGGCCTTGCTCAGTTAAGTGGCGGACGTTACAAACCTGCACGGGCAACGTTAACTCTGAGGACTTGCGAGAACATCCGTTGCTCACTGCTGTTCTTGCGGACAATCGAGTAATTGATCAATACCGTTTTTCCGCTGTTTTCGCTTATCCAGGCACTGGGGATATTAAATACATTGGCCTGGCCAGTGGTCACATCCTGGGTTTCAGTGTCGCGCGTTGTCACACCCACCCATCGGACCCTGACGGTATAACCAGTCTGGCCTCCATAGTTCACGGTCACTTTGGAAGCCGAGTAACTGGGGGCGGGTAATGGATGAACTGCTTGCGGATCGATATGCAGTGTCAGCCTGTCTGACTCTATCGTCTCACCAACCCCTTTTTCCTTGACGGAATAGCCGACCTCGACAGAGCGACCGATATTGTCGATGACTTCCAGTCGAGGTATTGGGATCAGTCTTTTTCCGGGGGGATCTCCGACGGGGATAATTGCGCTGTTGTAGTTGACTCGACCTTGCCAGCGGACCCTGATG
>NZ_JAKUDH010000053.1:0-3495 GCF_031570495.1 Pseudomonas sp. JL2
CGACCTTCGAAGGCCCGATGATGGCCATCAAGACCGTCAACGCCCTCTCCCACTACACCGACTGGACCATCGGCCACGTACACGCTGGTGCCTTGGGTTGGGTGGCGATGATTTCCATCGGCGCGCTGTATCACATGATCCCGAAAGTCTTCGGCCGCCCCCAGATGCACAGCATCGGCCTGATCAACGCGCACTTCTGGCTCGCGACCATCGGCACCGTGCTGTACATCGCCTCCATGTGGGTCAACGGCATCGCCCAGGGCCTGATGTGGCGTGCGGTGAACGAGGATGGGACCCTGACCTACTCCTTCGTTGAAACCCTGGTGGCCAGCCACCCCGGTTTCGTCGTACGGCTGGCGGGCGGGGCGATCTTTCTCCTCGGCATGCTGCTGATGGCCTACAACACCTGGCGCACCGTGCGGGCCTACCAGCCTGCCGAAGCCGCCGCTGCCGCGCAGATGGCTTGAGGAGTCCGCCATGAAACACGAAACAATCGAAAAAAACGTCGGCCTGCTGATGCTGCTGATGGTTCTGGCCGTGAGCATTGGCGGCCTGACCCAGATCGTGCCGCTGTTCTTCCAGGACGTGACCAACAAACCGGTGGACGGCATGAAGCCCTACACCGCCCTGCAACTGGAAGGTCGCGACATCTATATCCGCGAAGGCTGCGTCGGCTGCCATTCGCAGATGATCCGTCCGTTCCGCGCCGAGACCGAGCGCTACGGCCACTACTCGGTGGCCGGTGAAAGCGTCTGGGACCACCCGTTCCTGTGGGGCTCCAAGCGTACCGGGCCGGACCTGGCCCGGGTCGGCGCGCGCTACTCCGATGACTGGCATCGCGCCCACCTGTACAACCCGCGCAACGTCGTGCCTGAGTCGAAGATGCCGGCCTATCCGTGGCTGGTGACCCAAACGGTGGACAGCAGCCACACCGAAGGCAAGCTGCGCGCCATGCGCACCCTGGGCGTGCCGTACACCGACGACGACATCGCCGGCAGCGTGGCCTCGCTCAAGGACAAGACCGAGATGGACGCGCTGGTGGCCTACCTGCAAGTGCTCGGCACTGCCATCAAGAGCAAGAGGTGAGCCTATGTTTCTTGAAATGAGCACTGGAATGATCCGCGGCCTGGGCACGGTCGTGGTGTTCGTGGCCTTCATCGGCCTGACCCTGTGGGTATTCAGCAGCAAGCGCAACTCGGAGTTCGCTCAGGCGCGCCTGCTGCCGTTCGCCGACGAGCCATCCGCCGACATCGCCAACCCCCAAGACCCTGCAACAAGGAGCACCCGGCCATGACCACCTTCTGGAGTACGTGGATCAGCGTACTGACCATCGGCAGCCTGATCGGTCTGACCTGGCTGCTGATCGGCACCCGCAAGGGCGAGACCAAGGGCAGCGTCGACCAGACCATGGGCCACAGCTTCGACGGCATCGAGGAGTACGACAACCCGCTGCCGCAGTGGTGGTTCCTGTTGTTCGCCGGCACTTTGGTGTTTTCCGTCGGCTACCTGGTTCTCTACCCGGGCCTGGGCAACTGGAAAGGCATCCTGCCCGGCTACGAAAATGGCTGGACCGGCGCCCATGAATGGGAAAAGGAAATGGCCAGGGCCGACGCCAAGTTCGGGCCGATCTTCGCCAAATTCGCCGCCATGCCGGTGGAAGAAGTCGCCAAGGACCCACAGGCCTTGAAGATGGGTGGCCGCTTGTTCGCCTCCAACTGCTCGGTCTGCCACGGCTCGGACGCCAAGGGTGCCTTCGGCTTCCCGAACCTGGCCGACAGCCACTGGCGCTGGGGCGGCAGTGCCGAAACCATCAAGGCCACCATCATGGGCGGTCGCATGGCCGCGATGCCGGCCTGGGGCGAAGTGCTGGGCGAAGCCGGCGTCAAGAACGTGGCCGCGTATGTGCGCCATGATCTGGCGGGCCTGCCGCTGCCGGCAGACAGCGGCGCCGACCTGCAAGCAGGCCAGCAAGCGTTCAACACCACTTGCGTTGCCTGCCACGGTGCCAACGGTAAAGGCACCGAAGCCATGGGCGCGCCAGACCTGACCTTGCCGGCCGGCTTCATCTACGGCACCAGCCTGGCGCAACTGCAACAGACCATCCGTCATGGCCGCCAGGGCCATATGCCGGCGCAGAATGAGCTGCTCGGCAATGACAAGGTGCAACTGCTCGCGGCTTACGTCTACAGCCTGTCCCACGCGGCGGGCGCCGAGCGTCTGCAAGCTGAACGCAAAAGCGAATAAATCCTGACCACGCGAACAGCCGCATCCATCTGGATGCGGCTGTTTCGTGCCCCTGCGCGACGCATTGTCGCACCCTCCCTTCGTCTTCCTTTCGGTTCCCCGGAATCAAGTCTAAGCTTGCCTCTGCGTGCGCTGGCGACTGCCGGTTTCAGGTCGACCCGACCCGATGCGTTCGACAATCGTTCGACAAAAAGGCCGCAAAGGCAGGTGAATACCGGCTGTTGCGACAGTTACCTGGCATCACCCGAACGCCGTGCTCGAACACACCCCGTTACAACCGACCTGCCCCCCTCGCCTCTTTCCTTCGTTGCGACATTTTACCGAGGGCCAATTTTGTCCCTACTCAGCACATGGAAAGGCCGCAGAATCTGCTTTGGAAAGCATTGACCCAGGTCATGGCGCGTTGCAATGACCCCCCGCTTTCTCCATACTTGCGACCGATTTTTATCCTAATAAAACACCCAAACCGTGGAACCTTAGAATGAGCACAGCAATCAGTCCGACTGCTTATAACTATAAGGTAGTCCGCCAGTTCGCCATCATGACGGTGGTCTGGGGGATCCTTGGCATGGGGCTCGGTGTATTCATCGCCTCGCAACTGGTCTGGCCGGAGTTGAACTTCGATCTGCCATGGACGACGTTTGGACGCCTGCGCCCGCTGCACACCAACCTGGTGATCTTCGCCTTCGGTGGTTGTGCGTTGTTTGCCACTTCCTATTACGTCGTGCAGCGAACCTGCCAAACGCGACTGATTTCCGACAGCCTCGCCGCCTTCACCTTCTGGGGTTGGCAAGCGGTCATCGTCGGTGCGATCGTGACCTTGCCGATGGGTTTCACCACCACCAAGGAATACGCAGAGCTGGAATGGCCCCTGGCTATTCTGCTGGCCATCGTCTGGGTGACCTACGGTCTGGTGTTCTTCGGCACTATCGTCAAGCGCAAGACCAAGCACATCTATGTCGGTAACTGGTTCTACGGTGCCTTCATCGTCGTGACCGCCATGCTGCACATCGTCAACCACGCGTCCCTGCCGGTCAGCTTCTTCAAGTCTTACTCGGCCTACTCGGGCGCCACCGACGCGATGATCCAGTGGTGGTACGGCCACAACGCCGTGGGCTTCTTCCTGACCACCGGCTTCCTGGGGATGATGTATTACTTCGTGCCGAAACAGGCCGAGCGTCCGATCTATTCCTATCGCCTGTCCATCGTCCACTTCTGGGCGCTGATCACCCTGTACATCTGGGCCGGCCC
>NZ_JAKUDH010000054.1:0-3218 GCF_031570495.1 Pseudomonas sp. JL2
TGGCCGTTGCTCAAGGTTACGACCAGCGGAGCGCCGGTCACCGGAGCATTGACCGAAGCGGTGTAAACGACGGTGCCGCCTTCAGCCACGGAGGAAGTCGCGGTCAGGCTGACGGTCGAAGTATCAATGGTGTCGGTGACATCAGTTACTGCCGGAGTCGTGCTCGGCACCAGGTTCTCGAAGTTGCCGCCGGTGGCGTTATCAATGCTGACTTCGACTTTGCCGGCGTCTTTGTAGACGTCGTCTTTTGGTGCATCGACAGTCACCGTACCAGTGGTGGCGCCGGCAGCGATGTTGATTACGGCGCCATTGCTCAGGGTCACCGTGACTGGCGAGCCAGCGGCATTGGTCAATGTCGCGGTGTAAACGATCGAACCACCTTCGGCAACCGAATCGGTAGCGCTCAGGCTCAGGCCAGTGGTGTCCTGCACATCAGTAACGGTGGTGTCAGCCGGAGTGGCGTCGATGTCCAGTTTTTCGTAGTTGCCGCCCTGGGCATCATCAATCTTGACGCTCAGGTTGTCGCCGCCAGCGAGGGCGTCGTTTGGCGTAACAAAGTTGACCGAACCACTGCTGGAGCCAACCGGGATGGTGATGCTTTGACCGTTGCTTAACGTTACGACAAACGGAGCGCCAGTGACCGGGGCTTTGACCGATGCGGTGTAAACCACGGTGCCGCCTTCAGCCTCGGAGGAAGTCGCGGTGAGGCTGACGGTCGAAGTATCAATGGTATCGGTCACGTCGGTGACGGCTGGCGTGGTGCTTGGTACCAGGTTCTCGAAGTTGCCACCGGTGGCGTTATCGATGCTGACTTCGACCTTGCCGGCGTCTTTGTAGACGTCGTCTTTTGGAGCATCGACAGTGACCGTGCCGGTGGTGGCGCCGGCGGCGATGTTGATTACAGCGCCGTTGCTCAGGGTTACGGTCACTGGCGAGCCAGCGGCGTTGGTCAGAGTTGCGGTGTAGGTGATCTGACCGCCTTCGGTGATGGTGTCGGTCGCCGAAAGGGTTAGGCCGGTGCTGTCCTGAACATCAATGACCGAAGTTTCAGCCGGTGTTTGATCTGCGACCAAATTCTCGTAGTTGCCGCCTTGAGCGTCATCGATCTTCACGCTCAAGTTATCGCCGCCAGCGAGGGCGTCGTTTGGCGTAACAAAGTTGACCGAACCACTGCTGGAGCCAACCGGGATGGTGATGCTTTGACCGTTGCTTAACGTTACGACCAACGGAGCGCCAGTGACCGGGGCGTTGACCGAAGCGGTGTAAACCACGGTGCCGCCTTCAGCCACGGAGGAAGTCGCGGTGAGGCTGACGGTCGACGTATCAATGGTGTCAGTGACATTGGTGACGGCTGGCGTGGTGCTTGGCACCAAATTCTCGAAGTTGCCACCGGTGGCGTTATCGATGCTGACTTCGACCTTGCCGGCGTCTTTGTAGACGTCGTCTTTTGGCGCATCGACGGTCACAGTGCCGGTGGTAGCGCCGGCGGCGATGTTGATTACGGCGCCGTTGCTCAGGGTTACGGTCACTGGCGAGCCAGCGGCATTGGTCAGGGTTGCGGTGTAAACGATCGAACCGCCCTCAGCAACAGTGTCAGTGGCCGAGAGCGTCAGGCCAGTCGTGTCCTGCACATCTGTAACGGTGGTGTCAGCCGGAGTCGCGTCGATGTCCAGTTTTTCGTAGTTGCCGCCCTGGGCGTCGTCGATCTTCACGCTCAGGTTGTCGCCGCCGGCGAGGGCATCGTTCTGGGTCACGAAGTTGACCGAACCACTGCTGGAACCGACTGGAATGGTGATGCTCTGACCGTTCGACAGGGTGATCACCAGCGGAGCGCCGGTAACCGGTGCGTTCACCGAAGCGGTGTAAACCACGGTGCCGCCTTCAGCCACGGAGGAAGTCGCGGTCAGGCTGACGGTCGAAGTATCAATGGTGTCGGTGACATCAGTTACTGCCGGAGTCGTGCTCGGCACCAGGTTCTCGAAGCTACCGCCAGTGGCGTTATCGATGCTGACTTCGACCTTGCCGGCGTCTTTGTAGACGTCGTCTTTTGGCGCATCGACGGTCACAGTCCCGGTGGTGGCGCCGGCAGCGATGTTGATTACAGCGCCGTTGCTCAGGGTCACGGTGACCGGAGTGCCAGCGGGGTTGGTCAGCGTTGCGGTGTAAACAATCGAACCACCTTCGGCAACGGTGTCAGTGGCGGAGAGCGTCAGGCCAGTGGTGTCCTGCACATCAGTAACGGTGGTGTCCGCTGGTGTGGCGTCGATGTCCAGTTTTTCGTAGTTGCCGCCTTGAGCATCATCAATCTTGACGCTCAGGTTGTCGCCGCCGGCAAGGGCATCGTTCTGGGTCACGAAGTTGACCGAACCGCTGCTGGAACCGACTGGAATGGTGATGCTCTGGCCGTTCGACAGGGTGATCACCAACGGAGCGCCGGTGACCGGTGCGTTGACCGAGGCGGTATAAACGACGGTGCCGCCTTCAGCCACATTCGCGGTCGCAGTGAGCGACACGGTGCTGGTGTCGATGGTGTCAGTGACATCGGTCACCGCTGGTGCGGTGCTCGGCACCAGGTTTTCGAAGTTACCGCCGGTGGCGTTATCGATGCTGACTTCAACCTTGCCTGCGTCTTTGTAGACATCGTCAGTCGGCGCATCGACGGTCACAGTGCCGGTAGTAGCGCCGGCAGCGATGTTGATTACAGCGCCGTTGCTCAGTGTCACGGTGACCGGAGTGCCAGCGGGGTTGGTCAGGGTCGCGGTGTAGACAATCGAACCGCCTTCGGCCACTTCAGTGGAAGCTGACAAACTTAGGCCGGTGGCGTCCACCGAGTCGGTGATCGTCGTCACGGCAGGCGTGGTGTTCGGCACCAAGTTCTCAAAGTTGCCACCCGTTGCACCGGTAATGGTGGTGCTAACGGTGCTGCCATTGTTGTAGACGTCGTTGGCCGGGGTATCGACGTTGACGGTGCCGGTGGTTTGTCCGGCAGCGATGGTGATGACCGAGCCATTGCTCAAGGTCACGGTCACTGGCGTCTGGGCCGGGTTGGTCAGGGTGGCGGTGTAGGTGATCTGGCCGCCTTCAGTGATGGTATCGCTGGCGGTCAAAGTCAGGCCGGTGGCGTCCACGGAATCGGTGATCGTCGTCACGGCAGGCGTGGTGCTCGGCACCAGGTTTTCAAAGTTGCCGCCCGTGGCACCGGTAATAGTGGTGCTGAC
>NZ_JAKUDH010000055.1:0-3213 GCF_031570495.1 Pseudomonas sp. JL2
GGGCAGTAGCCCGGTGCTGGAGGATCGCACCTGGTCGGTGACGGTGGAGTTCGATCAACCCGGCGGCCTCTACGGTCTGATGGCCGTGGCGTCGAGCGAGGGTTTTGATTCCGCCGATTCGCCGGCGCGGTCGGTGGTACTGGGCACCTATCAGCCTTCCATCGACGTGCCCGTGGTCGGAGGTTGGGTCGACAACCCGGTTCGCTTCGAAGGCGAGGGAAGACCGGGTGTTGGGCGAGTGGTGAGCTGGTTCAATCCGGATCAGGTGTGGGCGGCGGGCCTCCCCGTTGCCTCCAGTGGTTGGCAGGGCGGGGCGTCGCAATCGCTGGCCGCTGGCGGCAACTGGTGCCGGTTCAGGCAAACCATCACCGACACGGCGGACGGCGCGACGGCCTCCGATTGGGTTGAGAGCGGGCGCTTTGAGGTTCGGCCTCATTAGTTGCCAGGCGTTGTCGGCATCGGTTTGATGTCCGATACGTTCCCTAAACGTGACACCTGTAGGCGCTGCCGAGTGCAACGAGGTTGCGATCTTTTTCCAGACGATTGAGTCCTGAACGAAAGATCGTCCGAACGCGGCCCGAGCCTTCGGCAGCTCCAGAGTTGCCTTAGCGCTGAACCTTCGCCTCGTTATCCAGCAACTTCTCCAGCAACAACACGCCCATCTCGCCCATCTGGTGAATCGCCAGGGCCAGGTTGCGCGGGGCGCCTTCCAGGTCTTCCGATAAATCCAGAATCAGCGTGCTTACCGAGCAGAAGGTTTCGTAGGTGTGGGCGAGCATACCTTCGGGGTCGGCGTCGGGGGCGACGATGAAGTAGTCGAGTTGTCGTTCGGGTTTGTCCGGTTTGTCCGCGTTGGGCTTGAGGTAGTGGTCCAGGGCTTTTTGCGCGGCTTTGTCGAGCTTTTTGGTGTCGAGGGTTTTGTGAGCGGGTTGTGAATCGGTTTTCGGGGGATTGGGTGTTGGCTTGATCATATTCACTTCTCTTTGATAGCGCTGCCACCCGGTTCGCGACTAAACGATGGGTGGCGGCTGGACGCAGGTTAGTCGACCGGTGAGAAGTGAAACCGGCGCGCCCGAGAGCGCCCTGCGAACAGCCACCATCAAGTGCGGGGATAGGGGAGCCCGACTGGATGACGCTTGTGCACATCACTTCATTACCGGGCGACTAAACCCGATCGCTGGTTGTCAGCGACACGAATCAAATTACGGGGCAAGGCCAAGGCGCACAAGCCGGCGGATTCTGGCGGATCTGTAGTCCGTTGCGCAAGGCGCTGTAGTCACCCGAATTTTCCTGCACCGGGGCCCCCGCCACTCGTCGGCACTGTCAGAACTAACAGGTGTTTAGATTCGCGAGATGGATATTCAATGAGCCCACGACCGAACTAGTCATATCGCCAGCCTGTTAACCAGAAACTACGGAGTGCGTCATGGACACTGACGACGATACTGAAAACGACGAGTCTGGCGAAAACACACAGGACATGGAGACTCATGATCCTGCGTTTCAAATCTTGTCTCCGTCGGGTTATATCCCAGAATCAACATTTCTTGTTTCAGGTGTCGGCGCCAGACCCGGCATTGGCGTAATGATTCTGGATGCCAGCACGGCCGAGAGCCTGGGCGCGGGTTACGATGTCAATAGTGACGGTAGCTGGACGGTGCACGCCGCCATGCGAAACGAGTCGGACTTAAGGTACGTCGCCGCCCAAACTGCACATGGAATAACGCGGCCAAAGACCGTTGTCAGGCGTCCAACCACCCTAACCAAGCCCCAATCGGCCGGTTTTTTGAATCCCGCTCAGGTTGTTTTCGGAGGGGTTTGCTTTCCGGGTGAAACTCCGATTGATCCCGGCATGGGCATCAGAGTACTCGACGGCACAACTGAATTGGCTTCGATGACTGCCGTAGGGCCAGAGACAACATGGGAAGTCAGGCCATCGGTGCCATTGTCCAGTAAAACTTATACGGTGCGGGCCGAATACAAAGTGCAGAGCAGCCCGGTTCTCAGTTACACCAATTACTTATCTTTCGAAGTGATGGGGCCACCGGTCATCACCGCGTCCACCGCCATTCAAGAGATGGGTTTCACTGTATACGGAACACACGGGAGGCCGGGCGCCAGCGTCGAAGTAAGGCTCGATGTCATCGGTGATCCGGTCGGTCCTCCAGGCAGGGTAGAGGCGAACGGTTCCTGGAATGTCGACGTGCAAGTGCGGCCAGGGACGATTTCGTTGGTGGCGGAACAAACCTATCAGACCATCCCGTCGGGACTGAGTACTGCCCAGGCGTTTAAAGTGCGCCCCCCCAAGTTGACCGCCGTCACCGTCACCACACCGACAGACACCTCGGTGAAGTTCGAAGGCAGCGGCTACACCGGTTCAACCGTCCAGATCACGGTCGTCAGTGGGCCTGATGCCCCAGCGCCGGGCCCTGTGCCGGTGAACGGAGGCAGCTGGAACACAACCGCAACAAATTGGCCATTTGGTTCTTACAGCTTGAGGGCTGTCCAGCGGTTTCCCGACGGTGACAATGGCTGGATTGACTCGCAGCCGTACACGTTCCCGGTCAACCTGAGACTTCCAGACCCGACCGATATCACCTACACACCGGTCTACCGGCCCGTGTTCTCGGGTAAAGGTTTCAACGGTGCGACGGTGAAGATTCTGAATCCCGACGACTCACCAGCGGCCCCCGAAAGGACGGTGTCCGGCGGTGTGTGGTCGAGCCCCGCCTCGGCGGAGTGGGGGCCGACGTTCAAGCGCAAGGTTAAAATCAGACAATTCAAGGATGGTCAGGAATCGCCAACCTGGCAGGAAATCGAGGTCACCATCCCACCGCTGGCACCGGTCATGAACGTGCCCGTGGAAAATGGTCTCTCGCCCAACCTCAGTGGCACCTGCTGGCCGGAGGCGGTGCTGACACTCACATTCAGTGACAGCGCCACCGAACACCCCGTCGAGAACAACAATGGCACCTGGAGTTTCCGGCGCACCGAGCCGTTTGCCCCCGAGGTCACCCACACCGCGACCCTGATCCAGACCGCCGCCCAGCAACCCTCACCGCCTGCGCAAAGGACCTTCACGGTTGCCACACCCATGCGCAAACCGGTGATCACCTACCCCACCCCCAGCGCCGAGGTCGGTCGCGTGCTGACCGTCCGTGGGCGTAACGGCATGGCCGAGGCGTCGATGCAAGTGCGTGACGCGCAATTTCA
>NZ_JAKUDH010000056.1:0-3084 GCF_031570495.1 Pseudomonas sp. JL2
CGGGCGGATGGGGTGTTGCGTCTACTGTCAGGAATGACAGTAGACGGGGGAGACTGAGGCCGTTTATCGGTTAGTAAAGGCTTTGGTAGCGTTGCGTTGCTGCAAATTGTGGGTGTAAAAACACACCAGCATCTATCAAGAGAGAGCGCCATGAGTACCATCCGCTTCGGATGGTTCTGGCCAGCCAGGGCGGTGCGACCGACGAGATCTTTCCCGTGGCGAGGGAGCGAGCTCCCCCGCCACAGGGTTTTGTGGAGAGCCGGCTAACGCGGATCGACGTTATCCAGCGCCCGATTCGCCAGCAACCCTCCCAGCTCGATCAACTGCTGAATACCCAGCGCCACATGCCGACGTGAACCCTCCAGCTCGAACGCCAGATCACTGATCATGGCATCGGCCGAAGCCAGGGTTTCACTGAGGTTGGCGAGCAGGCATTCGGTGTCGATGCCGTTGATCACGGTGAAGAGCTTAGCGGGTGCGGGATCGGCCTCCGCCTTTTCCGGTTTTGGCTTCAGATAGAAGTCGAGGGCGCGCTCGGCGGCTTCGTCGAGTTTTTTAGCGGCGGCGGTTTTGTGCGGGGATGTTGGATCGGTGTCCGGTGGGTTGGGGGTTGCTTTGAACATGATTGAAGCTCCGATGCATTTGACAAGGAGCCATCACCCATTCGCTACCAAACGGAGGGTGGCGGCCATACGAAGGTTGGTAGACCGGGCATCGGAGCCGGCGCCTCCGAAGAGACCCTGCGCATGGCCACCAGAAAGCAAAGTGCATGGCTGCACTCGCAGGAGGTGACGCTATGCACCGACAACCCGGGCTACCAAACCCGATCGCTGATTTGTCAGCGACCTGGAAACGATAAAGTCCGGCCTATAGGCGCACAAGCCGGCGGATTCTGGCGCAGTTGTAGGCAATGGCGCAAGGCGGTGTAGTCGCTCCTGCAACGTCCTACATCGGAGCTTACAATTTGACCATTTCCCACGTTCCTGCGTGGGAAAATCGGCAGGGATGCTCCCCGTTCCGCTTTAAATAAGTCCATCACATTTTTTGCGTCACCTGTTTTCGGAAGAGGGAAGCCGCGACCTTTATTGGTTAGTAAAGGCTTTGCTCGCGTTGCGTGGCTGCAAAAGATAGGTGTATAAACACACAAACACCTATCAAGGGGAACACCATGAGTACCATCCGTTGGAATGTCGCCGTCTCGGCCGACACCGACCAGTCGCTTCGGATGTTTCTGGCCAGCCAGGGCGGTGGCCGCAAAGGCGACCTGTCGCGCTTTATTGAAGAAGCGGTACAGGCACACATTCTGGAGCTGACGGCCGAACAAGCCAAGGCCGCAACAGCCAATCTGAGCGAAACGCAATTGACCTCAATGGTCGATGAAGCTCTCGACTGGGCACGTAAGCGCTGATGCGGGTTGTGTTGGATACCAACAGCCTGTTCAGCGCTCTGATTTCGCCACACGGTGCGCCCGATGCTATTTACCGCGCCTGGCGAGCGGCGCGTTTCGAAGTGGTGACCTCGCGGATGCAACTCGATGAAATCCGTCGGGCCAGCCGCTATCCCAAGCTCCAGGCCATCCTTCAGCCCGCTAAAGTGGGCGCCATGATCAATAACCTGCAACGGGCAGTCGTACTGGAGCGTCTGGCCATCGAGGTCGAAGCCGATGATCCGGATGACTCATTTTTACTGGCGATGGCCCTTGCAGGTGACGCGGACTATCTGGTAACCGGTGATCGCCGCGCCGGTCTCCTGCAGCGTGGGCACATAGGACGCACGCGGATTGTCACGCCTACCGAGTTTTGTGCCGAGATGCTGTGATCGATCGGGATTTTCCCCGAGACGTCGGTCCGCACCAGCGGGGAGTAAGGTGCACAAGCTGGCGGACTCTTGCGTAATTGTAGGCAACGGCGCAAGACGGGCAGTCCGAGGGGGTAGGATGGGGTGGGACACAGTTTCGGCAAGTTCGGGGCTGTGAAAGCGAGTTTCTTCGCTTTCACAGGACTTCTGATAGATAAATGCGTTCCCTTATCCGCTTCTTCGTCCCCAAATTGGCAATGCTACTCCTCAGCTATTGAGCGGTTCGAATGCCAGCATACGGGGAAATAGCCTAGTACCATCGTCATGAAAGGACAGAGAGCCAGGCCTTTCTGTTGTCATCACATATGCCGAAATAGCGGATCTGCCGTTACTGTAGAACCATATATGCGCGACCCCCGTGAATTGATCATTCGGCTGTGGGCCCGAGGGTCTTGTTTCGATCAGTCCTTCAAAAGTTCCAAAATTCTGCGGAAAGGCCTCAAGGAGGTCCTGTATAGGTTTTGTCGGTTCCCATCCAACTTCGCGTGCCCATGCGTGCACGTCCGCAGCGGTCGTGAACCCTTCACGTCTTAACAGTCGGTGTATATTCTGGACGACCACCCCATAACGCGCCTCTGTACCGACGGAGTCCCTAACCACAATCGTAGTCCCACCGTTCCGAAGACCGGTTACCTTGCCCGCTTCAGATACAGATGCAGTTTGTTGATTAAGCGAGGTATAGGTATAGGGTGGAACTCCGCCGGTGGGAATACGGATACCTGTATTGTTGGGAACCTCTCGCTCCACCAAACCGAACGATTGAAAAAACTTGATGCCGTCCAAGAGCATGGTTGAAGGATCCAGAGTCATGGGGGGACTTACGTTGACGGTATAGGTCCGCAACGGAAAGGCAACAGCCTCGCTCTGGCTGGTGCTGCGATCGAAAGTAACCTCCAGCACCACCTTGAGCTCAGAACCGTCGCGCAGTTTTTCAAGCTCGCTGCGCAACAGCGCTTTAGAGAGGCCGGCTGTTACTTCGCTCGAAATAACCGCTGAACTGGAGTAAAGCGTAATCGTATAGTCCGAACCATTCTGCGCAGTACCTTCAACACGCAACCAAACACGTTGTCCCGCCGCGATTAACGGCCATGGCGCGACGGTAACGCGGGCATCGCCCGTGAAATTGCCCAGATTCAGCTCGCTACCGATACCATTTTGTGCCGCCTGCGGAATCAGCGGCATGCCAAGACTGGCCTCGGGTATGGCCTGCACCGCCAGATTAAGCGA
>NZ_JAKUDH010000057.1:0-2884 GCF_031570495.1 Pseudomonas sp. JL2
GGTCATCGTCAAGATTAAATTCCGAAACCCCTATCTGCTGACGCAGGTAGGGGTTTTGTTTTGCTCGCAGGAAAGACCATTTGTGTTTCTATGCAACGGTCTTGCGCATCGCTATCATGCGGGCCTCATTATCAGGTGCAGTTTGCATGCTCACGTTGCTTAAACTTCTGAAAGATGGCCGCTTCCACTCGGGTCAGGCGCTGGGTACTGCGCTGGGTATCAGTCGTAGTGCTGTATGGAAGCAGTTGCAGCACCTGGAGGCGGAGTTAGGGCTATCTGTTCATAAGGTTCGAGGTAGAGGTTATCAGCTGGCTAAGCCGCTGCTGCTTTTGGACTCGGCTGAGATTAGCGCCAAAGAGTCCTGTGAGTGGCCCATCCATATATTTGACTCCATTGATTCGACCAACGCTGAAGCGCTTCGCGCCATAGAGCGTGGAATGAGCGCGCCATTTATGATTTTGGCCGAGCGACAGACAGCCGGTCGTGGTCGTCGTGGTCGCAAGTGGGTGAGTCCGTTTGCCGACAATCTTTACCACAGTCTGGTGCTGCGAATTGATGGTGGCATGCGCCAAATTGAGGGGCTCAGCCTGGTTGTGGGGCTTGCAGTTATGCACGCCTTGCATGATATGGGGATTGCGGGGGCTGGGCTGAAGTGGCCTAACGATGTCCTGGTAGGTGATAAGAAAATCGCGGGCATCTTGCTTGAATTGGTGGGGGATCCAGCAGACGTTTGCCACGTTGTTCTCGGCGTAGGGATTAATGTGAATATGCGGTCGACCGATGAGGTCGACCAGCAATGGACGTCCATGTGCCTTGAGGCGGGCAGGGATTTTGATCGAAACGAGCTGGTTGGACGGTTGGCCGCGAAGTTTCAGCATTACCTCAGGCTCCACCAGGTGTCGGGTTTCTCCGCGATCCAGGAGGAATGGGAGCGATACCATCTGTGGCAGGGGCGGAATGTTTCCCTGATTGCCGGTATCAACCAGGTTGACGGGGTTGTGATGGGCATTGATCGTCAGGGCGCGCTGCGTTTGAAGGTGGATGGCGTGGAAAAAATCTTTAGCGGTGGTGAGCTCAGTTTGAGGTTGCGTGATGATTCTTGAGCTCGATTGCGGCAATAGCTTTATCAAGTGGCGTGTCCTTGACTTCGACGGCGTAACACCGATCGAAGGAGGGGTGGTTGGTACCGATAGTGCCCTGCTGGCAAGCTTGAGTGACGCCGATAAATTTAAGCTCAAGAAATGCCGTCTCGTTAGCGTGAGGACTCCGCAAGAGACGGATTCGTTGGTTGCTCTACTAATTGATGTTTTTGGAGTGTCTGTCTCACGCGCTGTGCCTGTTCGGGAGTTGGCCGGTGTTAAGAACGGTTACAACGATTACGAGCGGCTAGGGCTCGATCGATGGTTGGCTTTGCTTGGGGGCTTCCATCTCGCTTCGGGAGCCTGCCTGGTGCTCGATTTCGGTACGGCCGTTACAGCGGATTTCGTGGCCGCGGATGGTGAGCATTTAGGGGGGTTCATTTGTCCTGGTATGCCTTTGATGCGTAATCAGTTGCGCACTCATACCCGACGGATTCGCTATGACGATACGGCTGCCGAGCGGGCTCACGAGAGTCTCGCCCCTGGTCGTGCGACCGTTGAGGCGGTGGAGCGCGGTTGCATGCTCATGCTCAGAGGGTTTGTCCTGACTCAGCTTGAACTGGCTAAAGAATATTGGGGGAACGACTTCGTAGTATTTCTCACGGGGGGAGATGCCAATTTGGTATCCGGTGTTGTGCCTGATGCCAGGGTAGTGCCTGATCTGGTTTTTGTTGGTTTGGCGATGGCCTGCCCTTTGTCTTGAGGTTCCTATGCGGTGGCTTTTTCTGCTGTTGGTGGTTTTGAATGTCTTTTATTACGTCTGGCATCAACAGGAGGCTCCGCTTCGGGCAAAAGATGTGACTCCGTTGAGTTTGTACCGAGGGTCGCAGCAGGATATTCATCTCTTGAGCGAAACGGCAGATGCGCTTGTAAGGCGGGATTCAGGCAAATCTGCTGGCCGAGGCGCATGTGTTTATCTTGGTGGCTTCACCCGGATTGAAATGGCGCGCCAGCTGGAGCAGCGGCTCGCGGCATCCGGGATCGCGGCTCGCTCCATTGCGCAGGGCTCACCGAATCTGCCTGAGGGAGAAGGATTTTGGGTTCTGATTTCGCCAGATAGCGCGATGAAGGTGAATGAAACGCTGCTTCAAAACCTTTCTAAAGAATTCAATGAGTTAAAACATAAAATAATGCCCTGTGAGGGGGTTGCACCCGCAGGGTAGTTTGCATAGAATGGCGCCCGCTTCGCAGCGAAGGCCTTTAATGGCTGGCGCCACGAAGCGGCGTCAACGCAGCTAACCTCAGGTTTTTTATGAGAAAATGCTTGACAGAAGGCTGGCATGATATAGAATGCCGGCTCGCTTAGGAGGGGTTCCCGAGCGGCCAAAGGGATCAGACTGTAAATCTGACGTCTACGACTTCGAAGGTTCGAATCCTTCCCCCTCCACCAGTTTTAGCGTGAGCTGCAAGCTCCGCGGGTATAGTTTAGTGGTAGAACCTCAGCCTTCCAAGCTGATGATGCGGGTTCGATTCCCGCTACCCGCTCCAAGTTTGCAGGTTGTGCATAGTGTTTCGCTCTTGTAGCTCAGTTGGTAGAGCACACCCTTGGTAAGGGTGAGGTCAGCGGTTCAAATCCGCTCAAGAGCTCCATATAACAAGGCAGATATGAAAATATCTGCCTTTGTTTTAATGGTTTGTGTGACTTGCTAAATTCTTCTCCTAGGGGTGATTTCGATGGCTAAGGAAAAGTTCGAACGTAATAAGCCGCACGTCAACGTTGGCACCATCGGTCACGTCGACCACGG
>NZ_JAKUDH010000058.1:0-2452 GCF_031570495.1 Pseudomonas sp. JL2
AGTGTCGAGGGTCCAGGCCTGATGCCCGGCGGGCAGGCGCGACAGCCACTGCGCCTGGGTCAAGGTGACCTTGGCATCGGCATCCTCAATCAGGAACGCCAGGCGTGCAGCCGGCAATTCCGGGTCCAGCGGCAACCACGCGGCGCCGGCATGGACGATGCCGAGCAAGGCCACGACCATCTCCACCGAACGCTCCATGCACAGCGGCACGATGCTGTCAGTACCTACACCGGCGGCGCGCAGGGCCCGGGCAACGGTTTGCGCCCGTTGATCCAGTTCGGCATAGCTNGAGCAAGGCCACGACCATCTCCACCGAACGCTCCATGCACAGCGGCACGATGCTGTCAGTACCTACACCGGCGGCGCGCAGGGCCCGGGCAACGGTTTGCGCCCGTTGATCCAGTTCGGCATAGCTCAGGCGCTGGCCTTCGAACACCAGCGCTGGGGCGTTGGGGCTCAGAGCTGCCTGTTGACTGAGCGCGGTGTGCAGGTTGGTCGGGCCGCTGTAGTGACGTTCGGTGGCGTTCCAGCGATCCAGTTGCTGCTGATCCTGCTGTTGCGGGAATAGTTCGACCAGCGTGCGCCCAGGGGTTGCCACCAAGGCATCAAGCAGCGCACACCACTGCGCGCTCCAGCGTTGCATCGTCGTTTCGTCGAACAAGGCCGATTGGTATTCCAGTGCCAGCGTCATGTCGCTGCCATCGTCCTGGACTTCCCAGCTCTGTTCGAACTTGGCGTCGATCACCGGCAGCATCTGCTCTTCGACGTTCAGCCCCGGCCATTGGCTGCTGTCCATCCGGCCATAGTTCAGGGAGAACAGCACCTGGAACAGCGGTGTACGGTTCAGGTCGCGGTTTTGCGCGACAGCACCGACCAGTGTGGCGAAGGGCAGGTCGGCATGGGCCTGGGCTGCGCGCAGGTCGGCCTCGAGGCTGGCGAGCAATTGCTCGGCCGGAGCCAGTTGGTCGACGTCGCTGCGGATCACCAGGGTGTTGACCAGACAGGCCAGCAGTGTCTGGGCTTGCGGTTGATCACGCTGGTCCGCCGGGGTGCCGAAGCGAATCTCCCGTTGACCGCTGTAACGCGCCAGCAGCGCGCTCAAGGCCGTGGCGAGCACCACATAGGTGGTGGTGCCGCGCTGACGGGCGAACTGACGGATGGCTTCGGCGCGCTGGGTGCCGAGACGGAGGGTCAGTTGCCGGGCGCGACGATCTGCTTCGGCGCCACGCGGATGGTCGATGGGCAGGTCGAGTTGGTAGTCTTCCTGGCCGAGGTGGTTTTTCCAGTAGTCCAGGCTGTCACTGCGTCGGGCCTGGGTGTCCGGGTGCTGTTGCCACAGGGCGAAATCGACGTAGTCGATCTCCAGCGGCGTCCAGGCCGGCGACTGCCCGTTGAGGCCGGCGGCGTAGGCCTGGGTCAGTTCGTCGATGAGCAACTGCATGGCCCAACCGTCGGTGGCACTGTGGTGCAGGCACACCAGCAGCAGGTTTTCGTCGCTGCCCTGACGTTGCAGCAGATGCGCGCGCCAAGGTGCGGCGGCGGCCAGGTCGAACGCTGTCATCAGTTCGTCCTGGGCGTTGGCGCAGGCCGAGGCCCAGTCCTGGGTCGCGACTTCAGTGACCGCGAGCGTCGGTCCGTGGTCGTCGATCAGCAATTGCGGCTCGCCGTCGACTTCGACAATCCGGCTGCGCAGCACCAGATGGCGCTGGCTGAGCTGCTCAAAGGCCTCGCGCAAGACCTGGACCTGCAGCTCACCGCGCAAGGTCAGGGCAAACGGCATGTGGTACTCGCGGGATTCCGGCACCAGGCGACTGAGCATCCAGAATCGGCGCTGGGCCAGACCCAGGGGCAATTGCGCCGGGCGCGGTTGCGCGCTGATCGATTCACCGGGCATGGCCGCGCGCAGATGCTCGGCCAAGGCCGCCACCGTTGGTTGGGCGAACACCAGCGGCAAGGGCAGGGAAACCCCAAGGCGCTCACGGACCCGACTGACCAGGCGGGTGGCCAGCAAGGAGTGGCCGCCGAGTTGGAAGAAGTGATCTTCGATGCCGACTGGCGAACAACCCAGCACTTCGCCGAACAGTTCGCAGAGTACGCTTTCAGTGGCGTTGCGCGGTGCTGTGCGCGGCTGGTCGCTTTGGCTCTGTGGCAGCGGCGTGGCGGCCAATGCCTTGCGGTCGAGCTTGCCGTTGCTGTTGAGCGGCAGGCTGTCGAGCTGCACGAACAGGCTTGGCTGCATGTGCGCGGGCAGGCTGTCGCTCAAGTCGGCACGCAGGGTCGCCTCATCGGCGTCTCCGCACCAGAAACTCACCAGGCGTTGGTCGAGCAACAAGGTGGCGGCATCGCGAACACCGGCCTGCGCGAGCAGTGCGGCGTCGATTTCCCCCAGCTCGATGCGCTGGCCGCGCAATTTCACCTGATGGTCGAGACGCCCCAGGTACTCGATGTTGCC
>NZ_JAKUDH010000059.1:0-2221 GCF_031570495.1 Pseudomonas sp. JL2
CGCTCCCACAGGGTTACCTCATCAACCTGAAATCAGTTGATCAACAACACTTGGGCCCCGCCTTGCCACCGTATCGGGCTTCCTGGCGTTCGCGGAAGAACGCCTCGTAGTCCATCAGCGGTTTGTCCGGGTGTTTGCTTTGCATGTGCTCGACGTAGTTGTCGTAGTCGGGCATGCCGACCATCAGGCGGGCGGCCTGACCGAGGTATTTACCGAGGCGACTCAAGTCATTGAACATCGTTGCAATCCTCGATTCAGGCGTCCGGCACGGCCTGGAAGGGCGCTTCTTTATCCGTGCGTTCCTTGTGACCCCAGGCAGCGATGCCGACCTTGAGCGCGTAGAACAGGATGCTGAAGACCACCAGCAGGAACAACACCGTCAGCGTTGCGTTGGTGTAAGCGTTGTACACCACGTGCTGCATCTGCTCGATGCTCTTGGCCGGGGCCAGGATCTGGCCGGCGGCCAGGGCATCGTTGTATTTGCGCGCCAGGGCCAGGAAGCCGATCGCCGGGTTGGCGTCGAACAGCTTGATCAGGCCCGCCGTGGTGGTGCAGATCAGCAGCCAGACCGCCGGCAGCATGGTCACCCAGACGTAGCGCTGGCGCTTCATCTTGATCAGTACCACGGTGCCGAGCATCAGGGCGATACCGGCCAGCATCTGGTTGGAGATGCCGAACAGCGGCCACAAGGTGTTGATGCCGCCCAGCGGATCGATCACGCCCTGGTACAACAGGTAGCCCCACAGCGCCACACAGCCGGCGGTGGCGATCAGGTTGGCGACCCAGGATTCAGTCCGCTTGAGGGCTGGTACGAACGAGCCCAGCAGGTCCTGCAGCATGAAGCGCCCGGCACGGGTGCCGGCGTCTACCGCCGTGAGGATGAACAGCGCCTCGAACAGGATCGCGAAGTGGTACCAGAACGCCATGGTGTTCTCACCCGGCAACACCGAGTGCAGGATCTGCGCGATCCCCACCGCCAGCGTCGGCGCACCGCCGGCACGGGCCAGGATGGTGGTCTCGCCGATGTCATTGGCCACCGCCTGCAGCGCTTCGGGGGTGATTGCAAAGCCCCAGCTGCTGACAGTCTGCGCCACGCTCACCACATCACCGCCGACGATCGCCGCCGGGCTGTTCATGGCGAAGTACACGCCCGGCTCGATCACCGAAGCGGCGACCATTGCCATGATGGCCACGAACGACTCCATCAGCATGCCGCCGTAACCGATGTAGCGGGCGTTGACTTCGTTATCGAGCATCTTCGGCGTGGTGCCCGAAGAGATCAGCGCGTGGAAACCCGAAACCGCGCCACAGGCGATGGTGATGAACAGGAAAGGGAACAATCCGCCCTTCCACACCGGGCCCGTGCCGTCGGTGAACTGGGTCAGTGCCGGC
Organism: Pseudomonas sp. JL2; assembly: GCF_031570495.1. Classification (NCBI taxonomy): domain Bacteria; kingdom Pseudomonadati; phylum Pseudomonadota; class Gammaproteobacteria; order Pseudomonadales; family Pseudomonadaceae; genus Pseudomonas; species Pseudomonas sp. JL2. The sequence goes on from NZ_JAKUDH010000059.1 coordinate 1,393, forward strand.
ATTTTCAGCTCGGGCATGGTGACCAGGATGCCGATCGCCAGGGCGACGATGGTGCCGATCTTCAAGAAGGTGGACAGGTAGTCGCGCGGCGCCAGGATCAGCCAGATCGGCAACACCGCGGCAACAAAACCGTAGCCGATCAGCATCCAGGTGATTTGCACGCCGGTGAAGGTGAAGGCCTCGGCCCAGACCGGGTCTGCGGCCACTTGCCCGCCGAGCCAGATCGAACCCAGCAGCAACAACACGCCGATGAGGGAGATTTCACCGATGCGGCCCGGGCGGATGTAGCGCATGTAGATGCCCATGAACATCGCGATCGGGATGGTCGCCATCACCGTGAAGATCCCCCACGGGCTCTCGGCCAGCGCCTTGACCACGATCAGCGCCAGCACCGCGAGGATGATGATCATGATCAGGAAGCAGCCGAACAGCGCGATGGTGCCGGGAACTCGGCCCATCTCTTCGCGGACCATGTCGCCCAGGGAGCGACCGTTGCGACGAGTGGACAGGAACAGGACCATGAAGTCCTGCACGGCACCGGCCAGCACCACCCCGGCGATCAGCCAGAGCGTACCGGGCAGGTAGCCCATCTGCGCCGCCAGTACCGGCCCGACCAGCGGCCCCGCACCGGCAATGGCCGCGAAGTGGTGGCCGAACAGGATGTGTTTGTTGGTCGGGACATAGTCCAGGCCATCGTTGTTGAGCACGGCGGGGGTGGCCCGGCGCGCATCGAGTTGCATCACGTTATTGGCGATGAACAGGCTGTAGTAGCGGTAGGCGACCAGGTAGATGGCCACGGCTGCGACGACGATCCAGAGGGCGTTGATCG